>NZ_JBEXOP010000019.1:0-131822 GCF_040611575.1 Streptomyces sp. NPDC006610
CCTTTTCTCAGTGCCACAACCATTTCCTTTTCACCCTCCCCCCGACCCCCCCCCCCCCCCCCCGGGGGGCCGCGCGGCCGGCCGGCCCCCCCCCCCCCCCCACGACGGTGGGGTGGCGGACGGCGGTTCGGGCGCTGCGGACGTCATGACCGAGGAACGTACCCGTGTCGTCAGGGAGTTGGGGCACGTCCGGGTACGGCTGCCTGCTCGGAGGCCAGCTCGCACCACACGTACTTGCGTCGTGTTCCTCGACTCGGAAGCGCAACTCAGCACGTACCGAACACGCTTCCGTAAGGTAGAAGCGGTGTCACTCGAACCGGGCCGGTCGCGTGACTTCATCCACAAGTTGGCGAAGGAGCTGTGAGGCGCCATGACCACCCGCGTCAATTGGCGAAAGTCGTCCTACTCCGGCGAGGGTGACGGAAACGATTGCGTCGAGGTCGCCACCACCCCCACCCGCGTAGCCGTCCGAGACACCAAGGACCGCCCCCGAGCCACCCTCACCTTCCGCGCCCCCGCCTTCGCGCCCTTCCTGGAAGCCCTCAAGCGCGAGCCCGGACTGCGCTGACCGTCCGGGGCGGTCGCTGGACCCGCGCCGCCCCGCGGAGCGGCAAGCGCACCGGCCCCGCTGTCAGCGCGGGCCGGTACCGTCGCAGTCATGGCCCAACCAGCAGGCGGCGAGGGCGGCGAGCGCCGGCTCGCCGTGCTCGAAGGCGTCCTCGAGCGCATCACCTACGCCAACGAGGAGAACGGCTACACCGTCGCCCGCGTCGACACCGGGCGCGGCGCCGGCGACCTGCTCACCGTCGTCGGCGCGCTGCTCGGTGCGCAGGTCGGCGAGTCGTTGCGGATGGAGGGGCGCTGGGGGTCGCATCCGCAGTACGGCAAGCAGTTCACCGTGGAGAACTACACGACCGTCCTGCCGGCCACCGTCCAGGGCATCCGGCGCTATCTCGGCTCGGGTCTGGTGAAGGGCATCGGACCCGTGTTCGCCGACCGCATCACCCAGCACTTCGGGACCGACACCCTCCGGATCATCGAGGAGGAGCCCAAGCGGCTCATCGAGGTGCCCGGCCTCGGCCCCAAGCGCACCAAGAAGATCGCCGACGCCTGGGAGGAGCAGAAGGCGATCAAGGAGGTCATGCTCTTCCTCCAGACCGTCGAGGTCTCGACGTCGATCGCGGTGCGGATCTACAAGAAGTACGGCGACGCCTCGATCTCCGTGGTCAAGAACCAGCCCTACCGTCTCGCCGCCGATGTGTGGGGCATCGGCTTCCTCACCGCCGACAGGATCGCCCAGTCCGTCGGCATCCCGCACGACAGCCCCGAGCGGGTCAAGGCGGGCCTGCAGTACGCCCTCTCGCAGGCCACCGACCAGGGCAACTGCTACCTCCCGGAGGAGCAGCTGATCAAGGACGCGGTGAAACTCCTCCAGGTCGACACCGGCCTGGTCATCGAGTGCCTCGCCGAGCTGGCCGAGCCGCCCGAGGACGGCGGCGATCCGGGCGTCGTACGGGAGAAGGTGCCCGGCCCGGACGGCGGCGGCGAGCCGGTCACCGCGGTCTATCTGGTGCCGTTCCACCGCGCCGAGCTGTCCCTGTCCGCCCAGCTGCTGCGCCTGCTGCGCACCGACGAGGACCGGATGCCCGGCTTCCACGACGTCGCCTGGGACAAGGCGCTGGCGTGGCTGAAGGGCCGTACGGGCGCGGAGCTGGCCCCCGAGCAGGAGGCCGCCGTCAAGCTGGCGCTGACGCGGAAGGTCGCCGTCCTCACCGGCGGTCCCGGCTGCGGCAAGTCGTTCACCGTGCGGTCGATCGTCGAGCTGGCCCGCGCCAAGAAGGCGAAGGTGCTGCTGGCCGCCCCCACCGGCCGCGCCGCCAAGCGCCTCGCCGAGCTGACCGGCGCGGAGGCATCCACCGTCCACCGCCTGCTGGAGCTCAAGCCCGGGGGCGACGCGGCGTACGACAAGGACCGGCCGCTGGACGCCGACCTGGTCGTCGTGGACGAGGCGTCGATGCTGGACCTGCTCCTCGCCAACAAGCTCGTCAAGGCCGTGCCGCCGGGCGCCCACCTGCTGTTCGTCGGGGACGTCGACCAGTTGCCCAGCGTCGGCGCCGGCGAGGTGCTGCGCGACATGCTGGCCGACGGCAGCCCGGTCCCGGCGGTGCGCCTGACGCGCGTGTTCCGCCAGGCCCAGCAGTCCGGCGTGGTGAGCAACGCGCACCGGATCAACGCCGGGCAGCATCCGCTCACCGACGGGCTGAAGGACTTCTTCCTGTTCGTCGAGGACGACACGGAGGCGGCCGGCCGGCTCACCGTGGACGTGGCCGCACGGCGAATCCCGGCCAAATTCGGGCTCGACCCGCGCCGGGACGTCCAGGTGCTGGCCCCCATGCACCGCGGCCCCGCCGGCGCCGGCGTCCTCAACGGCCTCCTCCAGCAGGCCATCACCCCGGGCCGCCCCGACGTGCCGGAGAGGCGGTTCGGCGGCAGAGTCTTCCGTGTCGGCGACAAGGTCACCCAGATCCGTAACAATTACGACAAAGGGAAGAACGGCGTCTTCAACGGCACGGTCGGCGTGGTGACCTCGCTCGATCCGGTCGACCAGCGCCTGACCGTGTTGACGGACGAGGACGAGGAGGTGCCGTACGAGTTCGACGAACTGGACGAGCTGGCCCACGCCTACGCCGTGACCATCCACCGTTCCCAGGGCAGCGAGTACCCGGCGGTGGTCATCCCGGTGACCACCGGCGCGTGGATGATGCTCCAGCGGAACCTCTTGTATACGGCCGTCACACGGGCCAAGCGGCTGGTCGTCCTCGTCGGCTCGCGCAAGGCGATAGGGCAGGCGGTGCGCACGGTGTCGGCGGGTCGGCGCTGCACGGCGCTGGACCACCGGCTGGCTCCGGGACCACTCTTGCGGACCCCTCCGATGGCTTGATCGTAAAAAATGATCGATCAAATGAGTCGGAAAGGTCACACAGACCTTCCGTAAGGGCAACGGAGGGTGGAGGATGAGCGGTTGGCGGCACTGAGTGCCGCCATTAAGCCCAATGGTCGACCCCGAGTGCACTCTCCTGAGCCAAATGGGGGATGGTAGAGACAGTCAGGGCACCTCGAAGATGAGGCACTACGTCGGTGAGGGAAGACGTGAGCGACAACTCTGTAGTACTGCGGTACGACGGCAGCGAGTACACCTACCCGGTGATCGACAGCACCGTCGGGGACAAGGGCTTCGACATCGGGAAGCTCCGGGCCCAGACCGGTCTCGTGACCCTGGACAGCGGTTACGGCAACACCGCCGCGTATAAATCCGCGATCACCTACCTCGACGGCGAGCAGGGAATTCTCCGGTACCGCGGCTACCCGATCGAGCAGCTGGCCGAGCGCTCCACCTTCCTGGAGGTCGCCTACCTGCTGATCAACGGCGAGCTGCCGACCGTGGACCAGCTCACCGGCTTCAGGAACGACATCACGCAGCACACCCTGCTGCACGAGGACGTCAAGAACTTCTACCGGGGCTTCCCGCGCGACGCCCACCCGATGGCCATGCTGTCCTCGGTCGTCTCCGCGCTGTCCACCTTCTACCAGGACAGTCACAACCCGTTCGACGAGCGGCAGCGCAACCTCTCCACGATCCGGCTGCTCGCCAAGCTGCCGACGATCGCGGCGTACGCGTACAAGAAGTCGATCGGTCACCCGTTCGTCTACCCGCGCAACGACCTGGGCTACGTCGAGAACTTCCTGCGGATGACCTTCTCGGTCCCCGCACAGGAGTACGAGCTGGACCCGATCGTCGTCTCCGCGCTGGACAAGCTGCTCATCCTGCACGCGGACCACGAGCAGAACTGTTCGACCTCCACGGTCCGCCTGGTGGGCTCCTCGCAGGCGAACATGTTCGCCTCGATCTCCGCCGGCATCAACGCCCTGTGGGGCCCGCTGCACGGCGGCGCCAACCAGTCCGTGCTGGAGATGCTGGAGGGCATCCGCGACGCGGGCGGCGACGTCGACTCCTTCATCCGCAAGGTGAAGAACAAGGAGGACGGCGTCCGCCTGATGGGCTTCGGCCACCGGGTCTACAAGAACTTCGACCCGCGTGCCAAGATCATCAAGGCCGCCGCGCACGACGTCCTCTCGGCCCTTGGCAAGTCCGACGAGCTGCTGGACATCGCGCTGAAGCTGGAGGAGCACGCGCTCTCCGACGACTACTTCGTCTCGCGCAGCCTCTACCCGAACGTCGACTTCTACACCGGTCTGATCTACCGGGCCATGGGCTTCCCGACCGAGATGTTCACGGTCCTGTTCGCCCTCGGCCGCCTGCCGGGCTGGATCGCCCAGTGGCACGAGATGATCAAGGAGCCCGGTTCCCGCATCGGCCGCCCGCGCCAGATCTACACGGGCGTCGTCGAGCGCGACTTCGTGCCGGTCGAGGCGCGCTGACCGCGGGCTTTCACTCCGAACGACAGAAGGCGCCCTGGCGCCGGTCCCCCCACGGGCCGACGACCAGGGCGCCTTCCCATGTCCCGGTACGGATTCCCCCCACGGGATCCGGCCGGGCGCCTGTGAGAACCAGCGCCTGAATCGCTGTGTCATGAGCTCTGCCGGGACAGCGCACGCAGGGAGGGCCGCTCAAAGCTTCCCGGTGTACGTGTCCCGGCAACGCGACTCCAGGGAAGTCCCCCAAGACATCCCCGGATGCCAGTCGGCGCCCCCCAAGACGCCTTCTGACATCGCCAACTTAGACCCTCGAATCCCTTCGATGGTTACGTTCACACCACTGTGATCTGCGTCTCTTGCATATGTCCTGAAAGATGCCGAGAGGCCCGATCAGGTGAACGAGGCCCAGCGTAAGGAAGCTGCGTGAGCCTTGTGAAGAGCTTATGTGAGGCCCGCGCGGGACTCCAAGGGGATGAGCGCCCCGATTTCGGTGAAATAGTGAAATGAGAATGGTATTCAGCGGGAACGTCCGCGGCGTTGAGTGGAAGGGCCGCGGCGCTCGGCGCGGCCCGGTGCCGGGAGTGTCTCAGGCGCGGCCGACCAGCTCGAAGCCGGCCTCGTCCACGGCGTCGCGCACGGCTTCCTCGTCCAGCGGGGCCTCGGAGACGACGGTGACCTCGCCGCTGGCGGCGACGGCCTTCACGGAGGTGACGCCGGGGATTTCGGAGATCTCACCGGAGACGGCGCCCTCGCAGTGGCCACAGCTCATGCCGCCCACCTTGTAGACGGTGGTCACGGAACCCGGGGTGTCGGTCTGGGTGGTCATGTCGTCGCTCCTCCATCGTTCCAACTTCTCCGACCCTTTCAACTGTATACCCCTAGGGGGTATTCCGGGCGTTCCTCCGCCGTGAGCGGACGGCCGTGGCGCGGAGTGCGTCGCCGGGTGTCCCGCCCGGCGCGCGGACTCGTTGCGCGGCTCGTCGTGGGGGCGCGTCGCGCGGGGCTCGCTCTGGCGGCCCGCTTCGCCCGTTCCCCGTCTACCGCCGTCGGCTCCGTCGACCGTACGCCCACACGGCCAGCGCGGCGGGGATCACCGGGCCGCCGAGGAGGAGTGCGGCGGGCAGGCGGGCGGGGTCGCCGACGCAGGTGACGAGGACGGTGATCGCCCACACGGTCGTCCAGCCCCACAGGCAGCGGCGCCAAAAGACGAGCTGCGGCTCGGGACGGGGCGGCGGGGGCTTCCGTGGGGCGGGGATGCGGGCCCGGGGCGCGCCGGGCGGCGGGGAGTGGGTCACGCTGTCCCCTCCTGCTCGTCCGGTCCTGCTCGTCCGGTCGCCGTGCCGCGTGTCCGATTCGTCCGGTGCCTCTGGTCCCGAACCCTATGCGGTCTCGGCGTGCGGCGCAGTCCGGGACGGTCCGGCGTCGGCCATGGGTTCGAGGTAGCGCACCAGTACGGCTTTCAGCTCCCGGATGTACTCCTCGCGCTCGGCGCCCTCGTGGGCGAGGACCAGTTCCAGACCCGCCTTGTACAGGCTCAGGCAGACGTTCGCGGTGCGGGCGACGTCGGCCTCGCTCGCCTCGGGCAGCAGGGAGGTGAGCAGCGTCGCGACGCGCTGGAGCAGGGTCGCGTGCAGGGCGTCGTGCTCGTCGGTGATCCGGCCCGGGATGTCGGGGCCGTGCATCAGGGCGAAGAAGACCGGGTGGCGGCAGTTGAACTCGATGAACCGGTCGACGGCGGCGTGCACGGCCTCCTCCAGCGGTGTGGAGGGGTCCACGGGGGCGAGCGCCTCGCCGTAGGCGTTCCGCATCTCGTGCATCAGCCGGTCGCCCAGCTCGACCGCGATCGCTTCCTTGTTCGGGAAGAACTGGTAGAGGGTGCCCGGTGAGACGCCCGCCTCGCGCGCGATGGCGTTGGTGCTGGCGGCCGTGTAGCCGGTCGTGCAGAAGACGGTGGCGGCGGCCTCCAGCAACTGGGCCACGCGCCGCTCGCCGCGCGCCTGGCGCCGGCGTGGCTTGGCGTCGGCGGTGGCCTCGCCGGTTCCGCCGGTTCCGCTGGACTCGGTGGGTCCGCCGGATTCGGCGGTTCCGCCGGTTCCGCCGGTTCTGTCGGACCCGCCGGTTCCCTTGGCTTCGCCGGTCCCGCCGGATGCGGTGGTTCCGCTCGTCTCGCTCGTCTCGGGCACGAGTTATCCCCAGCTCTCCGAACGCGATTGACAAACGCGAGTGGTCGCTCGCATTCTAAAGAAACGCGAGCGATGTCTCGTGTTCGCCAGTCTATTGGCAATGGTCGGTCCATGGTGCCTGCCCGCACGCCGCGGGTGGGCCAGGGTGAAGGGGACACCGCACGATGACCGAAGTCAGCAGCCCGCGCCGCACGGACGACGGGCCGCCGCGGCCCGGCGGGTGGACGCGGTTCGTGACCGCCCGGCCCCGGCTGTCCCTGTTCGCCGCCCTGGTCCTGACCGTGCTCGCGGTGCTGGCCGGCGGCGGGGTGGCCGAGCGGCTGGGCAGCGGCGGCTGGGAGGACCCCGCCGCCGAGTCGACCTACGCGACCAGGGCACTGGAGCGCGAGTTCCCCGGCTCGCAGCCGAACCTGCTGTTGCTGGTGGACGCCGGGAGCGCCTCGGTGGACGACCCGGCGGTCGCCGCGGAGGCGGACCGGCTCGCCGATCGGCTGGCCGCCGAGAAGGGCGTCGCCGGGGTCGGCTCCTACTGGCAGTCCGGGTCCCCCTCCCTGCGCGCCGAGGACGGCCACGAGGCGCTGATAGCCGCCCGGATCACGGGGGAGGAGAAGGCCGCCCAGGAGACCCTGGAGCGCATCGCGCCCGCCCTGCGCGGGACCCACGGCCCGGTGGAGGTCCGGATCGGCGGAATGCTCGCGGTCCGGCACGAGATGCAGACGATCATCCAGGAGGACCTCACCCGGGCCGAGCTGATCGCCCTGCCGGTGACGCTGGTGCTGCTGGTGATGGTCTTCGGCAGCGCGGTCGCCGCGCTGCTGCCGCTCGGCATCGGCATCGTGGCCATCCTGGGCACCAACGCCCTGCTGCGCGGTCTGACGGAGTTCACCGACGTCTCGGTCTTCGCACTCAACCTGACCACGGCCCTCGGGCTCGGTCTGGCCATCGACTACGCGCTGTTCATCGTCCGCCGCTTCCGCGAAGAGCTGGCCACCGGGGCCGCGCCGGTGACCGCCGTGGGCGTCACCCTGCGCACGGCGGGCCGCACGGTGCTGTTCTCGGCCCTGACGGTCGCCGTCTCGCTGGCCGCGATGATGCTGTTCCCGCAGTACTTCCTGCGGTCCTTCGCCTACGCCGGCATAGCGGTGGTGCTGCTCGCCGCGGCGGCCGCCCTGATCCTGCTCCCGGCGGCGCTGGTGCTGCTCGGCCACCGGGTGAACGCCCTGGACGTGCGCCGGCTGTTCCGTCGCGGGCGGTCCCCGGAGCCGGCCGACGCGGAGAAGGGCCGGGCGGAGGCGGGCGCGGCCTGGGGCCGCACGGCCTCGCTGGTGATGCGGCGGGCCCCGTTCTTCGCCCTGGGGACGACCGCGGTGCTGCTCCTGCTCGGGCTGCCCTTCCTGGGCGTGAAGTTCGGCACCGCGGACGACCGCCAGCTCCCGTCGAGCGCCGAGTCCCATGTGGTGCAGCAGCACATCAGGGACGGCTTCCCCGGCAGCCCCGGCGGCGGCCTGGAGGTCCTGGCCGAGGGGCGGGCGACCGAGGCCGAGTACGCCGACTACAAGCAGCGGGTCGCCGCGCTTCCCGGCGTCCTGCGGGTCGAAGGGCCTCTGGTGCGGGGCGACGCGGCGTACTTCACGGTGCTGCCGGAGGGCGAGGCCGTCGACGAACCCGCCCAACGGCTGGTGGACGGACTCCGCGCGGTGGACGCCCCCTTCGACACCGCCGTCACCGGCACGGCCGCCGTCCTGGTCGACTCCAAGGACGCCCTGGCGGAGCGGCTGCCCTGGGCGCTGGCCTGCATCGCGGTCGTCACCCTGCTGCTGGTCTTCCTGCTCACCGGCAGCGTGCTGATACCGGTCCAGGCGGTGGTGCTGAACGCACTCAGCCTCACGGCGATGTTCGGCGCGGTCGTCTGGGTCTTCCAGGACGGGCACCTGTCCGACCTGCTCGGCTTCACCACCACCGGCTCCATAGAGACCACCCTGCCCGTCCTGATGTTCTGCGTGGCCTTCGGCCTCTCCATGGACTACGGCGTCTTCCTGCTCTCCCGAATCAAGGAGGAGCACGACCGCACCGGCGACCACGACGAGGCGGTGCGGCACGGACTCCAGCGCACCGGCGGTCTGATCACGGCGGCGGCGGTCATCCTGGCGGTGGTCATGGTCGCCATCGGCACCTCCCGCGTCACCAACACCAAGATGCTCGGACTGGGCATCGCCCTGGCGGTGCTGATGGACGCCATGGTCGTCCGCAGCCTGCTGGTCCCGGCCGTGATGCGGCTGACCGGCCGCGCCACATGGTGGGCGCCGGCACCGCTGCGCCGCCTCCACGCCCGCTTCGGACTCGGCGAGGGCGAGGAGCCGGCCGCGGCGCCGGGGGCGGGCGGCACGCGGGAGCACGGTGCCGGTGGCGGCGAACAGGAAGGGGAGTCCGCCCGGGACACGGTGGCGGCACGGGGTTAGCGTTCCGCCGGGAGCGGTGGTGACCGCCCGCGGCGTCGGCCGCGGGCGGCGGCGGAAGGGCAGGGCGGCGGATGCGGGCTGTGGTGTTCGAGCGGTTCGGGGAGCCGGCCGGGATACGGGAGGTGGCCGACCCGCGGCCCGCGGAGCACGGGGTGGTCGTGCGGGTCGAGGCCACGGGGCTGTGCCGCAGCGACTGGCACGGCTGGCAGGGGCACGACCCGGACATCACGCTGCCGCACGTTCCCGGCCATGAACTCGCCGGCGTCGTCGAGCAGACCGGTGCGCGGGTGACCGCCTGGCGGCCCGGCGACCGGATCACCGTGCCGTTCGTCTGCGCCTGCGGCGCCTGCGCCTCCTGCGCGGCGGGCGACCAGCAGGTGTGCGAGCGGCAGACCCAGCCCGGCTTCACCCACTGGGGCTCGTTCGCCCAGTACGTCGCACTGGACCATGCCGACGTGAACCTGGTCGCCGTGCCCGCGGAGATGTCCTTCGCGACGGCCGCCTCGCTCGGGTGCCGGTTCGCCACCGCGTTCCGGGCGGTCGTGGGGCAAGGCAGGGTCGCCGCGGGGGAGTGGGTCGCCGTGCACGGCTGCGGCGGGGTCGGGCTGTCCGCGGTGATGATCGCGGCGGCGTCCGGGGCACGGGTCGTCGCCGTCGACGTGTCGCCGCGGGCCCTGGAGCTGGCGCGGACCTTCGGCGCGGCGCACTGCGTCGACGCGCGCACCACCGAGGACACCGCGGCGGCGGTCCGCGAGCTGACCGGCGGCGGGGCCCACCTCTCGCTGGACGCGCTCGGCTCGCCCGCCACCTGCGCCGCCTCCGTCAACGGCCTGCGCCGCCGCGGACGCCACGTCCAGGTCGGCCTGCTCCCCTCGCCGACCGGTACCACGCCCGTGCCCATGGCCCGCGCCGTCGCCCTTGAGCTCGAACTGCTCGGCAGCCACGGCATGGCCGCCCACGCCTACCCGCCGATGCTGGAACTGGTCCGCACCGGCGCCCTGCGCCCCGACCTCCTGGTCACCTCCACCATCCCGCTCGACGCGGCCCCGGCCGCCCTCGCCGCCCTGGGCGCGGCCCCGGGATCGGGGGTGACCGTCATCGAGCCGTGGCGGTGAGCCGGGGGGCGACCGCGAGGGGCGGCCCGCTCGTCCAGGACGGCCCCGCCGCATTCCGGGACGACCGTGCCCCGCTCCAGGGCGGGGCACGGGGCGGCCGACGGCCCGTCAGTCCGCCGCGCGGCCCCGGTTGCGGGGGCGGGCGGCGACCCAGGCGCGGACGGTGTCGGCGTACCAGTAGGGCTTGCCGTTCTCCACATGGTCGGGCGGCGGGAGCAGCCCGTGCTTGCGGTACGAGCGGACCGTGTCCGGCTGCACCCGGATGTGGGCCGCGATCTCCTTGTAGGACCAGAGCCTTCGGTCGGTCATGATGTGCACCTCCCCGCGCGCGCCGCGGCGGCGGCCGGGGGACGGCCGCCGGTGGAGCCGGACGCGCGCTGGCGATCATCGAGCCTGCGCCCCGTCAACGACGCGGAGTTCGCAGGGGGCGGGGGCCGTGGCCGGATGTGACACAGGGCGTGCGGATGCATGACATCTGTGACACGACGGTGGCGTTCGTGACAGAAGTGGAGCAGAGGCCCGCGCCGTCCGGGCGCGTTGTCGTCCGAATGTCCGGACAAACCGTTGACAGGGTTCCCGGCGGAGACTAGAAACCCGGAAGAGCGAGCCGCGACCCACCCGCGACGGTGCGAAGGGATCTCGATGGCGTACGACCTGATCACCATGGGGCGGATCGGCGTGGATCTCTATCCGCTGCAGACCGGGGTGCCGCTCCCGCAGGTGTCGACCTTCGGCAAGTTCCTCGGCGGCTCGCCCGCCAACGTCGCGGTCGCCGCCGCCCGTCTGGGCCGCCGTACCGCGGTGATCACCCGCACCGGCGACGACCCGTTCGGCGCCTATCTCCACCAGGCGCTGCGCGACTTCGGCGTGGACGACCGCTGGGTCACACCCGTGCCGGGGCTGCCCACCCCGATCACCTTCTGCGAGGTGTTCCCGCCGGACGACTTCCCGCTCTACTTCTACCGCCACCCCAAGGCCCCCGACCTGGAGCTCGACGCCCACGACCTCGACCTGGACGCCGTGCGCGCGGCCGGGATCTTCTGGGCGACCGGCACCGGCCTGAGCGAGGAGCCCAGCCGCACCGCCACCCTCGCGGCCCTCGCCCACCGCGCCAAGGCCGGTCCGACGGTCTTCGACCTCGACTGGCGCCCCATGTTCTGGACCGACCCGGCCGCCGCCCGCCCCTTCTACGCCGAGGCCTTGCGCCATGCCACCGTCGCCGTCGGGAACGTGGACGAGGTGGAGGTCGCCACCGGAATCCGCGACCCGCATGCCGCCGCCCGCGCCCTGCTCGACGCCGGAGTGGAGCTCGCCGTCGTCAAGCAGGGCCCCAAGGGCGTCCTCGCCGTCGGCGCGGGGGGCGAGTCGGCCGAGGTGCCCCCGCTGCCCGTCGACGTCCTCAACGGCCTCGGCGCCGGGGACGCCTTCGGCGGCGCCCTCTGCCACGGCCTGCTCGCCGGCTGGCCCCTGGAACGGACCGTGCGCCACGCCAACGCCGCCGGCGCGATCGTCGCCTCCCGCCTGGAGTGCTCCTCGGCCATGCCGACCGGCGAGGAGATCGCGGCGGCCCTGGAGGCGGGTGCGGTGCCCTCCGGGACGTCCCGGAGGGCGGCGCCGACCGTCCCCCAGGCCGGCGGGACGACCGCCCGGACCGACGGGACGACCGCCGAGGCCGACCGCAAGGCCGGCGGGACGACCGCCCGGACCGACGGGACGACCGCCGAGGCCGACCACAAGGCCGGCCGGACGACCGCCCGGACCGCCCGGACGACCGCCGAGGCCGACCACAAGGCCGGCCGGACGACCGCCCGGACCGCCCGGACGACCGCCGAGGCCGACCACAAGGCCGGCGGGACGACCGCCCGGACCGCCCGGACGACCGCCGAGGCCGACCACAAGGCCGGCCGGACGACCGCCCGGACCGACCGGACGACCGACCGGACGACCGCCGAGCCGGACCAGACCCCCGCCGAGGCCGCCGCCGAGCCGGATCAGACGGCCCAGCAGACCGATGAGACCGCCCCCGGGGCCGCCGGCCACACCACCCCCGAGGCCGACCCATGCCCGTAGACGTCGCCGAGCTGGTCCGCATCCGCACCCGGCACCCCCAGGCCGTCGTCGAAGCCGCCGCACGCCGGCCGCGAAGGCCGCTGCTCGGCGACGACGACCGGCTGATGGTCGTCGCCGCCGACCACCCCGCCCGCGGCGCGCTCGGGGTCGGCGACCGGGAGCTGGCCATGGCCAACCGCGCCGACCTGCTCGAACGCCTCTGCCTCGCGCTCTCCCGCCCCGGCGTCGACGGCGTCCTCGCCACCGCGGACATCCTGGACGACCTGCTGCTGCTCGGCGCCCTGGACCGCAAGGTCGTCATGGGCTCGATGAACCGCGGCGGACTCCAGGGCGCCCGCTTCGAGCTGGACGACCGCTTCACCGGCCACCGCCCCGAGGACATCCGGCGCCTCGGCTTCGACGCGGGCAAGCTCCTGCTGCGCATCGACTACGACGACCCCGGCTCCCTCGACACCCTGGAGTCCGCGGCCCGCGCCATAGACGAGATGGCCGCCCGCGGACTCCCCGTGTTCGTGGAGCCGTTCATCACCCGCCGCGACGCCTCCGGGCGGCTGGTCAACGACCTGTCCGCCGAGGCCGTCGTCCGTTCCCTCGCCATCGCCTCCGGGCTCGGCGGCACGTCCGCCTACACCTGGCTGAAGGTGCCGGTCACCGACAACCCGGACGACATGGCCCGCGTCATGCAGACCACCACCCTGCCCGCCGTGCTGCTCGGCGGCGACATCGGGGACACGCCCGAGGACCGGGACGAGGCGTACGAGAAATGGCGCGGCGCCCTTCGCCTGCCGACCGTCCGTGGGCTGGTCGCCGGCCGGTCGCTGCTGTATCCGGCGGACGGCGACGTGGCCGCCGCCGTGGACACCGCCGTAGGACTGCTGTGAGGGGTCGTATGAGCAACCGTCTGCATCTGCCCAGGGGCGCCACCTCGGGACCCCAGTACGCCGTCGACGTCGACCCGGAGCTGGCCGGCTGGACCCACTGCAGTCTGCGCGTGGTGGAGCTGGAGCCGGGCGGGACGCACATCTTCACCACCGGGGACAGCGAGTGGATCGTGCTGCCCCTGGAGGGCGGTTGTACCGTACAAGCGGGCGGGACGGCGGGCGAGGTGTTCCAACTCCTGGGACGCGAAAGCGTGTTCGCGTCGGTCACCGACTTCGCGTACGTGCCGCGCGACGCCCAGGCACAGATCGCCTCCGGCGCGGGAGGCCGCTTCGCCCTGGCAGGAGCGAAGTGCGAGCGACGACTCCCCGCCCGCTACGGCCCCGCGCCGGAGGTACCCGTCGAACAGCGCGGCAGCGGCAACTGCGCCCGCACGGTGCGCAACTTCGCCGCCGCCGACGCCTTCCCCTGCGACCGGCTGATCGCCGTCGAGGTGATCACCCCCGGCGGCAACTGGTCCTCGTACCCGCCGCACAAGCACGACGAGCACCGGCCCGGCGAGGAATCCCGGCTGGAGGAGATCTACTACTTCGAGATCGACGGTCGAAACGGCCTCGGCTACCAGCGGGTCTTCCCCTCCCGCGAGGGCGGGGCCGACCTGCTCGCCGAGGTCCGCTCCGGCGACACCGTCCTGGTGCCCGACGGCTGGCACGGTCCGTCCATCGCCCAGCCCGGCCACGACATGTACTACCTCAACGTCATGGCGGGCCCCGGCGAGAGCCGTGAGTGGCGCATCCGCTTCCACCCGGACCACACGGCCGCCGCAGGGGGTTACCGATGACGATCAGGCTGACGGTCGCGCAGGCGCTGGTGCGCTTCCTCACCGTCCAGTACACCGAGCGGGACGGCGTCCGCCGCCGGCTGATCGGCGCCACCTGGGGCATCTTCGGGCACGGCAACGTCGCCGGGATCGGCCAGGCGCTCGTGGAGCACGCCGGCGCGATGCCGTTCCACCAGGGGCGCAACGAACAGGCCATGGTGCACGCCGCCGTCGGCTACGCCCGCCAGTGCGACCGCCTCTCCACGCACGCGGTGACCACCTCCATCGGCCCGGGCGCCACCAACCTGGTCACCGGCGCCGCCCTCGCCACCGTCAACCACCTGCCCGTCCTCCTCCTGCCCGGCGACGTCTTCGCCGCCCGCCCCGCCGACCCCGTCCTCCAGCAGCTCGAAGTGCCGTACGCGGGCGACGTCTCGGTCAACGACACCCTGCGCCCCGTCTCCCGCTACTTCGACCGCGTCACCCGCCCCGAAGCCCTGATCCCGGCCGCGCTCCAGGCCGTGCGCGTGCTCACCGACCCCGTCGACACGGGCGCCGTCACCCTCGCCCTCCCGCAGGACGTGCAGGCGGAGGCGTACGACTGGCCGGACGACTTCTTCGCCGAGCGCACCTGGGCCGTACGGCGTCCCGGCGCCGACCCCGCCGAACTGGCCGAGGCGGTCCGGGCCGTCCGTGCCGCCCGGCGGCCCCTCGTCGTCGCCGGCGGCGGGGTGCACCACAGCCGGGCGGAGACGGCCCTCGCCGAGTTCGCCGAAGCCACCGGCATCCCGGTCGCCTCCACCCAGTCCGGCAAGGGCGCCCTGCCCCACGACCACCCCCAGGACGTCGGCGGCATCGGCCACACCGGCACCGCCGCAGCCGACGCCCTGGCCCGCAGCGCCGACCTGGTCATCGGCGTCGGCACCCGCTACACGGACTTCACCACCGCCTCCGGCACCCTGTTCGCCGCCGACGGCGTCCGCTTCCTCAACCTCAACATCGCCCCCTACGACGGCCACAAGCTCGCCGCGCTCCCGCTGATCGCCGACGCCCGCAGCGGCCTCGCCGAACTGACCGAGGCGCTGCGCCTGCACGGCCACCGCGTCGAGCCCGGCTACGCCGCCGAGTACGCCCGCGACAAGAAGCGCTGGGAGCGGCGCGTCGACGCCGCCTACGCCGCCCCCGACCCGGACGCCCGGCCCACCCAGACGCAGGTCCTCGGCGCCCTGGACGCCGTCGTGGACGAGACGGACGTGATCATCAATGCGGCCGGCTCCCTCCCCGGCGACCTGCACAAACTGTGGCGGACCCGGTCGCGGGACCAGTACCACCTGGAGTACGGCTACTCCTGCATGGGCTACGAGATCCCCGCCGCGATCGGCGTCAAGCTGGCCGCGCCGGACCGGCCGGTGTGGGCGCTGGTCGGCGACGGCACCTATCTGATGATGCCCACCGAGATCGTCACCGCCGTGCAGGAGGGCGTCGCGATCAAGGTGCTGCTGGTGCAGAACCACGGGTACGCCTCCATCGGCGGCCTGTCCGAGTCGGTCGGTGCGGAGGGGTTCGCCACCGCCTACCGCTTCCCGGCCGCCGACGGCACGTACACCGGCGCGCCCCTGCCGGTCGACCTCGCCGCCAACGCCGCCAGCCTCGGGATGCGGGTGCTGCGTGCCCGCACCGTCCGCGAACTGCGCGCCGCGCTCACCGAGGCGCGGGCCGCGGACACTCCCACATGTGTCTACGTCGAGACCGAAACGGCAGACACAGTGTCGGGCGCGCCCGAGGCGCAGGCCTGGTGGGATGTACCCGTGGCCGAGACCGCGACCAGGCCGTCCGCGGTCAAGGCCCGCGAGCTGTACGAACGGCACGTCTCGACCCGACGCCGCCATCTGTGAAGGAGCACCCGGTCATGACGAAGATCGTCAACCACTGGATCGGCGGCAGGTCCGTCGACGGCACGTCGGGCGCGTACGGGCCGGTCACCGACCCGGCGACCGGCGCGGTCACCGCCAAGGTCGCCCTCGCCTCGGCCGACGAGGTGGACGCCGCCGTCGCCGCCGCCAAGGAGGCCTACGTCACCTGGGGCCAGTCCTCGCTGGCCCAGCGCACCTCGGTCCTGTTCTCGTTCCGGGCACTGCTCGACGCCCACCGCGACGACATCGCCCGGCTCATCACCGCCGAGCACGGCAAGGTGCACTCCGACGCCCTCGGCGAGGTGGCGCGCGGCCTGGAGATCGTCGACCTGGCCTGCGGGATCAGCGTGCAGCTCAAGGGCGAGCTGTCGACGCAGGTCGCGAGCCGCGTCGACGTGGCCGCGATCCGGCAGCCGCTGGGCGTGGTGGCGGGAATCACGCCGTTCAACTTCCCGGCCATGGTGCCGATGTGGATGTTCCCCCTCGCCATCGCCTGCGGCAACACCTTCGTGCTCAAGCCCAGCGAGAAGGACCCCTCGGCCTCCGTGCGGCTGGCCGAGCTGTTCGCCGAGGCGGGCCTGCCGGACGGCGTCCTCAACGTCGTCCACGGCGACAAGGTGGCCGTCGACCGGCTCCTGGAGCACCCCGACGTCAAGGCGGTCTCCTTCGTCGGCTCCACCCCCATCGCCCGCCACATCCACACCACCGCCTCCGCCCACGGCAAGCGCGTGCAGGCCCTCGGCGGCGCCAAGAACCACATGCTGGTCCTGCCCGACGCCGACCTCGACGCGGCGGCCGACGCGGCGGTCAGCGCGGCCTACGGCTCCGCGGGCGAGCGCTGCATGGCCATCTCGGCCGTCGTCGCGGTCGGCGCGATCGGTGACGAACTGGTCGAGAAGATCCGCGAGCGCGCCGAGAAGATCAGGATCGGCCCCGGCGACGACCCGGCGTCCGAGATGGGCCCGCTGATCACGCGTGAACACCGCGACAAGGTGGCGTCGTACGTCACCGGGGCCGCCGACGAGGGCGCCGAGGTCGTCCTCGACGGCACCGGCCACACCGTCGACGGCTACGAGGACGGCCACTGGATCGGCATCTCCCTGCTCGACAAGGTGCCGACCACCGCCAGGGCCTACCGGGACGAGATCTTCGGCCCCGTCCTGTCCGTCCTGCGCGTGGACACCTACGAGGAGGGGGTGGCGCTCATCAACGCCTCCCCGTTCGGCAACGGCACCGCGATCTTCACCCGCGACGGCGGCGCGGCCCGCCGCTTCCAGCTGGAGGTGGAGGCCGGCATGGTCGGCGTCAACGTGCCGATCCCGGTCCCCGTCGGCTACCACTCCTTCGGCGGCTGGAAGGACTCCCTCTTCGGCGACCACCACATCTACGGCAACGACGGCACGCACTTCTACACCCGCGGCAAGGTCGTCACCACCCGCTGGCCGGACCCGGCCGACGCCCCCGCGGGCGTGGACCTGGGCTTCCCGCGCAACCACTGACGCCCTGACGCCCTATGTCCTGACTCCTGACGCCCTCGACCCAACCGCGCCCCGTCCCGGCGTCCGCCGGGTCGGGGCGCCGGCGCGTCACTGGCCTATCGCCGTGTCCCGCTGCTCCCTGACCTGCTCGCTGAGGTCGCCGGTCCGGGCCGCGGGCGGAGCCGTGATCCGCTCGGTCGTCCCGAACTGCACGAAGTCCATGGTCACGGTCATTCCGGCGCCGGTCTGCGAGATGCGCACGGGCAGGTCCTCGGCGTCGACCCAGATGTCGGCCGTCAGCTTCCCGCCGTCCGCCTCCAGGGCGGCGAGGGCGGCCTTCTTCTCCGCGTCGGTGAGCCTGGACCCGCTGACGTGGTCCGCGCTGAGGCTGCCCCGGTAGTGGGTGGTCCTCTTGCCGAGGACGGTCTCCTCGCCGAGGTCCTTCACCTGCGTGGAGGCGGTCATGTAGCGCAGGGTCGCCGTCGGGTCGGCGGTGGCCGCCATGTTCTCGACGCCCGTCTCGCCCATCACCGCGGAGACGTCGATGCGCATCCACTCCTTGCCCTGCAGCGGACCGCTCGGCTGGGGGTCGACGTCGTAGTAGTAGGCGCCGTCGACCATGATCACTCGCGTCGTCGGGGCGTCCTGGGGGGCGCTCATCTGCGCCGCGGCGGTGTCCATCTCGACGTCCATCGCGGGGCCGTCGCCCCAGGAGTACGTGCCGTCCATGGCGATCGGCCCGCCGCCCGTCGCCTTCAGCTCGGTCGTCGTCTCGATCCGCGCCGAGCCCAGCTCCTCGGTCCGGTCGGTGGCACGGGCGAGCGCGGCCAGGATCCGGTCCGCGTTCCGCGCCGCCTCGCCCGCCTTCCTCGTCGTCTCGGCACCGCAGGCGGTCGTCGCCAGCAGCGCCGCCGCGGCCCCCACCCAGGCGGCCGTGTACCGCACCTTCATCCGCGTCCCACCCCAAAGCCGTGTGTCGGTTGTGAGCGACGACCCTGGCGAGCCCCACTGACAGTCCCGGCGCACGGGGACGATGATCCTCCCTCACCGCCGGGCCCCGCGAGACCGGCGGCATACCGCGAGACCGGCGGCGTCCACGGCGGCGTACCACGAACGCGGTACGCCCGGCCCGGCCCGTACGCCCGCAGGAGGGCCGGGGGCTCCACCCGACGGCGGCATCGGTTGTCACAGGCGGGCCGTACCGTTGACGCATGGATCTTCGACTGAGGCGCGTGGGCGGGCGGCTGCGGACGCTGCTCGGCGGACCGCGGCGGACCGTCGCCGCCGGCGCCGCCGTCGTCGTGCTCGCCGCCGCCGGCACCTGGACGGCCGTCGCGGACGACGCCGCGCCCGCGGTGCACCGTGCCGACCGGGTCATGGCCATGGGCGACGGGATCCGCATCGACACCTCGTACTTCACGGCCGGCGACTCCGGCCGTCGGCCCGCCGTCCTGCTGGCGCACGGCTTCGGCGGCAGCAAGGACGATGTGCGCGGCCAGGCCGAGGACCTCGCCCGCGACGGCTACGCGGTGCTGACCTGGTCGGCGCGCAGCTTCGGCCGCTCCACCGGGAAGATCGGGCTGAACGCCCCGGACGGCGAGGTCGCCGACGTCTCCCGGCTGATCGACTGGCTGGCCGAGCGCCCCGAGGTCCGCCTCGACCGGGCCGGCGACCCCCGCGTGGGCATGGCCGGCGCCTCCTACGGCGGCGCGGTCGCCCTGCTCGCCGCCGGGCACGACGGCCGCGTCGACGCCATCGCCCCCGCGATCACCTACTGGAACCTCGCCGACGCGCTGTTCCCGAACGGCGTGTTCAAGAAGCTGTGGGCCGGCATCTTCGTCAACTCCGGCGGCGGCTGCGACCGGTTCGAGGCGCGGCTGTGCGCGATGTACGAACGCGTCGCCGAGTCCGGCGCCCCCGACCCCGAGGCCCGCGCGCTGCTGGAGGAACGCTCACCGGTCGCCGTCGCCGACCGGATCGAGGTCCCCACCCTCCTGGTGCAGGGCCAGTCCGACTCCCTCTTCTCGCTCGGCCAGGCCGACGCCGCCGCACGCGCCATCAAGGCCAACGGCGCCCCCGTCGACGTCGACTGGATCGCCGGCGGCCACGACGGCGGCGACCCGGAGTCCGACCGCGTCCAGGCCCGCGTCACCGCGTGGTTCGACCGCCACCTCGACGGCGACGAGTCCGCCGCCACCGGCCCCGCCTTCCGCGTCACCCGCACCGGAGGCGTCGACTCCACCGACGGCGAGGCCCTGCTGCGCGGCGCGAGCGCCGACGCCTACCCCGGCCTCGGCAGCGGCCGGCGCGCGATCCCCCTGACCGGACGCGAGCAGACCTTCGACAACCCGCCCGGCGCCGGCCCGCCCGCCGTCTCCGCCCTGCCCGGCATCGGCGGCGCCGGCGGCCTGGCCCAGCTCTCCTCCCTCGGCGTCGGCGTCTCCCTCGACTTCCCCGGCCAGCACGCCCGCTTCGACTCCGCGCCCCTCGGCGACGACCTGCGCATCACCGGCTCGCCCACCGTCACCGTCCGCGTGAGGTCCACCTCCGAGGACGCCGTCCTGTTCGCCAAGGTGTACGACGTCGGCGCCGACGGGCGGCAGCAGGTGCTGCCCTCCCAGCTGGTGACGCCGGTCCGGGTCGAGGGCGCGAAGTCCGGCAAGGACGTGACCATCGCCCTCCCGGCCGTCGACCACGAGCTGGACAAGGGCCACCGGTTGCGCCTGGTCCTCGCCTCCACCGACCTCGCCTACGCCTCACCGGCCGCCCCGGCGTCGTACACCGTCTCTCTCCGGAGCGACCTGTCCGTCCCGACCGCCCCCGGCGTGACGACCGCCGCCGCCCCGCTGCCCGCCTGGGTGTGGTGGCTGCCGCCGACCGGCGCCGTGGCCGCGCTGGCGCTGCTGCTCTCGGCCCGCCGACGCACCGCCACCCCGCCCTCGGACCCGGCCCTCGCCGACGTCCCGCTGCAGATCACCGGCCTGAGCAAGCGGTACGCCAAGGCGGCCGACCGGTACGCGGTCCGGGACCTCTCCTTCCGCGTGGAGAAGGGCCAGGTCCTCGGCCTGCTCGGACCCAACGGCGCGGGCAAGACGACGACCCTGCGCATGCTGATGGGCCTGATCGTCCCGGACGGCGGCGAGATCCGCGTCTTCGGCCACGCCATCCGCCCCGGCGCCCCCGTGCTCTCCCGTGTCGGCGCCTTCGTGGAGGGCGCGGGCTTCCTGCCCCACCTGTCCGGCCGGGAGAACCTGGAGCTGTACTGGCGGGCCACCGGCCGCCCCGCCGAGGACGCCCACCTGGACGAGGCCCTGGAGATCGCCGGACTCGGCGACGCCCTCGCCCGCGCGGTGCGCACCTACTCGCAGGGCATGCGCCAGCGCCTCGCCATCGCCCAGGCCATGCTCGGCCTGCCGGACCTGCTCATCCTGGACGAGCCGACCAACGGCCTCGACCCGCCCCAGATCCGCGAGATGCGCGAGGTGATGATCCGTTACGCCGCCGCCGGCCGCACCGTGATCGTCTCCAGCCACCTCCTGTCGGAGGTCGAGCAGTCCTGCACGCATCTCGTGGTGATGGACCGGGGCCGCCTCGTGCAGGCGGGCCCTGTCGCCGAGATCGTCGGCTCCGGCGACACCCTCCTCGTCGGCACCGCCGTGCCCCTGGAGGAGCCCGTCGCCGAGAAGGTGGCCGCCCTGCCGGGCGTGGTCTCGGCCGTGCGCACCGACGACGGACTGCTGGTCCGCATGGACGCCGCGAGCAGCCCGGCCCACCTGGTCGCCGAACTCGTACGGCTCGACGTGCCCGTCACCTCCGTCGGCCCGCACCGCCGGCTCGAGGACGCCTTCCTGACCCTGATCGGAGGTTCCGCATGAGCGGCACGACCGCCCAGGGCGGCAGCACCCTCGCCGCGGGCGCCGACGTGGCCTCCGGTTACCGGGCCGGCCGCACCCTGCCGCTGCGCGTCGAACTGGCCCGCCAGCTCAAGCGCCGCCGCACCCTGGTCATGGGCGGCATCCTCGCCGCCCTGCCGTTCGTCCTCGTCGTCGCCTTCGCGATCGGCGGCGAGCCCGAGGGGCGCGGCGACCGCATCACCCTGATGGACACGGCCACGGCGTCCGGGGCCAACTTCGCCGCGGTCAACCTCTTCGTCTCCGCGGGCTTCCTGCTGGTGATCCCGGTCGCCCTGTTCTGCGGGGACACGGTCGCCTCGGAGGCGAGCTGGTCGTCCCTGCGCTATCTGCTGGCGGCGCCCGTGCCGCGGGTCAGGCTGCTGTGGTCC
Source organism: Streptomyces sp. NPDC006610 (assembly GCF_040611575.1). Classification (NCBI taxonomy): domain Bacteria; kingdom Bacillati; phylum Actinomycetota; class Actinomycetes; order Kitasatosporales; family Streptomycetaceae; genus Streptomyces; species Streptomyces sp. NPDC006610. The sequence goes on from NZ_JBEXOP010000019.1 coordinate 21,637, forward strand.
AAACTCGTCGTCGGGCTCGCGCTCAGCCTGGCCGCGATGGTGCTGCTGCCGGTCGTGGCGTTGGCCGTCGGCACGGTCGCCTACGGCTGGGGGCCGCTGGAGATACCCACCGGCGGCGTGCTGGAGGCGGGCACGGCGGCGCAGCGGCTCGTGGTGGTCGTGGGGTACATCTTCGTGTCCCAACTGGTCACCGCCGGGCTCGCGTTCTGGCTGTCCACCAAGACGGACGCTCCGCTCGGCGCGGTCGGCGGCGCGGTCGGCCTGACCATCGTCGGCAACGTCCTCGACGCCGTGACCGCCCTCGGCGACTGGCGCCACTTCCTGCCCGCGCACTGGCAGTTCGCCTGGGCCGACGCCGTACAGCCCCGCCCCGAGTGGTCCGGCATGATCCAGGGCACGGCGATCTCCGTCACGTACGCCCTGGTGCTGTTCGCCCTGGCCTTCCGCGGTTTCGCCCGCAAGGACGTGGTCTCCTAGGTCACCGGAGGATCACCCGCCGGTCTCGGAACCCCCTCGCCGTAGCCCCTTCGAGACCCAAGCGCAACGTCTCGTCGCGCACGTTCCCGCCCGCCGCGCCGTCACAGTCACCGGAAGGCGACACCAACCGGCACAGGGGGCAACGGAGATGAACGCTCACGGAACACGGCGGCTGCGCGGGGCGCTGGTCGCCCTCACCGCGGCCGGCGGCCTGCTGCTCACCGGCTGCAGCGCGAGCCACACCGAGGAGGGCGCCGCGGACGCGTCCCGCAAGGGCGGTCAGGAGGCGCCGCTGCCCGCCCCGGACAGCGGTCGCGTCACCGGCGGCGGACAGGGGTACGGCGAGGAGGGCTCCGGCGGGCAGGGCGACGAGTCCTCCCGCGAGGTCGCTCCCGCGCCCGACCTGCTGTCCACCTTCGCCCTCGACGTCGACACCGCCTCCTACGGCTACGCCCGCCGCGTCCTCGCCGGGGGCGGCCGGCCCGACCCGTCGACGATCCGTCCCGAGGAGTTCGTCAACAGCTTCCGCCAGGACTACGAGCGCCCCGACGGCAACGGCTTCACCGTCTCCGTCGACGGCGCCCGCACCGGCGAGCGGGACTGGTCCCTGGTCCGCGTCGGCCTCGCCACCCGCGCCGCCGACGAGCGCGAGCGCCCGCCGGCCGCCCTCACCTTCGTCATCGACGTCTCCGGCTCCATGGCCGAACCCGGCCGCCTGGACCTCGCCAAGGAGTCCCTCGGCGTGATGACCGACCGGCTGCGCGACGACGACGCGGTCGCGATCGTCACCTTCACCGACGAGGCCGAGACCGTCCTGCCGATGACCGGCCTCGGCGGCAACCGCGACCGGATCCACGAGGCCGTCGCCGGGCTGGAGCCCTCGGCGTCCACCAACCTCGGTGCGGGCGTCGAGACCGGCTACGCCACCGCCGTCGCGGGACTGCGCGAGGGCGCCACCAACCGCGTCGTCCTGGTCTCCGACGCCCTCGCCAACACCGGCGACACCGACCCCGACGCCATCCTGGAGAAGATCGGCGAGGCCCGCCGCGCCCACGGCATCACCCTCTTCGGCGTCGGCGTCGGCAGCGACTACGGCGACGACCTGATGGAACGCCTCGCCGACCGCGGCGACGGCCACACCACCTACGTCTCCACCCCCGAGGAAGCCCGCGAGGTCTTCTCCCGGGACCTGCCCCGGCACGTCGACCTGACCGCCCGCGACGCCAAGGCGCAGGTGGCCTTCGACCCGCGGACGGTCGCCGAGTTCCACCTCGTCGGCTACGAGAACCGCGCGGTCGCCGACGAGGACTTCCGCGACGACCGCGTCGACGGGGGAGAGGTCGGCCCCGGCCACACGGTCACCGCCCTGTACGCGGTGCGCGTCCGGCCCCGCGCCGACGGACACCTCGCCACGGCCACCGTCCGCTGGCTCGACCCGAGGACCCGCGCCCCGCACGAGGAGTCCGGCCGGCTGGATGCCGCCGCCCTCGGCGGCTCGGTGCGCGAGGCGTCCCCGCGCTTCCAGGTCGCCGCCGTCGCCGCCTACTTCGCCGACGCCCTGCGCCGCCCGGACCCGCAGGCCCGCCGGCTGCCGGGCGCCCGCCCCCTGTCCGAGCTCGCCGAACACGCCGACCGGCTGGCGGCCCTCACCGAGGACGAGGACGTACGGGGACTGGCCGAGGCGGTGGACCGGGCGAGCTGGATCGCCTGAACCGGCGACCGGAATCGAACACTACCCATTGACGCTCCAGTACGCGACAGTAAGTTGACTTGCTGTCAATAACGACGGTCGCCGTCTCGCCACCGGGAGCGCCCATGGGCTTACGCAGGGATCTGAAACGGGCCGAGCGGCGCGCCGGCCTCAGCGCCCGCGCCACGGTCGAGCTGTTCCGGGACGACACCGGCCGGGTCCGTGAGGTGCGCACCGCCCCGCTGGCCCCCGGCGCCCCCGCCGGCAGCCTGGCCGACCTGCCCTACGGCACCGCGGCGGCCGACCCGGGCGCGGTCGTCCTGCGCCGCAGGACGACCCCCTCGGGGCCCTGGCGGCCGGTCACCGCCGCCGCGTTCGCCCGCGAGGTCACCGCCGTCGCCAAGGGCCTCGTCGCCGCCGGGCTCGCACCCGGCGGCCGGGTCGCCGTGATGTCCCGCACCCGCTACGAGTGGACCGTCCTGGACTTCGCGATCTGGGCCGCCGGCGGGGTCACCGTTCCGGTCTACCCGACGGCCTCCATCGAACAGGTGGACTGGATCCTGCGCGACTCGGGCGCCCGGCTCGTCGTCACCGAGACCACGGGCGACACCGCCACCGTCGCCGTCGCCACGGCCGCCCACCCCGTGTCCCCGCGCATCTGGCAGTTCGACGACGGCGCCGGCGCCCTCGTCCACCTCGCCGCACTCGGCGACCACCTCCCGGACGAGGAGGTCACCAAACGCCGTACCGTCCTCAACCCGGGCGCGGTGGCGACCGTCTGCTACACCTCCGGCACCACCGGCCGGCCCAAGGGCTGCGTCCTCACCCACGCCAATCTGCACGCCGAGGCCGCCAACACGGTCGAGCTGCTCCATCCCGTCTTCAAGGCGGTCGGCCGGCGGCCGGCCTCCACCCTGCTCTTCCTCCCCCTCGCCCACATCCTCGGCCGCGCCCTGCAGATCGCCTGCCTCATGGCACGGATCGAGGTCGGTCACTTCCCGAGCGTCAAGCCCGACGAACTGCGCCCGGCACTGAAGGAGTTCCGGCCCACGTTCCTGGTCGGCGTCCCCCACCTGTTCGAGAAGGTCCACCAGACCGGCCGGGCCACCGCCGAGCGGATCGGCCGCGGCGCGTCCTTCGACCGCGCCCACCGCGTCGCCGTCCGCTACGGCGAGGCGTACCTGAACCGGCTCCTCGGCCGCGGCCGGGGACCCGGCCCCCTGCTGTGCGCCGCGCGGGCGCTGTACGACCTGCTCGTCTACCGGCGCGTGCGCAAGGAGCTGGGCGGCCGGGTGCGCCACGCCGTCAGCGGCGGCTCCCCGCTCGACCGTGAGCTGAACCTGTTCTTTCTCGCAGCGGGGATCGCCGTCTACGAGGGCTACGGACTGACCGAGACCACCGCCGCCGTCACCCTGGTCCCGCCGCGGAGCCCGCGCCCCGGCACGGTCGGCCTGCCGGTCCCCGGCGCCTCGGTGCGCATCGCCGACGACGGCGAGGTGCTCATCAGGGGCGCCACCGTCTTCCGGGGCTACTGGAACGACCCGGCGGCCACCTGCGAGGCCCTGCGGGACGGCTGGTTCGCCACCGGGGACCTCGGGACGCTGGACGCCGACGGGTGCCTCACGATCACCGGCCGGAAGAAGGACATCATCGTCACCTCCGGCGGCAAGAACGTTTCACCGGCGGTGCTGGAGGACCGTCTGCGCAGCCGCCCGCCCATCGGCCAGTGCCTGGTCGTCGGCGACCACCGCCCCTACGTGGCCGCGCTGATCACCCTCGACCCCGAGGCGGTCGCCCACTGGCTGTCCGTGCGCGGGCTGCCCGCCGACACGCCGATGTCCGAGGTGATCGCCGACCCGCGGATGCGGGCGACGGTGCAGCAGGCCGTCGACCACGCCAACGAGGCCGTCTCGCGCGCCGAGTCGATCCGGGCCTTCGCGCTGGTCGAGGGGGCGTTCACCGAGGAGAACGGCCTGCTCACGCCGTCCCTGAAGGTGCGGCGCCAAGCGGCGACGGAGGTGTACGCGCAGCAGGTCGAGGAGCTGTACGCGCAGGCGCGGATCAGGCCGATCGGGTGAACTTCCGCAACCAATTCCCGTGGCGACGGTTGATGAGTCCGAAGGACACACGCGTAGCCCCGAGGAAAGGAACGCGAAGTGAAGACCGACTGAGGGATTTGTCGCTCACCTGGCGGTATTGCGCCGCGCGGAGTGGAGCATCTGAGTGAACTTCCCGGCCTCCCACGTTCCGTGGTTTCTCCGGCTGTCAATTCCTGGTGTGCAGGCTGCAGGTCATGGTGCGAGCCGTTCAGTTGTGCTCGCTCGGCTTATCGGCCGTCACACGGGCATGACCGCAGAGAAGGGAAAGTTCATGAAGAAGAGCGCTGCTGTCGTCGCTGGCGCGATCATGGTCCTCGGTATGGCCACCCCGGCCTTCGCCGACGCAGAAGCCAAGGGTGCCGCAGTCGGCTCCCCGGGCGTTCTTTCGGGCAACGTGGTCCAGGTCCCTGTGCATGTGCCGGTCAATGTGTGCGGCAACACGGTCAACATCATCGCCGCCCTGAACCCGGCAGCCGGCAACAAGTGCGTGAACAAGTAACGTCGTTCCGCACCAGCCGACAGGCTGCGTCACGGCCGGCCTCGGGACCGAATCCATCGGGTCCCGAGGCCGGCTTTTCCCGGTTCTTTCCCTTATTTCTCCAAGCAGGAAGACTAGTAGATTGCGACAGAAGACCCTGAACAGGGGAATGGTCGCGGCGGCCGCCGCGACGAGCATTCTGTCCCTGTACGGCAGCCCCGCCCTCGCCGATTCGCAGGCGGAAGGGGCGGCCAAGAACTCGCCGGGCGTCGCGTCCGGCAACACCGTCCAGGTCCCGGTGCACGTGCCGATCAACCTGTGCGGCAACACCGTGGACGTGATCGCCGCGCTCAACCCGTCGTTCGGCAACGCCTGCGCCAACGACGGTGACGCGGCCGGGACCAAGGACGCCGCCAAGAGCGCGCCCGCCACCAAGAGGTCCGGCGGCACGCCCGAGGACGACACGTCCGGCACGGACCGGGCGGGTGCTCCCGAGGACGACGCGTCCGGCACGGACCGGTCGGGCGCTCCCGAGGACGACGCGTCCGGCACCGACCGGTCGGGCGACGACGGCGGCTACGGCGACATCGACGGCGCCTACGACGACCCGGACGCGTCGGCGGAGGGCCTCAGCGAGGGTTCGCCCGGCGTCCTGTCCGGCAACACCATCCAGGTCCCGGTCGACGTGCCGGTCAACGTCTGCGGCAACAGCGTCAACCTGGTGGGCGCGCTCAACCCGGCGTTCGGCAACGAGTGCGAGAACGGCGACGAGGGCTACGGCACGCCCCCGAAGACGCCGCCGGTGAAGGAGAAGCCCCCGGTCAAGGAGAAGCCTCCGGTCGAGGAGGAGGAGCCGCCCGCCCCGGAGGAGGAGGCCCCGCCGGTTCACGAGGAGCCCCCCGCCCTGCCCGAGACCGGCAGCAGCGAGAACCTCATGGCCGCCTCGGGCGCCGGCGCCGCCATGATCATCGGCGGCGCGATCCTGTACCGCCGCGCCCGCACGGCGTCCCGCAGGTAACCACGCCCGCACCCGCGCACACCCCCACCCCGCCCCGGCGACGCCCGACCGTCGCCGGGGCGGGGTGTTTTCCGGCCCTTCCCGCAAAGGCGGCCGGTGCGGAACGCCCCGAGCGCCGTGCCGCCCACGCGGGAACACCTCGGCGCGGGGCGCTCCAAGGTGCCGTACGGCCTCCCCGGGGGCGCCCCGCGCCGTACCGCGCCCTCAGCCCTGCGCGACCGGAGTCGAACGCCTGCCCCCCGGCGCCGGGATCCGGGCGCTCCACGGGCCCTTGCGCAGGCGGGAGCCGACGCCGCGCAGCACGGTCGGGGCCGTGAACGTCGCGCCGTAGACGAAGCGCATCGACGGGCCGAAGGCCGTCGCCGTGGGCAGACCGGCCAGGAACAGGCCCGGCTGGGAGGTCTCGAAGTCGCGCCCGACCGCGGGGGAGCCGTCGGGTTCCGTGGCGAGCGAGGCGCGCAGCTCGTCGGAGAGGAGACCGAGTCGGTCGGCACGCGGGCGGAAGCCCGTTGCCGCGATGACATGGCCGGTCTCCAGCGAGCGCGTGCCGGCCGTGCCGTCCGCCGCCCGGTGGGCGATCTCCAGGCGCACCCCGTCACCGGCGGGACGGGCCGCCGTGACCTCGTGCCCCAGCAGCACCTCAACCGCCGGTTCCACCCGGTCCCGTACCCACCAGGCGCCCGCCGGGCCCAGGGCCGTCGCCGTGATCGCCGCCCGGCGCCGGCCGGGGAGCCGATGGAAGAGGCCGGGGCGCTCCGCGTAGAACCAGTTGCGCCAGCCGGGGCCCAGGCCGCTGTGCGGGGAGCGGGCCGACTGCCACCAAGGGCGCTCCCACGGCGGCGGGACGTCGTTCCAGCACAGCCGGTCGGCGCGGGCCAGCACCCGCACGGAGGTGCCCTGTTCGGCGAGCAGCGCCGCCGTCTCCAGGGCCGCCTGACCGCCGCCGACCACCGTGACGTCCCGCCCGCGGAACCGGTCCAGGTCGCGGTGGTCGCTGCTGTGGGTGACGCGGGAGGAGCCGAGGCCGCGCAGCGCCGCGGGGATCTCCGTGAACGGCATGACGCCGACGGCCAGCACGACCGTACGGGCGTACAGGACCGCGCCGTCGTCCAGGACCGCCTCGAAGCCGTCCGGGCAGGGCGCCAGCCGGGTCACCGTCCGCTCGTCGACCTCCGGCACCGCGTGGCGGGCGAACCACAGGCCGTACTCGGCGAAGGTCTCCACCGGGATCGGGTGCCCGTGCCGGGCGTCGACGCCCAGGCCCGCGCAGTACACGTCGAGCCGGCGACGTCCGGTCGGGTCGGACAGGTTGGACGCCCACGGCTCCGACTTCAGGAACATGCCGCGCGGCATGTGGTCCCGCCAGGACGCCATCGGCCGCCCGTGCACGCGCAGCCGCAGGCCCGCGGCCGCGGCGTGCGCCGCGACGGACAGTCCGTAGGGGCCCGCGCCCACCACCAGGAGGTCGTACATCAGCAGTTGCTCGCTTTCTCGTCGTCGGTCAGGGCGGCCGGCACGGCGGCCGGCTCGGTGGTCGGCGGGGCCTGGCGGGCAGGTGGGACGGGAGCCTGCACGGGGGCCGCCGGCCGGGTGTGCAGCCGCTCGGCCAGCCGGCGCAGCACGTGCCGGGTCCACAGGGCGCTCATGGCGAAGCCGGGAGCGAGGTCGTCGCCGGCGTGCCAGGCCAGCTCCCGGCCGCCGCGCGTGGGGCGCGGCAGGTTCAGCGGGGCGTAGTTCTCCACGACGAACGTCCGCCCGGGCCGCGGCGCCCCCTCCGGCAGCGGCCGGTGCGTCAGGTCCAGGTGCAGGGCGCGGACGACGTCCAGTCCGGCGGCGTCGGCGAACAGCCGGAACTGCGCGCCGGGGCGCGGGTTGAAGTCCAGCAGGTGGTAGCGGCCGGTCGTGGCGCAGCGCCGGAAGTCCAGGTCGAGGACGCCCCGGTAGCCGAGCGCGGCGACGACGCGCTCGGTCAGCGCCGTCACCTCCGGGTTCGGGGTCCACTCGCCGACCGCCGTCAGCCCGGCGGTGCGGGGCCAGGCGTGCAGCTTGCGCCCCGTGCCCCCGCCGCGCACCGCGCCGGACCGGTCGGCGTAGCCGTGGCTGAACCAGTCCAGATCGGGCCCCGGCGGCAGGAACTCCTGGAGCAGCAGCCGGCTGCCCGCCTCCGGGGAGCGCTCGTACAGCTCCCGCGCCTCCTGCGGAGAGCGCACCAGGACCGTGCTGCGCAGTCCGCCGCCGGGCGGCAGCAGCCAGGGCCGGCTCCACTTGGCCACCACCGGCAGCCCGAGCCGCCAGGCGTCCGAGGCGGCTTCCGCGGGGCCGTCGGGGATCAGCGTCCGCGGGTGCGGCACGTCGAGCGTGGCGCACAGGGCGGCCAGTTCGGCCTTGTCGGCGACGCGTTCGGGCAGCGCGGCCGGCGACTCCGGGAGCAGGTAGGAGGGCGCGAGGACCTCCCGCGCGCTGTCCACCGCGACGGCGCCCGCGTCGTCCATCGGGATCAGCACGGCGGGCCGCTCCACCTTCGCGGCCACCCGGCGCAGCACGGCGGCGACCTCCTCGGCCGTGGCGTCGGGGGCGGGCGGCGGATGCAGCCGGGTGACGTACCGGGAGCTGCGGACGGGACTGCCCGCGCAGTCGGCGACGACGTGCACGTCCACGCCGGCTCTGCCGAGCGAGCGCACGGCGCCGAGGGTGCCGTGGTGAAAGGGATTCCGGTCCGTCCGCAGCAGGACCGCGGGGACTCGGGTGTCGAACAACGACACGGTCGTATTTCCTTCGGGTCGATTTCACCCGTGCGGACCGGCGACACACTCGTACGCCACAGCCGCACTGGCGGAAAGCACACTCATATGACTGGGTGTCAGTAACTGACCGAGTGGAGAGGAGCAGGCATGGCCGCAGAGCAGCGACGGTCCCGGTTGCGCCGGGCGGCGTGCGTCGTGGCGACGATCGCCGCGTCGGCCGCCCTGGCCGCGGGTCCGGTGTTCGCCGCGGGCCTGGGCGTGGTGGTGACCCCGCCGTCCGCTCCGCCGCCGCCGCCCCCGCCGGCGACCCGGCCGATGCCGTTGCCGCCGGCCGCCCCCGAGGCGGAGGCCGAGGCCGAGCCCGCCTTCGGCGCCTACCTCCACTACGGGGAGCAGGGCGTGGCCCGGATGGCCGAGCTGAGCCGCTGGCTGGGCGGCGCCGACCTGCGGGTCGGGCACACGTATCTGCCGGGCGACCGGTGGAGCAACATCGAGGGCGCGCCCGCGTTCCTCCAGGCCTGGGCCGACTGGCGCGCCGCGCGCGAGGACCGGATCTTCGTCCTGAACGTCCCCATGCTGGAGGGCAACGAGGAGAAGTTCGACGACGCCGAGGTGCGGGCGCTGCTGCGGCAGGGCGCGGCCGGGCGGTTCGACCACCACTTCCGTGCGCTCGCCCAGCGGCTGGTGGGGCTCGGGCTGACGGACACCGTCCTCGTGCTCGGCTGGGAGATGAACGGCGAGACCTACACCCATCGCTGCGGGCCCGACCCCGTGGCCTGGAAGCGGTACTGGAACCGGATCGTCACCGCCATGCGCGCCGTGCCGGGCCAGGAGTTCCGGTTCGACTTCGCCCCCAACCGCGGCCGGGACGCCATCGCCTGGACCGAGTGCTATCCGGGCGACGACACGGTCGACGTCATCGGCATGGACTCCTACGACCAGCCGGAAGGGGTCACCTTCGACGAACAGGTGAACGAGCCGTACGGCCTCCAGGACCACGTCGACTTCGCGAAGGCGCACGGCAAGCCGGTCTCGTACCCCGAGTGGGGCCTGTTCCGCAACGACGACAACCCCGTCTACATGCAGCGCATGCTCGACTGGATGGACCGTCACAGGCCCCTCTACAACACGCTCTCCGACTACTGCCCGCACGGGGTCTGGCAGTGCGACGCGAACCCGCAGTCGGCCGCCGTCTACCGGTCGTTCCTCTACGGCCGCGGCGCGGAGAAGAAGCCCGCCGACCAGGTCACGCCGCCACCGGCGCCCACGGCGCCCACCGAGCCGCCCCAGGACTGCTCGCCCCTGATGCCGGACGACTGGATGGAGCACTGGCTCGGCGGGGAGCTGTGCGTGAAGCTCGACTGGTGGACGCGCATCCGGTGACCGTTCCCCGGCGGGTTCCGGTGACCGTGCTTCAGGAACTGCGGTCACCGTCGCGCTCCTTCCGGCGGCGCAGCAGCTCCCCGCCCAGCCGCCGCAGGCCCGCCCCGTACAGCGCGGCCCGCAGCAGCGGGGCCGTGCGCCGCCGGGCCAGCAGCAGCCGCCTGTTGACCACCGGCTCGGGGCGCCAGTGGTGCTTGTACGGCTCGTTGCCGCGCAGCAGGCTCAGCGTGCCGGGTCCGCCCGGCCGGACGTGCTCGGCGCAGGCGTCCAGCAGCATCACCGCCACGTCCGCCCTGCGCTCCCGCAGCCGCGGATGGGCGCCGTACAGGTAGCCGCCCGCGAGCCGCCGGGACAGCAGCGTCAGGTCGACGGCCACCACCTCGCCGTCCAGCCGGAACTCCGTCACCACGGCGTCCCCGGAGAGCACCATCGGCCCCGCCGAGCGCACCAGATGGTCGCGGAACCGGGGCCGCAGGTGCTCCGGCGTCACCCCGCGCCCCTCCCACTGCAGCCGGTGCAGCTCCAGCATCCGGCCCAGCGTCCGCTCCGCCTCGCCCGGCGGTACGACGCGCCGCTCGACGCCGAGGGCCTGCAGCTTGCGGAGCTTGGCGCGGAACCGTTGCCGGGCCTTGGCCGACGGCAGCCGGTCGATCAGGCCGTCCATGGGCAGGGCGGGCAGTTCCAGGCAGACCGAGTCGTCCACGCGCCGGCGCGGGCCGGTCCAGCGGTCGTAGACGCGTTCGACGGCGGCGCCCGGCCGGACCTCCCGGAAGTCGATCAGCGCGGTCCGGGCGGCCTGGGCGAGCCCCTCGGCGAGCGCGGCGACCGCGGCCTCCCCGTGCTCGTCGTCGAGCAGGACGTCCGCGTAGTCGGAGATCGGCCCGCCGAGCGGGACCAGCGCCGGCAGCGGGCGGTGCACGCGCATCAGCGGGGCCGCCGCGACGAGTTCACCGCCGGAACCGCCGAGGGCACCCGAGCCGTCGGAGACGCCCGCGCCGCCCGCGTCGTGGGCACGGACCAGGATCAGCCGCAGCCCGCCCGGGCTGCCGTACGACAGCCACCAGGAGTGCAGCCAGGCGTGGCTCTGGAACGGCGTCGCGGAGGGCGAGCGGGCGTGGAGGCGGGCCCAGGCGGGGGCGAGGCCGGCGAAGGCGCGCTCGTCGGTGACGACCTCCGTGCGGTAGACCGGCGCCGGGGGACGCCGTACCGGCGCCGCCTCCGCGCGGTAGCCCGCCGTCACAGCGGCCGGTGGGCGTCGACGGAGACGGCCGGGCCCGGCACGGAGGCGGCGCGGCCCGGGTCCTCGGCGGCGCGCCGGGGCCTGACCAGCAGCGCCAGTCCGCCCAGCAGCCCGCCCGCGCTCGCCCCGACCAGCCCGGTCACCGGCGCGGACGCGGAGGACGGCTCGGCGGGTTCGGGGGCGCGGGCGAACTGCCGCAGCTCGACGCGGGTGTCGTCGGAGGCGTCGCCCGCGTGCCGGGTCAGGGCGCGGGCGACCGCGTTGGCCATGTCGGCGGCGACGTCGGGGCGTGCCGAGTCCGCGGAGACGGCCACCATCGGGGCGTCCGGCGAGGTGGCGGTGCGCACGCTGTCCCGGAGGGTGCCGACGGGGACGCCCGCCCACACCTGCGCGTCCCCGAGCACCGCCAGTTGCGTGGCGACCTTGCCGTACGCCTGCGCGAAGCCCAGGGCCGCGGCCGGGTCCGACTTCTCGGTGGGGACGGCGACGACATAGCTGGTCGCCGTGTAGGTGGGCGTGTGCAGCACGCCGTACGCGCCGCCGAGCAGTCCGCCCGCGAGGACGCCGGCCGCGAGCAGCGACCACGGGGGCAGCGTCCGCAGGCGGGACAGCGGGCCGGGGGCGGGGGTGTCGGTCATGACGTGCGGGCTCCCTGGGGTGACGGAGACGGGGACGGTGAAGGGGCCGCTGCCGGCGACGCGGCCACGGCCGGGGGAGGGGCCGGGACCGCGGGCGCCGTCGCCGGCGGGCGCGGGGCGGCGAGCGCGGTCGCGTAGACGTCCATCAGCCGGGCGGCGCTGCGGGTGATGCAGTAGTGCCGGGCGGCGTCGGGGGCGGTGCGGGGGCGCGGGCCCGCCGCGCGGGTCTCGGCGACGGCGCGGGCGAACTCCTCCGGGCCGCCGGTGATCCGGCGCGCGCCGGGCGCGCTGTGCGGGGGCAGGTCCTCGACGGCCGGGCAGGACGCGTACAGCACCGGCAGCCCCGACGCCAGCGCCTCCACGACCGCCAGCCCGAACGCCTCCTCGGGCGAGGGCGAGACCAGCACGTCCATCGCGTCGGTGAGGGACGGCAGGTCGGGTCCGGGGGAGCCGTCGGGCAGATAGGGGCGTTCGCCGGTGAACAGGACCCGGTCGGCGACCCCGGCCTCGTGGGCGGTGCGCCGCAGCACGTTCTCCTCGGGGCCGCCGCCGACCAGCAGCAGCCAGTGGTCGCGGGGGAGGAGGGCGAGGGCGTGCACGGCGACGTCGAAGCGCTTGCCGGCGGCGAGGCGTCCCACCGCCCCGACGACGTACGCGCCGCCGGGCAGTCCGAGCCGCTGCCGGGTGCGCAGCCGCCGCACCGGGTCGAAGCGGAAACGGTCAAGGTCGATGCCGTTGGGCACCACCTCGACGCGGGCCGCGGGCACGCCCCAGCGGCGCAGCCGGTCGGCGACCGTGGGGGAGACGGCGACGGTGGTGCTGCCCAGGCGCTCCCCGGCGAGGTAGAGCGCGCGCACGCCCGGTGTCAGCCGGCGGCCCTCCATCCGGGAGTCGCCGAGGGAGTGCTCGGTGGCGACGACCGCCCGCACCCCGGCGATGCGGGCGGCGATCCGGCCGTAGAGGCAGGCCCGGTACAGGTGGGTGTGGACCAGGTCGTAGCCGCCGGCGCGGATGTGGCCGACCAGCCGGGGCAGCGCGGCCAGGTCGCTGTTGCCGGCCATGCCGAGGCAGGTCACGCGCACCCCGTCGGCGGCCAGTCCCTCGGCGACCGCGCCCGGGTTGGTGAGCGTCAGGACGTCGCAGTCGACGGGCAGATGCCGCAGCAGCAGCCGCAGTTGCTGCTCCGCGCCGCCGACGCCGAGGCCGGTGATGATGTGCAGCGCCCTCATCACACGCCCTCCACGGGACGGCGGCGCAGCCGGTGCAGCCGGTGCTTCAGCAGCAGCCGTACGCCGGTGTCCCGCTGCCCGATGTGGACGCGGGGCAGGGCGTGCGGGCCGGTGAGCGGGCCGGGGTCGATCGCGCAGGCGTACGCGTACCCGGCGTCCCGCACGGCGCGCACGGCGCGTTCGTTGAGCGTGCCGTACGGGTAGCAGAACCCGGCGACCGGAGCACCGGTCAACTCCGAGAGCAGCGCTCTGCTGTCGGCGGTCTCGGCGCGCAGGGTCGCGTCGTCGGCGCGGGTGAGGTCGACGTGCGTCAGCCCGTGCGAGCCGATCTCCACGCCGGCCTCGGCCGCCTGCCGGACGCCGTCCGCGGTCAGCAGCGGCTTGCGCGGGCCCAGCGGGTCCCAGGCGTTGTCGCCGCCGAGCCGTCCCGGCAGCACGAACAGGGTGGCCGAGCAGCCGCGCCGCAGCAGTACCGGCAGCGCCGCCCCGACGAAGTCGGCGTAACCGTCGTCGAAGGTCAGCCCCACCAGGCCCGCGTCCTCCCCGCGGGCGCGCGCGGCGAGCAGCTCGGCCACGGACACGCCCCGCAGCCCGCGCCGGCGCAGCCAGTGGAGCTGGTCGTCGAGGCGGTCGGGGGTGACGGTGATGCGGTAGGGGTCGTTCGAGCAGTCGCCCACCGAGTGGTACATCGCCACCCAGGGGACGGGAGCGGGGCGGGGTGCGACACGTGTGCCGGCGTCAACGGGTACGGACATGCGGAAGCCTTCGGGTCGCGGAACGTACATGACGGAGTGCCGAGGTCACGCCCTGGTCGCCCAGGGCGCGCCCGAGCAGGGCGAAGACGACGATCACGGTCGGGCAGCCGGCGAGCAGACCTGCCGCCGGCGCGTCGGCCCGGCTCGCGGCGTACGCCCCGGCCGCCGTGGCGACCGCCGCCGCGAGCACCGGCCGGCCCAGCGCGCCGAGCACCCGCCGCACCCGCACCGGCACGACGCTGTGCGGCGCCCGCCGGCCCCCGCGCTCGCGCATCCCGGCGAGCAGCAGCGCGGCGGTCAGGGTGATGCCGGCGGCATTGGCGGCGGCGATCCCGTGGACGCCCAGCGGACCGGCGCTCAGCGCGCCGATGCCCGAGGTGGCGGCGATCCCGGCGGCCATCGCGCCGAGCGGGTACCAGGAGGGCCGGCCGTCCGAGAAGTACGAGCGGACCAGCGCGCCCACCAGCGTCTGGCCGAGCAGCCCGAGCGCGTACACCCGCATGACGCTCGCGGTCGCCGCCGTGTCCGCCGCGCCGAACGCGCCGCGCTGGAACAGCACCTCGACGATCTGCGGGGCGCACGCGACGACCACGGCGGCGCCCAGCAGCACCATGCACGCCGCCAGCGCCAGATCACGCTCCACCCGGTCCCGGGCCCGCCCGGTGTCGCCGTCGGCCAGGGCCCGCGCCACCACCGGGAAGGTGACCGTGCACAGCATCAGCGACAGCGTCATCGGGACCTGCGCGACCTTCTGCGCGTAGTTCAGGTGCGAGATCGCCCCCGGCTCCAGATGGGAGGCGAGGAAACGCTCGATGAGCACCTGCGACTGACGGCACAGCGCGAACAGCAGCACCGCGCAGACGACGGCGGCGCCCATTCGCCGCTCCGGCCCGGACGCCGCCCCGGCCGCCCCGACGGCCGCCTTCCCGCGCAACTCCCGCCACAGCGCCGGCAGCTGTACGGCCACCATCAAGCAGCCGCCCGCCGCCACACCCACCGCCGCCGAGCGCACCCCCCAGCGCCCGCCCAGCGCGACCATCGCCGCGATGATGCCGGCGTTGTAGGCGACGTAGATCGCCGCCGGCGCCAGGAAGCGGCGGTGGGCGCGCAGGGCCGCGCTGCAGTACCCGGCGAGCCCGAAGCTGAGGAGACAGGTGGCGGTCAGGCGGGTGCAGTCGACGGCGAGGGAGCGGTCGGACAGGCCCGGAGCGAGGGCGGCGACCAGCTGCGGGGCGGCGAGCGCGGTCAGGGCCGACGCGGCCACCAGTGCCGACGCCACGCGGGGCAGGGACGTGCCGACCAGGGCGCGGACCGGGTCGCCGGGGGCGCCCTGCGCACGCCGGGCCAGGGCAAGGCTGAACGCCGGGATCAGCGCCAGCGCCAGACCGTCCTCGATGAGCAGCGTCGCCGCGAACTCCGGGACGGTCCAGGCCACCAGGAAGGCGTCCGTCTCGGTGCCGGCGCCGAACAGCCGGGCCAGCGCCTGGTCGCGGGCGAGCCCCAGCAGCGCGCCGGCGACGGAGAGGGCGGCGGTGACGAGGGCGGCCCGGGCGAGGAAGCCGCGCGTGGCGGCGCGCTCCCCGGGAGGGCTCTGCGCGGGCCGGACGACGGCCGTGTCCTGCGAAGTCACCGTCATCGCCGCGACGCCCCCTCGGCCCGCCCGCCGGACAGCGCCCACCAGGCCGCCGCCCCGAAACCCACCGCCGTCAGCGTCGTGGAGGGCCCGCCGATGTCGGCGTAGCAGAAGTCGGTCAACTGCCACACCAGCAGCCCGCAGGCGACCAGCGCGCAGTCCGGCCCGCCGCCCAGCCGCCGGCACCGCAGCAGCCCCCGCAGGGCGCACACCAGCAGCGCCAGCCAGCTCCCCACGAGCGTCAGCAGCCCGATCAGCCCCTGCTCGCTCAGCACCAGCAGATACATGTTGTGCGGCGACAGCAGCGGCTGGCGCCGGTAGGCCACGCCCGCGCCCTCGGTGTCGCTGCCCGACGACAGAGCCAGCGGGGCGTGCGCGTCCCGGTGCTCGGGAAAGCCCTTCAGCCCCACCCCGGTCAGCGGCCGCTCGCGCCACATGCCCACGGCCGCCGCCCACATGCTGTACCGGTCGGTCACCGACTGGTCGGGGGAGTCGGCGACCTGCGTGATGCTGGCCATCCGCTCCTGCAGCAGCGCCGTGCCCACACCGAACCCGCCCACCAGCACCACGCCCGCCGCCACCGCCGCCGCGCCCACCGCGAGCGCCCGCCGCGCCCCGGCGAGGGCCAGCTGCACCGCGCAGGTCAGCGCGGTGGCGATCCACGCGCCCCGGCTGAACGACAGGGCGAGCGGCGGCAGCAGCAGGAGCGCGCACCCGGCCGCCGCCCACCGATGCCTCACCGGCGCCCCGCCGCCGAGGGCCAGCCCGAGCGCGCAGACCACGCCGAGGGAGACCACGCTCGCCATCCCCATGACGTCCTGCGGTCCGAAGGTGCCGACAGCGCGGATCGGCTGCCCCTGGTACGAGGCCCCGGTCCCGGTCGCATACTGGTGCACGCCGACCGCCCCCTGCCACACGGCGAGCCACACCAGCGACCAGGCCACCAGCCGGAAGTCGCCCCGGCCGCGGATCAGCAGCAGCACGGCCGCCGGCACCAGCACGAACACCTGGAGGTAGCGCCCCAGGCCGGTCAGCCCCGCCCCCGGCGACGCCGCCCCGGTCGCCGCCACGGCCAGGCCCGCCACCGGCAGCCCCAGCACCAGCGCGGCCGTACGGGACAGCGGACGGCGCCGCTGCCGCAGCAGCCGTACGACGCAGAACCCGACCAGCACGGCGGACGCCGCGTCGGCGGGGGTGGCCCCGCCCCCGCCGCCGGGGCCCACGGGCAGCCCCAGCAGGGCGACCACCGCCACCACGGGCAGCACGGGCGTGGCGGGCAGCGGGAAGGGGCGGGGCAGCGCCGGGGCCAGGCTCATCGCTCAGCTTCCCGTCTGGCGCACGAGCGCGGTCGCGGTGCGCAGCAGGATGCAGACGTCCTGCCACAGCGACCAGTCGTCGATGTAGGCGTTGTCGAACCGCGCCCGGTCCTCGATCGAGGTGTCGCCGCGCAGCCCGTTGATCTGGGCGAGACCGGTCAGCCCGGCCGGCATCCGGTGGCGGGCCGCGTAGCCCGGGTAGGTCTGGCTGAACTGGGCGACGAAGTAGGGCCGTTCGGGACGCGGGCCGACCAGGCTCATGTCGCCCCGGAAGACGTTCCACAGCTGGAGCAGTTCGTCCAGCGACGTCCGGCGCAGGAAGCGGCAGAACCACGGCATGTCGTGGGCGTTGGCCACGCTCCAGCGGGTCGCCGCCTCGTGCTCGTCCACCGGGCGGTGGGTGCGCAGCTTCAGCAGCGTGAACGGGCGGCCGTCCAGGCCGATCCGCTCCTGCCGGAACACCACGCCCGGCCCGTCGTTGATCCGCAGCACCAGCGCGCACACCAGCAGCAGCGGGCTGACCGCCAGCAGCAGCGCCCCGGACACCACCACGTCCAGCACCCGCTTGCCGGCCCCGCCGCGCCGCCCCGCGCCCCAGTCCAGGGGGCGGCAGGAGAAGCCGGCGAGGTGTTCGCGCGCCCCGTGGGAGGGCGGGTCGGCGTCGAGTTCCCACACCGTGCACCCCGACTCGGCGAGCGCCCGCAGCACGGGCTCCTGCTCGGACCGCACGCTGGGGTGCACGGCGAGGACGTCGCGGACGCCGTTCTGGATCAGCGCCCGCTGGACCTCCTCCCCGGTCGTCAGCACCGGCAGCCCTTCGCCGCCGTCCGCCCGCTCGGTGACGATCCCGACCGGCCGCACCCCGCACGCCGGGTGCCGCAGCACCGCCGCGGCCACCCGCCGCGCGGTCGCCGCCGGACCGACCACCAGCGCCGCGCGCGGATGCCGCAGCAGCGCCGCGCGCCGCCGCCGGTGCACGAGGGCGCGGGCCGCGCAGCCTGCTGCGGCGTGCACCAGGTACCCGGCCGCGAGGGTGCGGGCGGGCAGGGCGTGCTGCGGGGCGCACGCGGCGGTCAGGGCGGCGAGGGCCAGCCAGGCCACCGCGATCCGCCCGCACACCGTCGGCAGTTCGTCCAGCACGCCCTGGAGCCGCCGGGGCGGCCGGTGCGGGCGCAGCAGCAGCGCACCGGCCACCAGCAGGGCCGCCTGGAACGGGCGCTGCCCGGCGAGGACCGCGGCGGCCGGCAGGGCGGCGGCGAGGTCCGCGGCCAGCAGCGGCAACGGAGACGGCGGACGGACCGGGGGCCGGCGGACGGGAAACCGGAACCCGGCGCCGGCGCGGCCGGGCGCGGGCAGGACCGAGACGTGCGCGCCGGGCGCCGGGACGGTGCCCTGCGCGGGGTCGGCGGCGGTGCTTTCCGTACTCACGGGTGGCTGGGCTCCCTGTGCTCGGTGGGCACGGCGTGTGCCGCGGGCCCGGCGGCCGGTTGCGGGTGGTGGGGGTGGGTGGCCGCGCGGGCCGTGTGCCGTACGTCGTGCGTGGGGGTGGGGGTGGGCGTGGCGGTGGTGGTCGCCGGGGTGCCGGTGGCTGGTTGGGGGTGGGTGGCCGCGCGGGCCGTGTGCCGCACGTCGTGCGTCGGGGCAGGCGCGGGGGCTGCGGTGGTCGCCGGGGTGCTTTCCGTACTCACGGGTGGCTGGGCTCCCTGTGCTCGATGGGCACGGCGTGCGCCGCGGGGACGGCCGGGACCGCGCCCAGCAGCGCGCGGTACAGGTCCGCCACCGCCTCGGCGGTCCGCCGTACGTCGTGCGCGGCCAGGACGTGGCGCCGGCCCCGCTCGCCGAGCGAGGCGCGCAGCGGCGGGTCGGCGAGCAGCGCGGCGATCGCCCGGGCCAGCGCGGCCGGGTCCTCCGGCGGTGTCAGGCAGTGCGCGGCGTGCCCGGGCGGCAGGCTCTCGCGGGCGCCGTCCACGTCCGTCACCACGACGGCCCGCCCGCAGGCCATCGCCTCCAGCGGGGCCAGCGCCATTCCCTCCCAGCGGGACGGCAGGACGACGAGGTCGGCCGCCTGGTACCAGGGCACGGGATCGGCGACGTCCCCCGCGAACAGCACCGGCTCCGGGGCGCGCAGCCGGTGGCGGTCCGGTCCGTCGCCGACCAGCGCGAGCCGCGCCCCCGGCCTCCGCCGGACCACCTCCTCCCAGGCCGCCAGCAGGACGTCCTGGCCCTTCTGCCGGCACAGCCGCCCCACGCAGACCACGAGGGGCGCCTCCGGATCGTCGTCCGGGAGCAGCGCGGCCCGGGCGGCGGCGGAGGGGGCGGGGCGGAAACGCGCGGTGTCGATGCCGTTGGGGACGACCGTCCACCGCGCGCGGACGCCGGCCCGCTCCCCCGTCTCCCGCTCGGCGGCGCTCACGCACACCGTCCGGTCGGCCCAGCGCGCCCCGAACCGCTCCCACCCCAGCGCCAGCGCCGCGGCGGGTCCGCCGACCGCCTCGAACGACCAGGCGTGCGGCTGGAACACCGTGGGGATCCGCCCCCGCACCGCGAGCCGCACCGCGAGCCCCGCCTTCGCGCTGTGCGCGTGGACCAGGGCGGGCCGCACCTCGTCGACGAGCCGCGCGAGCCGGCGCACCTCACCGGGCAACGACAGCCCCGGCGCGCGCGTCGCCCGCCACGGCCGCACCTCGGCGCCCAGCGCCCGCAGCGCACCGGCGAGCGGCCCGTCCGGGCAGGCGACGGCGACGCGGAGCCCGGCGGCGAGCTGAGCCCGGGTCAGATCGGTGACGTACCGGGCGACACCGCCGTCCACGGGCTGGGCCACGTGCAGGACCCGTGGCGGGGGATCGGTTGCTGACTGGTGCATGCGCGGTCTTCCTCGCTCACGAGTGCGGCTCGGGACGGGCGGGCGGAACGGTCACCGTGAGGCGCCCGCGGCGACGAAGAGCACCCCGGCCCAGGCCTCGTCGCTCCCGCCGGTCAGCCGCAGGGCGATGCGGTGGGCGCCGGTGCGCGCGGCGTCGCCGAGGCCGAACACGTCGGAGTCGTAGCCGAGGGTGTGCGCGTACGCCGGGACCCGTTTGCCCGACGCCCCGCTGATGGTCGAATTCAGCACGTCGTCGCGGGGGTTGGCGGCGTCGCCGAGCAGCGCGGGGGCCGCCCGGCCGGTGAACAGCGCCAGCGACTCCCCGGTACGGCCGCGGTCACCGTCGTAGGCGACCAGGCCGACCTGACCGGTCGCGTCCGGCGGCAGGCCCGGCAGCAGGATCTCCCGGCCCGCGCCGAGGACGTCGAACCCGTCCCACAGCGACAGCAGGCGCAGCGGCTCCTTCGGGTTCGCGTACGCCACGACGAGCGTCCAGCCGCCCCACGCCCCGGCCGCCGACCTGCCCATCGCCACGTTGAGCTGCGCCACCGTGTACAGGCCCGGCCCGCTGCGCCGCACCAGGCCGGTGACGTCCGCCGAGGCCTGGTAGGCGTCCGCCTCCGGGGCCACCCGGTGGCCCACGACGGTGTCCGCGAGGACCTCCTGGTACCGGCCGCCGGGTTCGGCAACCAGCACACGCGCGTTGTCCTCGCTCGGCTTCTGCTCGCCGACGCGCAGATTGCCGCCCCAGTACAGCCGCGCGTACGACACCGAGGAGCCCTTGGGCAGCCGGACCTCCGCGCGGGAGGAGTTGTAGGTGTTCGGGTCGCGGTCGACGTCGACGTAGGTCATCTGGAAGTCGCCGTTGACCGCCGGGCGGCCCGCGCGGGCGGCCGGGCAGACAGCGGCGCCGGCCGCGGACCGGGGCGCCGGACGGCAGGTGACGGCGGTGTTCGCCGCGCGGACGATGCCGCCGCGCTGCACCGCCCCGTACCGCTGGGCGAAGGGGACGTGTTCCGCCTCCGGCACGGGCGGCGCGCCCGCGCGGGCGGCGGCCGGTGCGGCGATCGCCGCGAGGGCGAGGGCGCCCGCTGCCGCGCGGCGCAGCAGCGGACCCAGGGAGTTGCTCATGACCGGCGTTGCCCTTCCGGGAAGCGGCCCCCTGCAAGGGGCGCGTCGGACGAGCGGCAACTCTAGCCACTAACCGGACTAATACCTCGAAACTCCTCAATCGTGTCGGATTGGTGAAACTGTCCCACCTGTCACATCACCCCTTTGGGGGCGCAACTCCCGGCCCTCCCGCGCGTTGACACAACGCCGGGCATCCGCCCGGATGTTTTTGTGTCAACCCCAAGGAGCATTTCTCCATGTCGCGTATCGCGAAGGGCCTGGTTCTGACCTCCGTCGCCGCTGCCGCCGTGGCCGGCACCGCCGGTGTGGCCACCGCCGACAGTGGCGCCAAGGGTGTCGCCGCCCACTCCCCGGGCGTGCTGTCGGGCAACGTCATCCAGGTTCCGGTTCACATCCCGGTCAACGTCTGCGGCAACACCGTCAACATCGTTGGTCTGCTGAACCCGGCGTTCGGCAACGAGTGCACGAACAAGTAGCGTTCTCCGCGCTCCGGCCGGCCGCTCTTCCCTGACGGGAGGGCGGCCGGTTCCTTTTGGCACCCTCTTTCTTTTTGTATTTCTTATGCATTCCGAGGGTTCGGAAATCCGAACGGGCCGCAGAAACCCTCTGCGGGCAGGGTTTCCGCTCCGGCCGGAAATCGTTGGGCAGGGCGCAACAATTTCCTCCGGCGGCCCCGGCCGCCGACGAAAGGACCACGATGAAGCCTCTGCAGGCCGCCGCTGTCGTTGCCGGATCCCTCGTCGTCGCCGGCGCCGCCGCGCCCGCGTTCGCCGCCCCGGCCGGCCCCACCCCGCCCACCAGCGTCACCGGCGCGGTGAAGACGATCACCTCCGAGCCCGTGGACGTCATGCCGCTGCGGCAGGAGACGCACGCGCTCGACACCGAGAAGGAGGGCTCCGTGCTGCACACCGCCAACAGCACGACCGAGAGCCTCAACCGGGCCCGCCTGCTCGGCGGCATGCCGGTGCGCTGACGCCCGGGACCGCCGGCGCGTGCGTCGCTCGATCGGGTGGAGCGGGCCGGGGCCGTCGTCCGCACGGGTGAGAACCCGGCGGGCCGCCCCGGGCCCCGCCACTAAGGTCGCGCCGTGACCACCGCACCCGGCGCGACCCGCCCCCTCCCGATGCCGCCGGCCCGCGGCCCGCGCTCCTGATGGCCCGCACCGCCGCCCACCGCGCCCGCCCGCCGGCCCCCACCGCCGGCGCCGGCCGCGCCCTCGCGGTGCTGCTGGTGCTCACCGGAGCCGCGGGGCTGCTGGCCTCCTGGGTCATCACCCTGGACAAGTTCAAACTCCTCGAGGACCCGGACTTCACCCCCGGCTGCAGCCTCAACCCGGTGGTGTCCTGCGGCAGCGTCATGGAGAGCGACCAGGCCGCAGCGTTCGGCTTTCCCAACCCCATGCTCGGACTGGTGGCGTACGGCATGGTGGTCTGCGTCGGCGTGAGCCTGCTGGCGGGCGCGGTCCTCCCCCGCTGGTACTGGCTGCTCTTCGCGGCAGGCTGTCTGTTCGGCGTCGGATTCGTGTCGTGGCTGCAGTTCGAGTCGCTCTACCGGATCAACGCGCTGTGCCTGTGGTGCGTCCTGGCGTGGATCGCCACGATCCTCATGTTCTGGTACGTCGTCTCCTTCGCCGTACGCCGCTCCTTCCTCCCCGCGCCGCCCGGACTGCGCACACTGCTCGACGAGTTCACCTGGGTCCTGCCGGCGGTGCACCTCGGGGTGATCGGCATGCTGATCCTGACCCGCTGGTGGGACTTCTGGACGAGCTGACCGGACGGCCGGCCGCCGGTCGGATGGTCCGCCGGTCGGATGGTCCGTCTGGAGGCGTGCGGGGTTCGGGAACGGGGCCGGACGGTTATGGCGGTACGGACCACCCGAACCGCACGAGGAGCACCCCATGGCCGTCAACGCGGGCGAACCCAGACCCCGGCGGAACGTGATGCGAGGCCTGCTCGGCTCGGCCGCCGCCCTCGCCCTGGCCCCCGTCGTCGCGGCGTCCCCTCCCCCCGAGGAAGCACTCCCCGAAGAACCCCGCGAGGTCGTGGTGTTCGAGGAGGTGTACCGGGGCCGCAGAATCCGCGGCGTCAGGTCCCTCGGGGACCAGGAGGTGCGGGTCACCGTGGACGGCCGGCCACTGCATCTGATGCGCCGCGCGGACGGCGGCTGGCTCAGCACGGTCGACCACTACCGCTCGTACCCGACCCCGCAGGAGGCCGCCCGCGCGGCCGTCGACGAACTGGGCCCGGGCGAGTCGCTGCGGGAGCCGCACGACGCCGGAGGGGGACACCGTGGCGTACGTCCGTAGGGACGTCAGCACGCTGACACGCGCAGAGAAGCGGCGCTTCGTCAACGCCCTGCTGGTGCTCAAGCGCCGCGGCGAGTACGACGAGTTCGTGCGCACGCACATCGCGTTCTACACGGCCGACGGCGAGGACGGCCTGCGCACCGCCCACATGACGCCGTCGTTCCTGCCCTGGCACCGCCGGTTCCTGCTGGAACTGGAGAAGGCCCTGCGCCGCGTCGATCCGTCGGTGACCATCCCCTACTGGGACTGGACCCGCGACCGCACGCCCACCTCGGCGCCCTGGACCGACGACCTGCTCGGCGGCAACGGACGGCCCTGGGACCGCCGGGTGACGACGGGACCGTTCGCCTACGCCGAGGGCAACTGGACCCTCACGGAGAACGTGACGGACACCGAGTTCCTCACCCGTGACCTCGGCCGCGCCCGCGATCCGATCCAACTGCCGACCAGGACCGACGTCGAGTGGGCCCTCGCCGACCCCGTGTACGACGCCCCGCCCTGGGACTCGACGGCGCGCCGGGGTTTCCGCAACAAGCTGGAGGGCTGGGGCGCGGGCCGGGGCAGCGTGTCCTGGCGCAACCACAACAGGGTTCACCGCTGGGTCGGCGGGGTGATGGTGGGCGGCGCCTCCGTCAACGACCCCGCCTTCTGGCTGCACCACGCCTTCGTCGACCTGCTCTGGTCACGCTGGCAGCGCCGGCACCGCGTACACCGGTACCTCCCGGCGAAGCCGCCGGGCCGCGGGGACGCCCAGCACGGCCGGGTGATCGCCCGGCACCAGCGGCTGCCTCCGTGGGACGTGACGCCGGATCAACTGGAGGACCACACGCGCTTCTACCGCTACGCGTGAGTCCGCGTCCGGGCGACGGCCGGTGAGTCGGGCCCGCCCCGGCCGGCCGCGTGGCACGGGAGAGCCCCGGCGCTCGGGGCTGCCGGGGCTCTCATCGGGTGCGGCGGGTACCGCTGGGTGTCGCGCTGTGCGGCGGTGGTGCGGGCGCTGCGCAGGTCAGCCGCCGTACGCGCCGGACTTCTTGCCGTCGCTGTTCTCGCAGGTGTTGCCGGCGGCCGGGTTCAGCAGCCCGCCGATGTTGACGGTGTTGCCGCACAGGTTGATCGGCACGTGGACCGGGACCTGGATGACGTTGCCGGACAGCACGCCCGGGGAGTGGGCGGCGACGCCCTTGGCGCCCGCGTCCGCCATGGCCAGACCGGCCCCGCCGAGAACCACGGCGCCCGTGCCGACGGCCACACCGGCGGCCTTCGCGATGCGAGACATCACGTTCTCCTTCTGACTCGGTGAGCGCGACAGCAGGACGCGCCGCCGCACTTTCCGCTCAACGCGGGGAGCGGGAGTCGGTCACGGGAATGATGTCCGTATCACCCGTTTTGAGGGGAAGGGTGAGTGGAGAGGCCCGATGGTCGTGCTGGCCGGAACCGGCCTGCTGTGTGGCGCCCCCGGCAGGACTCGAACCTGCGGCCAAGCGCTTAGAAGGCGCCTGCTCTATCCACTGAGCTACGGGGGCCGGTGTGGTGGCCTCTGTCGTGGTGCCCGCGTGCGGGCCGAACCGTGACGTCGCCGGGGTCAAGGATAGGGCTCCCGGCTCCTTGACCCTGTCGCTTCGCCTCCGTGGCTCAATGTGGAGGTTCAGTGAAGCGGTCCGATAATCGCAGGCAGGTGGCAAACGTGCAGCGCTTTTCGCGCCTCGCGCGCCGGGTGTTGTGTACTCGTTATGCCTGCGCTGTGCCTCTGTCCCCCTCGCCCTATGCGCCCCTTCTGTTCTGTCGGCGCGCAGACATGCTCATATGCTTCAGATATCCCATAAAATTGGGCATTCTTCGCATGTGGTGACCTTGGACGTACGGCCTCAGCTGCTCGACGCACTTTCCGCGCTGCGCGACCGCGTCGCCGCCGCACGCTTTCCGCTCCCGCTGGCGGGCGCTCCACGCGCGCGTGCCAACCGCGACGAACTGCTCGCCCAGCTCGACGACTACCTGGTGCCCCGGCTGAGAGAGCCCGACGCGCCCCTGCTGGCCGTCATCGGCGGCTCCACCGGTGCGGGCAAGTCGACGCTGGTCAACTCCCTGGTGGGCCGCAGGGTCAGCGAGGCGGGCGTACTGCGGCCGACGACGCGCACGCCGGTGCTGGTGTGCCACCCGGAGGACCACCACTGGTTCAGCGGCATGAGGGTGCTGCCCGGCCTCACGCGCGTGTGGGCGCCCCCGCAGGAGACCGGGGAGGACGACGATCTCCTCCTCCCCGGGGAGGACCAGACGCGCGTCCTGCGGATCGAGACCGTGGAGACCCTGCCGCCCGGCCTCGCCCTCCTCGACGCGCCCGACGTCGACTCCCTCGTCGCCGACAACCGCTTCCTCGCCGCCGAGCTGATCTGCGCCGCCGACATCTGGATCATGGTCACGACGGCCGCGCGGTACGCCGACGCCGTCCCCTGGCACCTGCTGCGCACCGCCAAGGAGTACGACGTCACCCTGGTCACCGTCCTCGACCGGGTGCCCCACCAGGTCGTCTCGGAGGTCTCGCGGCAGTACGGCGCGCTGCTCACCAAGGCCGGGCTGGGCGACGTGCCGCGTTTCACCGTGCCCGAGCTGCCCGAGTCGGCGTGGGGCGGCGGCCTGCTGCCGGCCACCGCCGTCGCGCCGCTGCGGACGTGGCTCGTCCACCAGGCACAGGACCCCGCGGCCCGGCAGCACGCCATGGCCCGCACCGCCTACGGCGTCCTGGCCTCCCTCCGGACCCGGCTGCCCGAGCTGGCCGGGGCCGCCGCCGCCCAGTACGCCGCCGCCCTGCGGCTCACCTCGGCCGTCGACCACGCCTACGACAGCGAGCACGCGCGCGTGCGCGGCCGGCTGCAGAGCGGGGCCGTGCTCGCGGGGGACGCGCTCAAGCGGTGGCGGGCCTTCCCGCTCGACTGCACCGCCGGGGAACTGCTCGACGCCCTTGTGGAGAGCCTGAGCGACCTCGTGCTGTGCTCCGTCACCGCCGCCGACGAACGGATCGACGAGGCCTGGCGGCGTGAACCGGCGGCGGGCGCGCCTGAGCTGGAGGACCCCGAGTCGACCCCGGAGAGCGCCGAGCACCGCATCGGGATGGCGGTGCGGCGGTGGCGGCGCGAGCTGGAGGAGTACGCCGAAGACGAGGTCCGCGCCCTGGACCGGAGCGTCGCGCCGGATCCCGAGGTGATCGCCGCGCTGGTCGCCACGGCGCTGCTCGGCGGGCGCCGGGCCAGGGTGGCGGGGGAAGGGCTCGCCGAGCGGCTCGGCGCCCACGGCGCGCTGCGGCTGCGCGACCGGGGCGGGCGGCTCCTCGTGGAGTACGTGGACCGGGTCATGAACGCCGAGCGCGAACGCCGTATGGCCCCGCTCGACGCGCTCGAGGTCCAGCCCGAGCCGCAGGCCGAACTCATCGCCGCGCTGTCCGTACTGCAGAAGGAGAGGTGACCGGTGACTGCCGTCACTGACCAGGACCAGGACCACACGGACCACACCGAGCACACGGAGCACACGGAGCACACGGAACAGGCCGACCGTGCCCGCGACGGGGGCGGGGGCGGGGGCGAGGGCGGGGGCGAAGGCGAAGGCGGCGAGGCCGGGAGGACGGGCGCCGAGGTCTCTGCCGCGGACGGTTCGGGTGCGGAGGGCTCAGCTGCCGGGGAGGCGGCCGACGAGGGGTCGGCTTCCGGGAAGGCCGGTTCCTCGAAGGCCGGCTCCGGGGCGACGGGCTCGGGGGACGGCGATCCCGGAGAGTCGGGTTCCCGTGGAGGCGAGGGCGCCGTGGAGGACGGCGTGGCCTCGGACGGGGACGCGGCGACCGACGGAGGGCGCCCGGAGGGCCGTACCGGAGCGGGCGGCTCCGCGGACGGGGATGCCGGGGATGCCGCGAAGGACCGCTCCGAGGAGGCCGGTTCCGCGGAACGGGAAGCCGGTGAGCGGCGGTTCTGGAGGAGCAGGCGCAAGGCCGCCGACACCGGTACGAAGAAGGGGGCCGGACGCGCGGTGGAGCATCGCGCACGCGGGCGGGCCGACGATGTCTACGGCGCGGACGCCGAGGACGCCTGGGACGACGGGCTGATCGCCCGGCGGGTGAACGAGGCGACCGCCGTCGAGCAGGCCGCCGTCGTGGAGCACCGGGCGTCGAGCCCGCAGACCGTGACCCCGCTCGCCTACGACGGCTCGCTGCGCTCGCGGCTCGACGCGCTGCGCGAGCTGGTGGGCCTGTCCCGCGCGCGGCTGGACAACCGGACCCTCGCCGAGGCCGGCCGGGTCCTGGACGAGGCGGCGGCCCGGCGCAAGCTCTCCGGACAGCACACCGTCGTCGCCATCGCGGGCGCCACCGGCAGCGGCAAGTCCCAGCTGTTCAACACGCTGGCCGGGGTGACCATCTCGGAGACGGGCGTACGGCGCCCCACCACCGCCGCGCCCATCGCGTGCAGCTGGAGCGACGGGGCCGCCACCCTCATCGACCGGCTCGGCATCCCCGGCCGGCTGCGCCGGCGCCCGCTGCAGAGCCCGGAGGCGGAGGCGCAGCTGCGCGGGCTGGTCCTGGTCGACCTGCCCGACCTCGACTCGGCGGCCGTGCACCACCGTGAGCAGGCCGAACGGGTCCTGGAACTGGTCGACGCGGTCATCTGGGTCGTGGACCCGGAGAAGTACGCCGACGCCGTGCTGCACGAGCGCTATCTGCGTCCCATGGCCGGGCACGCGGAGGTGATGTTCGTCGTGCTGAACCAGGTCGACCGGCTGCCCGGCGAGGCGGCCGACCAGGTCCTCGACGACCTGCGGCGGCTGTTGGACGAGGACGGGATCGCCCTCGGCGAGTACGGCGAACCGGGCGCGACCGTGCTCGCGCTGTCCGCCCTCACCGGGGAGGGAGTCGCGGAACTGCGCGAGGTGCTCGGCCAGTTCGTGGCGGAGCGGGGCGCCGCGGCACGCCGAATCTCGGCGGACCTGGACGCCGCGGCGGCACGGCTGTGGCCCGTCTACGCCACGCGCCGCCGGCCGGGGCTGAGCGAGGAGGCGCGGGACGAGTTCTCCGCGCGGCTCGCGGACGCCGTGGGCGCGACGGCCGCGGGAGAGGCGGCCGAGCGGGCGTGGCTGCGCAACGCCAACCGCGCCTGTGGGACGCCCTGGCTGCGGTTGTGGCGGTGGTACCAGGAACGGCGCGAACCGCCCACCGGGCGGCTGCCGGTGCGCACGCAGGCCGATGAGCAGGCGACGGCGCGGCAACGGGTCGAGCAGGCGGTACGGACGGTCGCCGACCGGGCGTCGGCGGGGCTGCCCGCGCCCTGGGCGCAGGCGGTGCGCGAGGCCGCCGTGCGCGGGTCCCAGGGGCTGTCGGAGGCGCTGGACGAGTTGACGGCACGGGCCGGGCTGCCGCCGGGCCGGCCGCCGACGCCGGGCTGGTGGCCGGTGGCCGTGCTGGTGCAGGCCTGCATGACCCTCCTCCAGATCGTCGGGGGGTTGTGGCTGGTCGGGCAGATCGTCGGGGTCATGTCGCCGAACCTCGGGGTGCCGGTGCTGCTGATGGTGTCCGGGATCGTCGGAGGCCCGATCGTGGAGTGGAGCTGCCGGATGGCGGCGCGGGGACCGGCCCGCAGATACGGCCTGGAGGCGGAACGCCGGCTCCGGGAGGCCGCGGCCGGGTGCGGACGGGCGCGGGTGCTGGACCCGGTCGCGGCGGAACTGCTGCGGTACCGGGAGGTGCGGGAACAGTACGGGCGGGTGATCGGGGCGCGGGCTGGGGGGAGGTAGCGGGGAGGGGGACCGGCCGCGGGTCGGCCTCCCGTCCTCTCGGTGCCTCGCCCTTCAGCGCTTCGTCCTTCGATCCTTCGATCCTTCGGTGCTTGGGGTGCTTGGGCCTTTGGCGCTTGGGCCCTCGCTTCCTCGATCGGGTGGCGGAGTTTTCCACAGGTGGGGGACGGTCCACAGCGCCCGGCGGGCCCGGCCCGGCGGAGGCAGTCTGGTTCCGCGGCGATCACGACCGGCGAGGTCGCCGCATCAGACGCAGCCGTACGGGACGGGCCCGTCGGCGTGTCCGCCCGGCGCGTGAACGGTCGGGCGGGGAGGGACGAGTGAGATGAACGAGACGCTGATCTGCGCGGTGGGCAACGTGGCGACGCAGCCGGTGTACCGGGAGCTGGTGGCGGGGCCGTCGGCGCGGTTCCGGCTGGCGGTGACCGCGCGGTACTGGGACCGGGAGAAGAACGTGTGGGCCGACGGGCACACCAACTTCTTCACGGTGTGGGCGAACCGCCAGCTGGCCACCAACGCGGCGGCCTCTCTCTCGGTGGGCGACCCGGTTGTCGTGCAGGGCAGGCTGAAGGTCCGCACGGACGTGCGCGAGGGCCAGAGCTGGACGTCCGCGGACATCGACGCCGTGGCGATCGGCCACGATCTGGCGCGCGGCACCTCGGCGTTCCGGCGCGGCAACGGCAAGACCGAGAGCGGAGCGGCGGGTTCACCGTCGCAACCGGAGCCGTCGTGGGAGACGCCGGCCGGAGAGGAGGGGTCCGGGGCGGCCGGTGACCATCAACGCGCCCTGGAATCCGCAGCGGTGACGTGACGTCGGCCGTGACGGCGGCCATGCCCGTCGACTGACCGAACTGCGGCTTATCGGCGATTGCGTTACTGAACGCCCCGAGCGGATTTGTCGATAAGCCCAGTTCATGGGCGGTCCTGCGATAACGATTCCGATTCGGATCACCGGCCGACTCGATCACCGGGAAGGCTGATGCGCCCGCGTCCTTAGGATGCGGGAGTTGGCTCTTGTGCCGTGATGATTCTGCTGGCGGGACCGCCCCCCACGTCAACGGGTCCCGCCCGGAGGGGAATTTAGGTGTTTGCTTCGTTCTCCGCACTGTCCGTACGCGGTCGCGGGGCGGCCCGCCTCGCCGCCGTGACGATGGTGTCCGGGCTCGCCGCCGGAGTGCTGGCGACGGCCGGTCCCGCCGTCGCGGCCGGAACCGGGGCGGTGCGGGGCCAGGGCGGAGCGACCGCCACGATGGGCGGTCTGGAGACCTACGGCACGGCGGTCCTCCACACCGACGAGGGCGACCAGGAGATATCCGCCGGTCTGTTCGAGATGTCCGTCGAAGGCGGCGGCACGCTCCAGACGTACTGCGTCGACATCCAGAACCCGACGCAGAAGGACGCCAAGTACCACGAGACGCCGTGGAGCGGCACCTCGCTCGGGGCCAATGACGACGCCGGCCGGATCCGCTGGATCCTGCAGAACTCCTATCCGCAGGTGAACGACCTCGCGGCGCTCGCGCGGCGGGCCGGCATCGACAGCGGGCTCAGCGAGCAGGACGCGGCGGCCGGCACCCAGGTGGCGATCTGGCGCTACTCCGACGGCGCCGACGTCGAGGCCGCCGACCCGCAGGCCGAGAAGCTCGCCGATCACCTGGAGAAGAGCGCCCGCGACGCCGCCGAACCCGGGGCGTCCCTGACCCTGGACCCGTCGGCGCTCTCCGGCCACCCCGGCGAGCTGCTGGGCCCGGTGACCGTGCACACCAACGCGGACAGCGTCACGGTGGCCCCGCCGGCCGACGCCGAGACCAGCGGCGTGCGGATCGTCGGCAAGGACGGTGAGGACGTCACCACCGCGCGCGACGGCAGCGAGCTGTTCCTCGCGGTGCCCGAGGACGCCGACGACGGCTCCACCGAGGTGACCCTCCAGGCCTCCACCACCGTGCCGGTCGGCCGGGCCTTCGCCTCCGAGAGCCGCAGCCAGACCCAGATCCTGGCCGGCTCCAGCGCGTCCACGGTCTCGGCGACCGCGAGCGCCACCTGGGCGGCGACGGGCGCGATACCCGCGCTGTCCGCCAAGGAGAACTGTGCCGAGGGGGCGGTCGACATCACGGCCGTCAACGAGGGCGACGCGCCGTTCGTCTTCGAGCTGATGGGCGTCGAGCACAGCATCGCGGCGGGGGAGTCGGAGACGGTGTCGGTCCCGTTGCAGGAGGACCAGGCCTACGACTTCACGATCACCGGCCCCGGCGGTTACGACCAGCGCTTCGCCGGCGTCCTCGACTGCCTGACCCGCACCGACGAGGCCGAGCAGGCGGGCGACTCCCCGCAGCTCCTCGCCGAGCCGAGCCCGGCCACGGTGGGCAGCACCGACGCCGACGTCAACCTCGCCGCCACCGGCAGCTCCAGCGCCACCCCCCTGATAGGCGGCGCGGCCATCGCCCTGGTCGTCATAGGAGGCGCGGCCCTGGTGCTCGTACGAAAGAAGAAGACGCCCCAGGACTGACCCTGCGGCCCGGGCCCCGTACTGGGAGTGCTCGGACGTG
This sequence comes from Streptomyces sp. NPDC006610, assembly GCF_040611575.1. Taxonomy (NCBI): domain Bacteria; kingdom Bacillati; phylum Actinomycetota; class Actinomycetes; order Kitasatosporales; family Streptomycetaceae; genus Streptomyces; species Streptomyces sp. NPDC006610. Next base: position 52,945 of record NZ_JBEXOP010000019.1, read on the forward strand.
GTCGGTCCCGGCCGGTCAGGCGGGGCGCCACGCGGGCCACCGGAGCGGGACGTTGCTCGCGGGGCAGAGGCCGGAGTCGCCGGGGCGGCCGCCCAGCGTGCCCCGGCTCGCGAAGAGCCACCGTGCGAGCCCCACGGTCGGGACGACCACCAGCAGCGCCGGCGGCGACGGGCCCGCATCGGAGGGTCTCCGCCCCGGAGGGAGGTATTAGGGGGTGGCCGGCGCTCGCCGGCGCGGCCGGTCGGCCTCCGTCGCAGGGAAACCCCAGGTCAGGACCGCCGGATCGGACGGGTTACCACCCAGGGATGGACGTACGGCAAGATGGGGTGTATCTGCCCACTGCCAGATTTCAAGCTGCCGGACGGTTTCTCTTGGCTGAGTTCATTTACACCATGCGCAAGGCGCGCAAAGCGCACGGCGACAAGGTGATCCTCGACGACGTCACCCTGAACTTCCTGCCGGGGGCGAAGATCGGCGTCGTCGGCCCGAACGGCGCCGGTAAGTCGACCGTGCTCAAGATCATGGCGGGGCTGGAGCAGCCGTCCAACGGCGACGCCTTCCTCTCTCCCGGCTACAGCGTCGGCATCCTGCTCCAGGAGCCCCCGCTGACCGAGGACAAGACCGTCCTGGAGAACGTCCAGGAGGGCGTCGCCGAGATCAAGGGCAAGCTCGACCGGTTCAACGAGATCGCCGAGCTGATGGCGACCGACTACTCGGACGCCCTGCTCGACGAGATGGGCAAGCTCCAGGAGGAGCTGGACCACGCCAACGCGTGGGACCTCGACGCCCAGCTGGAGCAGGCCATGGACGCCCTGGGCTGCCCGCCCGGCGACTGGCCCGTCACCAACCTCTCCGGCGGCGAGCGGCGCCGCGTCGCGCTGTGCAAGCTGCTGCTGGAGGCGCCCGACCTGCTGCTCCTGGACGAGCCCACCAACCACCTCGACGCGGAGTCGGTGAACTGGCTGGAGCAGCACCTCGCCAAGTACGCGGGCACCGTCGTGGCCATCACCCACGACCGGTACTTCCTGGACAACGTGGCCGAGTGGATCCTGGAGCTCGACCGCGGGCGCGCCTACCCCTACGAGGGCAACTACTCCACGTACCTGGAGACCAAGGCGACCCGTCTCAAGGTCGAGGGCCAGAAGGACGCCAAGCGCCAGAAGCGGCTCAAGGAAGAGCTGGAGTGGGTCCGCTCCAACGCCAAGGGACGGCAGGCCAAGTCCAAGGCCCGTCTCGCGCGGTACGAGGAGATGGCCGCCGAGGCCGAGAAGATGCGGAAGCTGGACTTCGAGGAGATCCAGATCCCGCCGGGCCCGCGCCTGGGCAACGTCGTCGTGGAGGTCAACAACCTCCACAAGGCCTTCGGCGAGAAGGTGCTCATCGACGACCTCAGCTTCACGCTGCCCCGCAACGGCATCGTCGGCGTCATCGGCCCGAACGGCGCCGGCAAGACCACCCTGTTCAAGATGATCCAGGGTCTGGAGCAGCCCGACTCCGGCACCATCAAGGTCGGCGAGACCGTCAAGATCTCCTACGTCGACCAGAGCCGCGAGAACATCGACCCGAAGAAGACGCTGTGGGCCGTCGTCAGCGACGAGCTGGACTACATCAACGTCGGACAGGTGGAGATGCCCTCGCGGGCCTACGTCTCCGCGTTCGGGTTCAAGGGTCCGGACCAGCAGAAGCCGGCCGGCGTCCTCTCCGGCGGCGAGCGCAACCGCCTGAACCTGGCGCTCACCCTCAAGCAGGGCGGCAACCTGCTCCTCCTCGACGAGCCGACCAACGACCTCGACGTCGAGACCCTGTCCTCGCTGGAGAACGCGCTGCTGGACTTCCCCGGCTGCGCCGTGGTCGTCTCCCACGACCGGTGGTTCCTGGACCGGGTCGCCACCCACATCCTCGCCTACGAGGGCGAGTCCAAGTGGTTCTGGTTCGAGGGCAACTTCGAGTCGTACGAGAAGAACAAGATCGAGCGGCTCGGTCCGGACGCCGCCCGTCCGCACCGTGCCACCTACAAGAAGCTGACCCGGGGCTGATCTTGCGGCACATCTACCGCTGCCCACTGCGCTGGGCGGACATGGACGCGTACGGCCACGTCAACAATGTGGTGTTCCTCCGCTATCTGGAGGAGGCCCGTATCGACTTCCTGTTCCGCCCGGACAAGGACTTCCGGCAGGGGTCGGTGGTGGCGCGCCACGAGATCGACTACAAGCGGCAGCTCGTCCACCGGCACGCGCCCGTGGACATCGAGCTGTGGGTCACCCAGATCCGGGCCGCCTCCTTCACCCTCTCCTACGAGGTGAAGGACGGCGACCAGGTCTACGTCCGCGCCTCGACGGTCATCGTGCCGTTCGACTTCGAGGCGCAGCGTCCGCGCCGGATCACCGCGGAGGAGCGGGAGTTCCTGGAGGAGTACATGGACGACGCGGACGCTGCCGCCGACGCCGGCGGCAGTGGTGGCGAGGAGGAGGCCGTCGCGGCATGACGGTGCTCCACCTCGCCGACGACGGGGAGGCCGCGGACCTCGCGGCCTTCCTGTCCCGGCTGCTCCACTACGACCGTGGAGCCGCGGTGCGCCTCCAGGCCGCGGGCACCGCGCTCGCCGTCTTCGGCCGGCCTCCGTCCTTCGAGGTGCTGGCGGTCCGCGCGGTGCGGCTGGCCAAGCCGTACGAGAACGGGCTGGACGTCACGCTGGACGTGACCGTGTCCGCAGGTGAACTGCTGGAGGCCGTGGACGGGACGGCGGCCACGGCCGCGGTCCCCGGCGCGGTCACCGGGCCGCCGTGGGCCGGGGTGCTGCCCCCGCGCGGAGGCTGGCGGACGGAGGCCGGGCTGCCCGGGGCGGACGAGCTGCGGGCGCTGGTCGCCGCGGCGGTCGCCGAATTCCGCACCAGGTCCCAGGAGTTGCCGGCCGAGAGCCGGACCCGGGCCGAACTGGACCGGATCGGGCGCGACATATGGTCCCGGACGGTCGGACGGACCGCGCTCCCGGTGCGCGCCGTGCACGCCGCACAGTCCCTCGGCTTCGTCCGCCCCGGCACCGGCGACCAGGAGCTGGGGCTGCTCTCCTCGGGCGCCTGGCTGCGCCTGCGGACGCCGTACGGGTCGGTCGCGGTGCGGCGGGCGGGGCTGGGGGCGCTGGGCGTCAGCGTGCGCTGACGCCCGCCCGCGTCGGGGCCGGTGACGGGGCCCGTGAGGTCAGTCCGGAGTGTTGATCATCGAGGCGGCGGCGTACGTCAGGTAGTTCCACAGCGTCCGCTCGTGCTCCTCGGACAGGCCCAGCTCGTCGACGGCGTCCCGCATGTGCTTCAGCCAGGCGTCGTGCGCCGCCCGGTCGACGGCGAACGGGGCGTGGCGCATCCGCAGCCGCGGGTGCCCTCGGTTGTCGCTGTACGTCGTCGGACCGCCCCAGTACTGCATCAGGAACAGCACCAGGCGCTCCTCGGCCGGACCCAGGTCCTCCTCGGGGTACATCGGCCGCAGGATCGGGTCCTCGGCGACTCCCTCGTAGAAACGGTGGACCAGGCGGCGGAAGGTCTCCTCCCCGCCGACCTGCTCGTAGAAGGTCTGCTCCTGAAGCGTGCCGCGCCGAATCTCATTCACGCCGTCCATGGTCTCAGACGCGGGGACCGAGGTCTGCGGCCCTAGGACCACGGATACCACGAGGCGCCGGGCGCTCGCCTCGCGGCGGGAATCGCAGGACAGTGGACCCATGGGTGCGCAGGCTCTCGACACGGACACGGGCGACGACGGTCCCGAGCGCGGCGAACGCCGCGAGGGCGACGAAGGCTGCGAAGGGCTGGAGGCCGTCGCCGCCTCGGCGCGGGCCGCGCTGGTGCGGGAGATCGACGCCGACGGGGCCTGGGAAGCGGACCCGGTGTGGCGGGAGGCCTTCGCGGCGGTGCCCAGGCATCTCTTCGTGCCGTACTACTACGTGGGCGTCGTCGGCGGCTACGAGCGGCACTGGGGGGAGAGCCCCGATCCCGCCGCGCGTGAGCGCTGGGCGCGCGGCGCCTACGAGGACGCCCCGCTGGCCACCCGGCTGCGCGACGGCGAGCTGCTCTCCTCCAGCAGTCAGCCCTCGCTGATGGCGATGATGCTCGTCGCGCTGCAGGTGGAGGACGGCCACCGGGTGCTGGAGATCGGCGCGGGGACCGGCTACAACGCGGCCCTGCTCGCGCACCGGCTCGGCGACGGCGGTCTCGTCACGACCGTCGATCTGGAGCCGGAGATCACCGAGTCGGCGCGGCGGCACCTGGACGCCGCCGGGTACCACCCGGTCGTCGTCACCGGGGACGGCGCGCGCGGTGTGCCCGAACGCGCTCCCTACGACCGCATCATCGCCACCTGCGCCCTGCCGTCGATTCCGCGCGCCTGGCTCGCCCAGTGCCGTCCCGGCGGGCGCATCCTGACGCCGTTCGCCACCGGACTGGTCGCGCTCGACGTCCGGGGCGCCGGGCAGGCCGAGGGCCGCTTCCTGCACACGTCCGCCTTCTTCGTCCCGCTGCGTGGCGGCGCCGGGGCGGAGCCGGAACCGGCGGCGCTGGGCGGGATACCGCTGCGCGGCCGGGACAGCGACTCGTTCCGCTTCCTGGTGGCGCTGACCCGCGGCAGGCTCGACCCCCAGGAGGCGTACGCGCTGTGGGAGCGGGAGGGGGAGCCGCCGCGCGAGCGGTACGGGATCACCGTCAGCGGCGAGCACGCGTGGGCGTGGCTGGACGAACCGGAGGGGCCGTACGCCTGGCCCCTCCCGTCGTCCTCTGCGCAGCGTTAGCCGCGACGGATGGTGATCGTCGTCCAGGCGCCGACGTGGACGCGGTCGCCGTCCTGGAGCGGCACCGGCACGAAGGGCTGGATCGGCTCCTCGCCGCCGTTGACCGTGGTGCCGTTGGTCGAGTTCTGGTCGACGATCGCCCAGCTGCCGTCGGGCTGCTGCACCAGCACCGCGTGCTGGTGCGAGACGCCCGGGTCCTCCGGCGGCACCGACAGGTCGATGTCGGGGGTGTCGCCGGTGGAATGGCGGCGCCGGCCGATGGTGACCTGGTTGCCGGAGAGGGTGCGCTGCTGTTCCGGTGAGTACGCGGGCAGGTTGAGGCCCGCGGCCTCCGGGCCGGAGCGCTGCATCATCGCCATGAAGTACGCGCGGTCGGGGCCGATCGTCGCCGTCCAGGTGGCGGGCCGCTGCGGGCCGCCGGGGTGCGGGTAGCCGTAGCCGCCGGGCTGTCCCTGTCCCTGTCCCTGTCCGGGGCCGGTGTGGGAGGGCGGGGGGAGCACCCAGTCGTCGTCGGCGCCGCCGCCGAAGGGCGCGCCGCCGCCCGGCTGCTGCCGGCCCGGCTCCTGCGGGAAGCCGGGGTGAGCGGGCGGAGCGGACGGACCACCGGGCTGGTGGAACGCCTGCGGCGCGCCGGGACCGCCGGGCGGGGTGGGGCCGGGCGGCGGGGGCGCCGGCCGCGCCGGGTCGCCGCCGAAGCCAGAGGGGCCGCCGGGGCCGCCGGGCGGGCCCGGGTTGCCGAAGCCGCCGGGACCGTCCGGTCCGCCGGGACGGCCGGGGGCGCCGGGACCGGGGCCCTGCGGGCTGCCGGGTCCGCCGAAACCACCGGGGCCGCCGGGACCGTCTGGTCCACCGCGTCCGCCGTGAGCACCGGGTCCGTTGGGACCACCGGATCCCCCCGGACGACCGAAGTCACCCGGGCCGCCAGGGCTCCCGGGCCCGGGGCGCTCGCCGAACATGCCGGAGCCGCCCGGGCCCCCGAAGCCGCCGGGCCCCTCCGGCCCACCGCGCCCACCCGGCCCACCGAAGTCGCCGGGACCGCCGGGTCCACCGGGTCCGCCGGGACCACCGGGTCCGCCGGGACCACCGGGGTTGCCGAAGCCGCCGGGACCGTCCTGCCCGCCGCGCCCGCCAGGACCGCCGGGCGCGCTGGGAGCGCCCGCGCCGCCAGGTCCCCCGGGGCCGCCGGGATTGCCGAAGCCGCCCGGTCCGTCCTGCCCGCCGCGGCCACCGGGTCCGCCCGGACCACCGAAGTCACCCGGCCCACCGAAGTCGCCGCGACCACCGGGACCGCCGGAGCCGCCAGGTCCCCCGGGGCCGGGGCGTTCGCCGAACATGCCGGACGGGCCGCCCGGGTTGCCGGGTCCTGCCGGTCCACCCGGGCCGGGGCGCTCGCCGAACGGGCCTCCCGGCCCGCCCTGGCCGCCGGGCCCTCCCGGTCCACCCGGACCGGGACGCTCACCGAACGGGCCTCCGGGCCCACCCGGACCCGGACCACCGGGGCCCTGCGGCCCGCCGGGGCCGCCGGGGTTGCCGAATCCGCCCGGTCCGTCCTGGCCCCCGCGTCCACCGGGACCGCCCGGACCACCGGGGCCTGCCGGACCACCCGGGGCCGAACCGAACGGCGGCCCCGACGGGATCGGCTCCGCCGGGCGGTTGACCTGGGACGGGCGGGAGCCCTGGTACTCGTAGGAGTCCGTCCCGCCGAACGACGGCGGCTGGAAGCGCGGTGCGGGCGTCGACGGGCGCGGGGCGGCCGGGGTGTACGACGTCGCCGTGTTGGTGAGGAAGTTCCACCGGCACTCCTCGCAGAACGGCGCGGCGCCCTCACGGGGCGTACGGCACTGCGGGCACAGCTCGGGCGGCGAATCCGGAACCGCGGACGGGTGCGGACGTCCGCCCTGTTGACCGCCGTTCGGCCCGCCGGGCGGCGGGAAGCCGTAACCGCCGGTGGGCGGCGGCGGGGGCGGGGGTGGCGGAGGCACGGCACCGGCCATGCGGTGACCGCAGACCTCGCACCAGTCGTCGGAACCCGACTGGTGTCCGTTCGGGCAGGTCGGCATGTCGGCGCTTCCCCCTCTCCTTTCCGGCCGGTGCGGCCGGATTTCTCCAACCCCCAGGGGCCGGGCTCGCTCTGTGTCACTTCTTCACGCGAACAGTCTTCGTGGACCGCGTCTCGAGCGTCATCTCGTCGGCGTCCGCGACCTTCGCCTTCAGTCGCACAGTACCTGTCGCGGCATCGACCACGTCCACCACCTTCGCAAGGAGTTTCGCCGTATCCGCGTTTCCGGAGGCGCCGGCGAGCTGAACGGCGCGGCCCAGTTTGGCCGTTGCTCCGTCCAAGTCTCCCGCTTTGCGAAGTTCCAGCCCCTGTTGGATGACCTGGGCCAGTTCGGCCTGGCCGGTGTAGTGGGCGACCTGGGGGTTGATCGACGTCGAGGCCGTCATGTCGTCGGTCCAGACGGCCCGTACGAGACCCTGCGCGCCGAGGTTGCGCACGCCGCCGTCGGGCTCCGGAACGACCAGCGAGACGCGGGCCGCGAGCATCTCCCGGCCGAGGCCGGCCGCCGGGACCTCCACGCATACGTGGTAGTCACGGGACTCGTCGCCCCAGGAACCGGTGGGATAGTCGCCGGCGCGCGGACCCGCCTCGGTGCGCCGGCCGGTCAGATCCACGACGGCGGGGGCGACCTGCTTGACGAACCTGATCGCGGTGTCCACCGGCGTCCACAACCGCAGGGAGACGTCCGCGACCTCCTTGCCCATGGCCGTCTCCATCATCCGCGTGAAGTCCGCGGCGAGACCGGCCGGGTCGGCGACGATGTCGGCGGTGCCGAGCAGGGCGGAGGCCACGCCTGTGACTTCTTTCACTTCCCAGTCGGTGCCCACGCCACGGGCGTCACAGGTGAACCGTCCCGCGCAGGCGTCGAGCGCGGCCTTCAGGTCCTGGGCCGACTCGTGCTCGTTGCGGCCGTCGGTGAGCAGGATGCCGTGCCGGATGGCGACGTCCGCCGAGGACAGCAGCCGGTCGGCCAGCCGCAGCCAGGTCCCGATGGCGGTGCCGCCCCCGGCGTGCAGCTTGCGCAGCGCCTGCTTGGCCTGAGCACGAGTGGTGGCGTCGGCGACGGCGAGCCGGCCGCCGCCCGGGTAGACCTCCGTGGCGACGTGCGTACCGCCGATCACCGCGAAGCGGACCCCGTCGCGCAGGGTGTCGACGGCCGCCGCGGTCGCGTCGCGGGCGTTGCGCATCTTGGTGGGCGGGTAGTCCATCGACCCCGAGCAGTCCACCATGATCGCCACGGCGGCGGACGGTCCCTGCCCCGGTGAGAAGAGATGCGGCGCCGTCACGGCGCTGCCGATCGTGCCGCCCCCGGTCGCGGTGACCGTGACGATCGCGTTGACCTCCCGGCCGCCCTCGGGCAGATACTCGTTCTGGTACACGTCCACCGAGAACTGCGGCACGCCGGACTTCGAGAAATTGGCCATGCGTTGTCGGATCCCCCTTGAAACGCCCCGTGCGGGGTGGGGCGATGACGAAGTGCGGACCGGCCCCCTCCGGTCCGTCGAGGCCTTCCCCGTGTACGGCCCTACGCCGATCCTGCCCCCTGCGCGGGGGCCGGGAACGGCACGACCGCCACTGTTACGTTGTCGTGGCCCCCGCCGTCGAGGGCGTGGCCGACCAGGACGCGGGCGGCGTGCAGCGGGCGTTCGGCGGCGTCGGGCGGCAGCACGCGGGCCATCTCGTCGGCCGCCTCGGCGTAGTTCCACAGGCCGTCGGTGCAGACCACGACCACTCCCGGGCGGTCGGGCTTGAACGCGGCGGTGTGCGGCTCGAGTTCGTAGGCGTCCGCGCCGAGCCAGCCGGTGATCGCGTGGGCGCGCTCGTCGGCGTAGGCCTCGGCCTCGTTCATCAGGCCCGCCGCGACCATCTGCGCGGCCCACGAGTCGTCCTCGGTCAGCCGGGCCGGTACGGCCGACCGGTCCAGGGGCACCCAGTAGGCGCGGCTGTCGCCGACCCAGCCGACCACCAGCAGGCCGGCGGTGACCACCGCGCCGACCAGGGTGCAGGCGGGGGCGTTCTGGTGCGGGGCGTGCTCGCGTGCCGTCTCCGGCTCGTGCGCCAGGGCGTTGACCGCCCGGGAGGCGGCGACGATCGCCTCGTGCATGGCCTGCTGCGGGTGAGCGCCCAGCGGCAGCGCCGCCAGCAGCGACTCGCCGGCCGCGCGGGAGGCGGCGAGCGAGGCGTCGTCGGGCCGGGTCGCCGAGGAGACGCCGTCGCAGACGATCGCCACCAGGGCGGGGGAGCCGTCGGGCAGCGCGGCGTGCCCGACGCTGAACGCGTCCTCGTTGCGGTGGTGGCGCAGCCCGCGGTCGCTGACGGCGGCCACCGGGCCCGACTCCTGTTCCATGTGGTCGCGTTCACGGGGCTGGGCGTGCCCGCAGTTCTGGCAGTAGCCGTCGCCGTCGACCCGGCCTACCCGGCACGCCACGCACAACGCGGCGGGCGCCACGGCCGGTTGAGCGGATCGTGCCGGTTGTACCGGTTGGGCCGATGAGGCGGGCGGCGCCGGCACGGCCGTGTCCGCCGTCTCGGCGAGGCGCGGGTCCGGGGCCTGGAGGGGGTAGTCCTCGGCCTCCAACGGGTGGTTCCCGGGCCCCGGCGGCTCCGAGGGGTACGTCGCCGGTTCCGGGGCATACCCCGTCGGCTCCGCGGCCCGGTCGAACCGCACACCGGTGGGCTCGGCGGACGGCGGCTGCGGGGCCGGGCCGTTCAGCGTGGGCGTCGGACGGTCGTCCGGCCGCGGCGGCACGGCCGACAGGTCGTACCCGCACGCACCGCAGAAACGGTCACCCGGCTCGAGCGGTTCCTCGCAGCTCGGGCACCTCGACAAGGCGGCCTGCTGGGGCATCTGCGACATCAACTACACCCATGTCCGGGGGCGGTAACGATTGGCACGTTCCACCAGCTCGATCCTCTCCTCGCCGCCCCGCGCCAGCCGGGCCAGCGTGCGGTACGAACGCTCCAGGCCGAAGCGCAGGCCCCGTTCGTCCAGGCCGCTGCCGAGCAGCGTCCGGCCCCCGGCGGCGGAAGGCGCGGAACCCTGACCACCGGAGAGTATCCAGTCCAGGGCGCACCCGAGCACCTCGGCGACCAACTGCTCCCGCCGCGCCGGGTCCAGGCGGTACGCGTCGAGCGCCTCGACCTGTGCGGCGGCGGCGGTCAGGTCCTCCAGGAAGGGTACGTCGGACCCGGCCGCCGTCCGGCGCCGCAGCCGCGCCCGCACGGCCGCCACCCGCGCGGCCGTGTAGTGGATGGACGCCTCCGGCACCGACTCCAGGGTCCGTACGGCGCTGTGCCGGTCCCCTGCCGCGAGCTGCACCCGGGCCAGCCCGAACGCCGCGCTCACACATCTCGGGTCGGTCGCCCACACCAGACGGTAGTACTCGGCGGCGTTGTCGAGCTGGCCGAGCACCTCCGCGCACAGGCCGAGGGCCAGCTTGGGGACGGTCTCGCCGGGGAAGGCGTCGTAGATCGCGTCGAAGGCGAGCGCGGCGCCCGCGTGGTCGCCGGTGCCGAGCGCGGCCACGCCCCGGTACCAGACGACCCGCCAGTCGTCCGGGCGCTCGGCCTCCAGCGCGCCGAGGGCGGTCAGCGCCGCCGCCGGGTCGCCGTTCTCCAGCCGGGCCCGGACCTGCCGCAGCCGTGTCTCGACCGACGGCGCCGGCGTCGCGGCCAGCGCGGCGAGCAGCTCGGCCGGCGCGCTGACCGGCAGGCCCGCGAGGAAGCCGGCGTTGGGGTCGGCGGGGTCGATCCGGGGGACGGGCAGCGCGAGGGACGCGGCCCCGGTGTCGACGGGCTCGACCAGCCCGGACGCGCCCCCGGACGCGGCGGCGCCCCCCGCGGCGGACCCCCGGCCCCGCCCCGCACGCGCCCCCAGCAGCGAGACCTCGCCCTCCAGCGCCGGGAACAGCTCCGTGTCCGTCACGCGCAGTTCGGGGCCGAACAGGGTCGACAACGCCGGCCGCGCCCGGCCCGTCTGGAGGGACACGACCTCCCGCAGGACGCCGGTCAGCTGCTCCGCCATCTCCTCGGCGGAGGCGAATCTGCGGTCCGGGTCGGGGTCGGTGGCGCGGACCAGCAGTCGGTAGAACGACTCGTACCGGCGGAAGACCTCGATGCGGTCGGGGTCCGGCAGGGAGTCGACGAAGACGTTGGTGTAACCCTGGAAGTCGAAGGCCAGCACCGCCAGCGTGCGGCCCACCGTGTACAGGTCGGAGGCGACGGACGGGCCGACCTCCGCGACCTCCGGGGCCTGGTAGCCGACCGTGCCGTAGATCGCCGACTCGTCGTCGTCCATGCGGCGCACCGCGCCCATGTCGATCAGCTTGAGCTGGTCCTCGGTCTGGATGGCGTTGTCGACCTTGAAGTCGCAGTACAGCAGGTTGCGGCTGTGCAGATGGCCGAGGGCCTCCAGCGCCTCGATGCCGTACGCGCAGGCCTGCTCCACCGGCAGCGGGTCGCGCCGGCCGTCGGGAGTGCGGCGGGCGTTGGCGATCTCCTTGAGGGACTTGCCGCCGACGTACTCCATGACGATGTACCCGTCCAGCGAACCGGTGCGCTGGTCGAGATGCTCGACGAAGTTGTAGATCCGCACGATGTTGGCGTGCTCGATCTCGGCGAGGAAGCGCCGCTCGGAGATCGCGGCGGCCATCGCGTCCTGGTCGCCGGTGTCCAGCAGGCCCTTGAGCACCACCCACCGGTCGGAGACCGCGCGGTCCACGGCGAGGTAGATCCAGCCCAGGCCGCCGTGCGCCAGACAGCCCGCCACCTCGTACTGGCCGTGCACGATGTCACCGGCCCGCAGCTTCGGCACGAACGAGTACGGGTGACCGCACTTGGTGCAGAAGCCCTCCGTGCGGCCCGGCCGCTCCCCGCGCGCCCGGCCCACCGGCGCCCCGCAGTCGGAGCGCGAGCAGAACCGCTTGCGCTCGGGCACCTCCGGGTTCTCCAGCACCATCGAACGCGGGTCCGGCCGCGGCACCTGCGGCACCTGCACCAGCCCCGCGCCCAGCCGCCCCCGCGAGGAGGCGGAGGAGGAGGAACCGGAGCTGCGCACCGACACCGAACGGCCGGTGGTCCGCCCGGACAGCGCCTGCGACAGCCGCCCGGACACCGAACGCCGGGACCGTGAGGAGCGCGAGGACGGCGAGGACGCGGAGCCCGCGCCGGTGCCGCGGGCACTCCCGGTGCGCGAACTCCCGCCCGACCCGGCCGTGTTCCGGCCGCCGCCCGCGACCCCGGTGGGCGGCGAGGCGACCAGGCCCGAGGGCGACACGACCGGTGCGAGGCCGCAGGTGTCGCAGTACAGCTCGCCGCCGCCCACGTCCTCGTACGATCCGTCGCAGCCGGGCCGCTGGCACCTGTCCGGTGGCTGACTCATCGCGCCGCCTCCCCCTCGTCGCTCACGTGCCCGGCCCCCGCTGCTCCTGCCGGTCCTGGGAGTCCTGCGGCCCGCCCTGGCCGGGCACCCGCGGGGCGGAGCCCAGCAGTTCGGCGGCCGCCCGCTGGTAGCGCAGCACGGCCTGCTCGGCGACGCGCAGGTCGCAGGGCGCGCTCCACAGCATCCGGCGCGCCGCGTCGTACTTCTCGACCAGCTCCGGGTCCTCGGCGAGCCCGTGCCGGGCCACCTTCGCCTTGTAGGCGTCGAGCCGGCCGCGCAGCTCGGCGCGGACCGCGAGCGGCGCGGTCACCGCGGTCAAGGACTCGCGGGCGCGCAGCAGTTCGTCCTCCGCCTTCTCCTCCAGGGACTCCAACAGCGGGGAGAGCCGGTGCCATTGGGCGTTCCTGCGGTACTCGGCGGCCGTCGCCAGCTGCTCCTGGAGCGCGGTCGGCGGCCCGCTGACCACGGGCACCTCGGTGGCGGCGATCTTCGCCAGCACCTCGCCGCGCGCGGTGCGGGCCTCGGCGAGCGTGCGGTCCGCACGGGAGAGCACGTCACGCAGCCTGATCAGCCGCTGCTCGGCGTCCTGGCGGACCGTCAGCACGGCGTCGATCTCCCGCCGTACGTCCTCCAGCGCGCGGGCCTCCCGGTCGTACACCGTCGTGTCGGGCCTGCCGCCGCCCGGCGCCGAACTGCCCTCGGCGGGGATCCAGTACGCCAGCGGGTCGGACACCACCTCCTCGCGCAGCCGGGTCAGCGTGCGCGTGATCCGTTCCAGGTCGTCGCCCGCCGGGTGCTCGCCGGGGCGCACGCCGACGGAGTGCGCGAGCTCGCGGGTGCGGCGCAGTTCGGCGGCGAGTAAATCGATGCGGGCGGGCAGCGCCGACCAGACCGCGTCGGCGGCGACGACCATGTCCAGCGACCGCGCGTACAGCTCGTTCATCCGGTCCACCAGCGCGGCCAGCGTGAACCGCTCGCCGAGCAGGCTGCCGCCGGAGACCGTGACGCACTCGCCGCGCAGCAGCTCGGTCAGCTCCGCCAGGTCCTCGCGGCTGGACCAGCGGCGCCGGGCGCGGATCTCGCGGGCGGAGCGCAGCGCGCCCGTGTAGGCGTCGAAGTACGACCACAGCAGGGTGATCGACTCCTCCGTGGCCTGCCACCGCTCCTTGGTCTCGCCCGTCAGCCCGGCGCCCTCGAGAAGTCTGCGGCCCGCGTGGTCCTGGAGGGCGAAGAGCGAGGTCTCGATGGCCTCGTGCTCCGCGCCGAGCCGCGCCAGCGCACGGTCCACCTCGTCCCGGTCCATCACCGGACCGGAGGCTCCCGTGTCGCCCATCGATCACCTCTCGTGTGCTGGTTCGCGTGTCGGTACTGCTGCGGCTCCGGGGCCCGGGGTCGCCGGTGGTCCGTCACCTGTAGGTCGGCGTCGGCGCCGTCGCCGACTCCGAGTCTCCGGGCAGCGTCGCCGACAGCCAGGTGTCGTACGCCGCCTTCCAGCCGCCGTCCCGACGGTAGTCCTCCAGGACGCGGTTGACCCGGCGTACCAGATCATCCGCCTCCTGATGCATGGCCACCCCGTAGTACTCGGTGGTGAACAGGCCGCCCTTCAGCTCCACCGAGGGGTCCTGCGCGGCCTGGCTCGCGGCCAGCGCACCGTCCGTCACCACGGCGTCCACCTGGCCGAGCTGGAGCCGGACGAGGCAGTCGAGCTGGTTGGGGACGGTGGTGGAGATGTCGGTGGAGGCGTCGAGCACGCCGGCCTTCCTGTCCGCGGCCAGCTTGTCGTACGCCGTCGAACCGGCCGCCGAGCAGATCCGCTTGCCGTCGAGCGTGTCGTCGTACCCCGTGACCGGCGAGGACTTGGGGGCGAGGACCTGCTGGCCGGTGGTGAAGTAGGGCGCGGAGAAGGCGACGTCCTTCAGGCGGGCGCAGGTGATGGTCATGGTGCGCACGACCATGTCGACCTGGCCGCTCTCGATCGCGGCGATGCGCTCGTTGGTGGGGATCGCCTTGAAGCGTATGCGGTCGGCGTCGCCGAGCAGTTCCCGCGCTATACGGCGCGCGAGGTCGATGTCGAAGCCCTCCAACTCGACGTCCCGCGCGGTGCTGTTGGGGTCGCGGTAGCCCCAGCGGTAGCTGTTCTGGTCGACGCCGACGACGAGGTGGCCGCGCCGCTCGATCTCCGCGATCTTCGCGCCGTCGGCGGTGGCGGACGGGGCGAGGGACTGGTCCTGCGGGTTCTCGCACTGCTCGGCCCTGGCGTGGGTGCCGTCGGCGACGCCCCGGCCGCCGAGGCCGGTGCTGCCGTCGCCGTGCGGCCGGGCGTGCGGCAGGTGCAGGGCGAAGGCGACCGCGAGGGCGCAGACGATCGCCATCGCGCCCACGCCGCCCCAGCCCCTGATGCTGGCCCGCAGGCGTCGTGCGAGCATGGTCGCGCCCCCCATCACCGGTACTCCGAAAGCCTGCGGCCGATGCCGAGCAGCGCGCCGGCCGCGCCCAGCACCGCGAGCGCCGCCGTGCCGAGGGGCAGTCCGGTCATCGCGTCGCGTCCGTCGCCCGCCGCCTGTTCGAACTCGCGTTCCTCGTGGGCCAGGGCCGTCGCGAGGTTGTCGTCGACGCTGTCGAAGCACTCGCCGGTCGGCTCGTCGGCCTTGGAGCCGATGACCTTCTTGAGGGCGTCCTGGTAGTCGCCGCGGTCGTCCGCCTCGCGGGCCTCGCGGTGGCGGTCCTGCCAGACCTTCATCGCGCCGCCCGCCGCTCGCACGGGACGGGCGCCGTCCGTGTCGTCGGCGAGGTCCCCGGCCTTCTGCAATCCGTCGGCGAGCTGCCGCATCGAGGTGCGGAACTCGACGTCGAACTTGTCCTCGAACTCGCCGGGCGCGGTCTCGACGGTCTCCGCGCCGCGGCTGACCAGGGTGAGGTTCTCGTTGCCCCGCGCCTTGAGGGAGGCGATGCGGGCGTCGTGGAGGACGTTCAGGGAGCGCACGCCGTGATCGTAGGAGTCGTGCAGGCCCGCGCGGGCGACGGTGTGCCCGACGACGAGCCAGAGCAGGACGGCGGCGGTGGCGGCGGTGGCGGCGACCATGCCGCGGTTCAGGACGCGGTGGGTGCGGCGGTACTCGCGTCGCTGCGCCCACAGGAGCGCGGCGAGGGCCAGGACGCCGAGGGTCAGGGCCGCCCAGGGGTAGGGGGTGGCGTGCCCGTAGTCGGCGCGCAGGCGGGTGTTCTCGCTCGCGTAGAGCCGCTCGGCCTCCGGGAGCATCTCCTTCTGCATGGTGTCGTTCGCGTAGCGCAGGTAGGCGCCGCCCAGGGGGTAGCCCTGGCGGTGGTTGGCGCGGGCGCGCTCGACGAGGCCCTTGTACTCGGGCAGGAGCCGGTTCAGCTTGGCGATGCTCGCGGCGGCGGCGGAGCCGGGGTCGGAGCTGTGGGCGGCGGTGACGAGGCGGGCGGCCGCGGTGCGGACGCCGCGCTCGTAGCGCTCGCGGGTTTCTGCCGGTTCCTGGCCGCCGGCCAGGAAACCGCTGGACGCGGCGGTGTTGGCGTCCGCGAGCGACTGGTAGATGTCGGCGGCGGCGGAGCTGAGCGGCTGGCTCTTGCCCAGCACGTCGTCGGCCGCGGCGGCCCGCTCGGTGGTCTGCCAGGCGGCGACCGCGCCGAACGCCACGACCAGCAGGGCGAGGACGGCGCCGATGACGCGCAGCCGGCCCGGTTCGGTGGTGGCGGCCGACCGCAGCCGGTCGACGCCCTCGGCGAACGCGGTGCGGCGGGCGGGAGGCACGGCCGACGGGCCGGGCGACGGTGCGGGGCCGGCGGGGGCCGTGCGGGCGTACGGCGCCGGGCCCGCCTGGGCCGGGATGCCGGGCGTCGTGGGCGCGCCGGGGCCCTGCGGCGGTGCGCTGCCGCTCGGCGGGTGTGCCACTGTTGACCTCCCCCATGGTCATCCGTCGCCGCAAGTATCCCCGCGGGGACCGGGAATCCGCACCGGCCTTACGGGATCTTGATCGGCAACGCGGCCGCCCGGTGGTGCAGTGCCCCCTGCCCATGAATACGCCCCCCGAGCCGGTTCGGTTCCCCCGCCGCCATTTCCTCTCTTCCGCCGTGGTCGGCGTCGCCGGCGGCGTGACCGGCCATGCCCGCCGTGCTCGGAGGCGTCGGCGGCGTGGCAGCTACTTGGTCGTGCTCGGAGGCGTCGGCGGCGTGGCAGTTACTTCGTCGTGCCCGGCGGCGGCAGCGGGGTGGCCGCCTGGGCCTGCGGGGAGGCGGTGTTGGCGTAGGCGGACGGGGCCGCCATGGCCGCCGTGGGGTCGGCGGCCGGCTCGTCCTCCGGCTGGGCCGGGAGGCCGCCGACGATGCGGATGCCCTCCGCGTCGAAGCGGCGCTTGATCCGCCAGCGCAGCTCGCGCTCGACGGTCAGGGACTTGCCGGGCATGGTCTTCGCGGAGACGCTCACGACCATCGAGTCGAGCAGGACGCTGTCCAGGCCCAGGATCTCGACGGGGCCCCACAGCATCTCGTTCCAGGGCTCCTCCTTGCCGAACGCCTCGCCCACCTCCGACAGCACGGCCTTGACCCGGTCCAGGTCCTCCGACGGCCGCACCGTGACGTCGACGCCGGCCGTGGCCCAGCCCTGGGAGAGGTTGCCGACCCGCTTGACCTCGCCGTTGCGGACGTACCAGATCTCACCCTTGTCGCCGCGCAGCTTGGTCACCCGCAGCCCGACCTCGATGACCTCGCCGGAGGCGACGCCCGCGTCGATCGTGTCGCCGACGCCGTACTGGTCCTCCAGGATCATGAACACGCCGGAGAGGAAGTCGGTCACCAGGTTGCGCGCGCCGAAGCCGATGGCCACGCCCGCGACGCCCGCCGACGCCAGCAGCGGCGCGAGGTTGATCTGGAAGGTGGACAGCACCATCAGCGCGGCCGTGCCGAGGATGACGAAGCTCGCGACCGACCGCAGCACGGAGCCGATCGCCTGGGAGCGCTGCCGTCGGCGCTCCACGTTCACCAGCAGGCCGCCGATCGCCGTGCCGTCCACCGACTGCACGCTGCGGTTCATCCGGTCGATCAGCTTGGTGATCGCCCGCCGCACCATCACCCGCAGCACGGCCGCGACCACCACGATCAGCAGCACGCGCAGGCCGATCGCGAGCCAGGTGGACCAGTTCTCCTCCACCCAGCCGGCCGCGTGCGTCGCGCTCTCCTGGGCGTCCCGGAGGGTGGGCACCGACGGGGCGGTCCCGGACGGCGACGGGGACGGCGCAGGCGACGAACCGGCGACGGCGGCGAACAGGGCGGTGGGCAGGGACACGGCAGGTACCTCCAGGTGCAGCGGTCTGCCTCCGGTACGCACGGGTTGCGGTCGCAAAGGTCACGGAAAGATCACCGGGCGGGCAGGCCATCCACACTAACGGGGCATTCCGCGGGCATCCGTCGGGGTGTTCGAGGGAGAGAGCGCGTACATGTGGGGATGAACTGGGGGATTGGCCGGTGGGACGATCCGTTCATGCTCCCGGGGAGGAATCCGATGTGGTCGAAAACACTCCCAGCACGTTACCGGGACATGGTGGCGCATTCACCTGGCCTGAGGGGAGACTGACTGCAGATCGTCCCGGCGCGAGCCACGCGCCGCCGGCGTACAAGGAGGCATCCGTGCCGCATGTCCTGGTCCTCAACGCGTCGTACGAGCCGCTCGGCGTCGTACCGCTCCGCCGCGCGCTCGTCCTCGTCCTCGAGAACAAGGCCGTCTGCCTCGAGGAGTCCGGCGCCTATCTGCACAGCGCGACCGTCACAGTCCCCGCACCCAGCGTGGTCCGGCTCAAGCGATTCGTACGGGTTCCCTACCGGGGGCCCGTTCCTCTGACCCGCCGGGCGCTGTTCGCCCGCGACGGGGGCCGGTGCATGTACTGCGGTGGCGTCGCAACCAGCGTCGACCACGTCATCCCGCGCTCACGCGGGGGCAAACACGTCTGGGACAACGTGGTGGCCTCGTGCCGCCGCTGCAATCACGTCAAGGCCGACCGCCACCTCGTCGAACTGGGCTGGCGCCTGCGCCACAAACCGGCCCCGCCCACCGGTCTGGCCTGGCGCATCATCGGCACCGGCCACCGGGACCCGCGCTGGCTGCCGTACCTCCAGCCGTACGGCGCGGACGACGCCCTGGCCCGGATCGACGGCATCTCCGCCTGACGCGATCCGGGCTTTCGTATGCCCGGGGGCTGCGCCCGCGGCCCTCGGGCGGGCGCCGGTCGAGGCGTGAGCCGAGGGCCGGGATCGCCGACGGCGAGCCGGCGCGGCCGGGGCGACCCCCGTCCGCCCCGGCCGCGCCGTCGTGCCCGCCCGCCGGTCACGCGTACCGCAGTTCCTCCGGACGCAGCGTCCGCCGCAGGAACGGCAGCGACGTGGCCGCCGTCAGAAGGCACACCGCGTACACCCCCACCGGCACCAGCAGAGCCGCCCACGGCACCGAGCCGTAGCCCGTGCCGATGGCCATGCCGCCCAGGCCTGCCAGGAGGACGGCCGGGGCCAGGGGGAGGGCGGTCTCCAGGAGCAGGGCGCGTCCCAGCACCGCCCGCGGGACGCCGGCCGCCGCCTGTGCGGCCAGGCCGCGGCGCCGGCTCGCCAGTGACTCGGCGGTGCCCACGGCCAGGGAGAGCAGGGTGATCGCCAGCGCGACCCCGATCGCGGCGGCCGTCAGATCGAGGCCGGTGGTGTAGAAGGCGCGGTCCAGGTACTGCGGCTTGTCCAGGACGTCCAGCAGGGACCGGCGGATGCCGACGAAGGCCGTGCCGGTCAGGGTCACCAGCAGGACCGCCGCGTGGGTGCGGGCCGCCGCCCACGGGTCGGCGCGCAGCCGTTCCGCCGCGATGAGGACCGCCGCGTCGTCCGTACGGGCCGCCAGCCATGCCCCGGTCAGCCTCGCCGTCGCGCCGGCCAGCCACAGCACGGCCGTCCCGGTCGCCACGAGCAGCACGAACACGAGCAGCGGCCCCGAAGCGCCGGACCGGCCGCCCGGCCCGTCGGACAGGGCGGCGTACGCCCCGAGCGCCGCGCCCACGAACAGCAGCACCCCCAGCACGAACAGCACCCCCGGCCCGCGCCGTGGCCGCACCCGGCGCACCCACCCCAGCGGCGAGGCCACCACCCGGCGCAGCGCCAGCACGCTCACCAGCGCCCCCACCACCGGCACCGCGACCGCCACCAGCGCGATGCCGGCCCACGCCCACACGGACGGCGACCCCCACCGCACCAGCAGGACCAGCACCGAGAACACCGTCCCGACCACCGACCCCGCCAGACACGTCAGCCCCGCCTCGGCCCCCGCGATCCGCCGCACCTGCCACGGCGAGGCGCCCGCCAGCCGCAGTCCGGCCAGCCGCCGGTCCCGGTGCACCGCGCCGATCCGGGCGCACTGGCCCAGGAATCCGAACACGGGGATGAGCAGGAGCAGCAACGCCGTCACCACGCCCTGCCGCTCTCCGGGGCGGTCCAGCAGGCCGTGGGCGATCCCGACGTCGTGCCACCCGCGCAGCGACGCCAGCACCACGGCGGTCAGCGCGAAGCCGGTCGCGAGCAGCGCGCCCAGCGCCGTGAGCACGATCCGCCACCACTCGTGCCGGTCGGAGCCGAGCACCAGCAGCCGGGCCAGTCGCAGGTCCGCGCTCACCGGCCCGCCTCCGCCCGGTGGGTGTCCGCGACGGTGACGGCACCGTCGTGCAGTGTGATCTCACGGTCCGCGTACGCGGCGACCCGCGCGTCGTGCGTGATCAGCAGCACGGAGGCGCCCGCCTCGCGGGCCGTGTGCACCAGGACGGTCATCACCTGCTCGCCGGCCAGCGAGTCCAGGGCGCCGGTCGGCTCGTCGGCGAAGACCACCTTCGGGCCGGTCACCAGCGCCCGCGCCAGCGCCACCCGCTGCGCCTGCCCGCCGCTCAGCTCGCCCGGCCGCAGCTCCTGCTGCCCCCGCACCCCGAACCGCTCCAGCCACTCCCCGGCCCGCGCCCGCGCCTTGCCGCGCCCGGTCCCGGCCAGCAGCAGCGGCAGGGCGACGTTGTCGATCGCGGTCAGCTCGGGGATCAGCTGCCCGAACTGGAACACCACCCCGAACTCCGTGCGCCGAAGCTCGCTCAGCCGCTCCTCGGGCAGCTGGTCGACGCGCTCGCCGGCGTAGGTCACCGCGCCCTCGTCGGGCCGGACGATGCCGGCCAGGCAGTGCAGCAGCGTGGACTTTCCACTGCCGCTCGCGCCGGTCACGGCGAGGATCTCGCCGGCGGCCAGCTCGACCGAGGCGCCGCGCAGGGCCTTGGTCGCGCCGTGCGCCTTGACCAGGCCGCGGGCCGCGAGCAGGGGCGTCGCCCCGGCCGCGCGGGCGGCGCTCCCGGTGGTGAAGTCTGCGCTCATGTCTTGTCTACCTCCGCGGTGAGGGGAGCGAGCCGGGCGGCGGTGGTGGTCATCCAGCGCAGGTCGGCGTCGAGGTGGGTGAGGGCGTAGTCGGCGGACAGGACCGTCGAGAGGTCGGCGCCGACGGCGGTCTTCACGGCCGTCAGCTCGCGCATCCGCGCCATGTGCGCGGCGCGCTGGTCGCGCAGGTAGCCCTCCGGGTCGCCCGCGGCGAGGATCGCCACGACGACCTTGGCGAAGATCTCGTTGGCGACGAACGGCGCGGGCGGCGTGACCTCCCTCGCCCAGCGGGCCAGTTCGTCGGCGCCCTTGGCCGTGGCGCGGTACAGCGTGCGCTCGGGGCCGTGGTCGGCGTCGGTGCCCTCGACCTCGGCCAGTCCGTCGCGGACCAGCCGCTGCAGGGTCGTATACACCTGCCCGTAGGCCAGCGGGCGGGCCTGCGGGAAGCGTGCGTCGTGCCGTCGCTTGAGGTCGTAGCCGTGGCTGGGACCCGTGGCGAGCAGCCCGAGCAGTATGTGGCGGGTGCTCATGATCCTCAGTATGTACTGAGTACATGTACTGAGTGAATAGCTCAGAAGGATGAATCGGATCGGAAACTGAGGGCGTCTGCCTCCGCGTTGGCTGGGTAGGGCTTGCGCATACGCAACCGACGAAGGAGGCCACATGGCCGCGTCCGCCCAACTGCTGCTGTCGGCACTGTCCAAACGCCCGGCGGAGCCGTCCGCCCTCCCCGCCCCCCACGCGTGCGCCTTCAGCGCCGAAGGCGCCTGCTCCGAGGCCCCCCTGACCAGCGAACCACCGCTCCCCGACGCCGAGCCCCTCACCAGCGAGCCCCCGCTCGCCACCCCGGACGCCGACTGCGCGAGGCCGTAGATGACCGCACCCCGCCCGGCCGACCCTCCCGGCGACGACCTGCGCGCCCTCGCCGAACTGCACGGCGTGGCCCCCTCCTACCGCCCCTCGCCCGACCGCACGGTCACCGCCTCCGCCGCCGCGCTCACCCGCACCCTCGCCGCCCTCGGCGTCGACGCGAGCACCCCCGCGGCCACCCGCGCAGCCCTCGCCGCCCGCCGCGACGAACTCGCCGGGCGCCTGCTGCCGCCGACGGTCGTCTGCTGGGAGGGAGCCGGCCCGCCCCCGGCACTGACCGCCCTGCCCGAGGGCACCCGGCTGCGCGTCGAGACCGAGCAGGGCGAGACCCGGTCCGCCGTCGAGGGACTCCCGCCCGGCGTCCACCGGCTGACCGCCGCCGCGCCCGACGGCCGCACCGCCGAGGCCCACCTGATCGCCGCCCCGGCCCGGCTGCCCACGCCCACGGGACGCTCGTACGGCCTCCTGGTCCAGCTCTACTCCCTGCTCTCGCACCGCTCCTGGGGCATGGGCGACCTCGGCGACCTCGGCGAGCTGACCGCCTGGGCCGGACGCGCCCTCGGCGCCGGGTTCATCCAGGTCAACCCGCTGCACGCGGCCGTACCCGGCGCCCCCACCGACCCCTCCCCCTACCGGCCCTCCTCCCGCCGCTTCCCCGACCCGGTGCACCTGCGGATCGAGGACGTCCCCGAGTACGCCCACGTCACCCGCGCGGACGACCGCGAACGGCTCCTCGCGCTGACCGAACGGGCCGGCCGGCTGCGCGAGAGCGTGCTGGAGAAGGGCGAACTGATCGACCGCGACGCCGTGTGGGAACTGAAGCGCGCGGCGCTCGAACTGCTGCACGAGGTGCCCCTCGGTCCCGGCCGCACCGCCGCCTACGGCGACTTCCTCGCCGCACAGGGCCGCGCCCTGGAGGACCACGCCACCTGGTGCGCGCTCGCCGAGATCCACGGCCCCGACTGGCACACCTGGCCCGCCGGCCTGCGCGACCCCCGCTCACCGCAGACCGCGCGCGCCCGCCGCGAGCTGATGGACCGGGTCGACTTCTGGTCCCGGCTCGCCTGGCTCACCGATGCCCAGCTCACCGCCGCCCAGCGCACCGCGCGCGAGGCCGGGATGCCGGTCGGCATCGTGCACGACCTCGCCGTCGGCGTGCACCCGCGCGGCGCCGACGCCTGGGCGCAGCAGCACTATTTCGCCGCCGGCATGTCGGTCGGCGCCCCGCCCGACGCCTTCAACGCCCGCGGCCAGGACTGGGGCCTGCCCCCCTGGCGGCCCGACCGCCTCGCCGAGTCCGGCTACGCCCCCCTGCGCGACCTGCTGCGCGCCCTGTTCCGCTACGCCGGCGCACTGCGCGTCGACCACGTGATGGGCCTGTTCCGGCTGTGGTGGGTGCCGCAGGGGCTGCCGCCGACCGAGGGCGCCTACGTCCGCTACGACGCCGAGGCCATGCTCGCCGTGGTGGTGCTGGAGGCCTCGCGGGCCGGGGCGCTGGTGATCGGGGAGGACCTGGGCACCGTGGAGCCGGGCGTACGGGAGACGCTGCGCGAGCGCGGGGTGCTCGGCACGTCCGTGCTGTGGTTCGAACGGGACTGGGACGGCGACGGCCGGCCCCTGCCCCCCGAGGACTGGCGCGCCGACTGCCTCGCCACCGTGACCACCCACGACCTGCCGCCCACCGCCGCCCGGCTCGGCGGCGAGCACGTCGAACTGCGCGACCGTCTCGGCCTGCTCACCCGCCCGGTGACCGACGAACGGGCGGAGGCCGCCGCCGACACCGGCGAGTGGCTGGAGCTGCTGTCCGGGCTGGGCCTGCTGCGGGGCGCCGGCGGCGGCGCGGGAACCGCGTCGGAGGAGGCCGGCATCCAGGCCGTCCACCGCTTCCTGCTGCGCACCCCGGCCCGGCTCGTCGGCGTCTGGCTCCCGGACGGCATCGGCGACCGGCGTCCGCAGAACCTGCCGGGGACCTGGGACGAGTATCCGAACTGGCGGCTGCCGATCGCGGACGGCGAGGGGCGCCCCGTGCCGCTGGAGGAACTGGCCGCCTCGCCGCGGCTGCGGGCGCTGATGGAGGTGCTGCGGGAGGAGGGGGGTGCGGCGCACCGTCCTGAACGCGGACTGCCGTCCTGAACGCGGACTGCCGTCCTGAACGCGGACTGCCGTCCTGAACGCGGACTGCCGTCCTGAACGCGGACTGCCGTCCTGAACGCGGGACGCCGGGCTGCGGCGGGGCGGCGGTACGCCCTCCTGACGCCGGACGGCGGCGGGGGCGGTGGCGCGCTGTCCTGGACGTGGGACGTGGGACGCGGGACGCGGGACGTGTGACGCGGGACACCGGACGCAGGACGTGGGACGCCGGACACCGGACGTGTGACGCCGGACGTGTGACGCCGGACGTGTGACGCCGGTGCGGGCCCGCTACGGCACCCCGGCCGCGCGGGCCCGCACCGGGTTCGGTACTTTTGGCACCGTGGACAAGAAGAACGCCCTGCGCGTCGGCGCCCTGGCCGCCGGTACGACGCTGATGATGCTGCTCATGTCGTCCCCCGCGCTCGCGCTCACCCGCGACGACGGCGACGACCCCGGCACGGGCCTGAGCGTCGTCGAGACGCTGGGCCTCTACGTCGTGGCCCCGCTCGTGCTGTTCGCGGTCATCGCCGGTCTGGTGATGGTCCTGGACAGGTCGCACGACCGGAAGGACCCGACCAGCTCCAACATCACCACCAAGGCCAACGTCTAGCCGACAGCCGAACACCCGGCATCGTCCGGCCTGCGGACGCCGCACGCGTTTCCGAGGGCGCCGTCCCCTCCTTCGTACCCCTGCGCATCGCGCGGTACGAGGGTGGGGAGGGCGCCCTCGGCGTGTTTCCGCCTCCTGCGAGGTCGCCTTCGAGGTCGCCCTCGCCTTGCTCAGGGGCTCGGTGCGGTGAGGTAGCGCTGCACCGTCGGGGCCAGCCAGGCGACGATCTCCTCGCGGGTCAGCTCCACGGCGGGCGGGAAGCGCAGGACGAAACGGGTGAGCGCCAGCCCGAGCAGCTGCGTCGCGAACAGCGCGGTGCGGGCGGGGACCTGTTCCGGGTCGGGGCAGACCTGCCGGGCCGCCGGCAGCAACTGCTCCCGGAAGATGCCCTGCATCCGCTCGGCACCGGAGCTGCTGGTCGCGCCGACCCGGAGGAGGGCGGTCAGCACCTCGTTGTCCTCCCAGGTGTCGAGGAAGTGCTCGACGAGGGCGCGGCCGATCTCGGCGCGGGGGAGTGCCGCGAGGTCGGGGAGTTTCAGGTCGACGGCGACGGCCGCGGCGAAGAGGCCCTCTTTGTTGCCGTAGTAGCGCATGACCATCGACGGGTCGATGTTCGCGTCCTTGGCGATGGCCCGGATGGTGGCCCGCTCGTATCCGTCGGCGGCGAAGCGCTCGCGCGCGGCGGCGAGGATCGCGGTACGGGTGGTGTCGGAGCGGCGGGGGGCCGGGGCGGCCGGGGGCTCCTGCTGATCGGCTGACATGCCGCCGACTTTAGGCCAACCGCTGTTGGACAACAAGTGTTGGCCAACGCATGTTGGCAAGCGCCTGTCGGCCAACGCTCGTTGGTCAACACCTGTTGGTCAACGGGTGTTGACTGCGCCACGCGTCCGGCCTACTGTTGCCAACAACGGTTGGCCAACGGTCGTTGACCAACAAGCGTTGGCACTCTGGAGGTCCCCATGAGCACCACCAGCCCCAGCACCGGCAGCCCCACCTCCGCCCTCAACCCCGGTGCCACCCCCACCCGCGTCCTCGTCGTCGGCGCCGGCCCCACCGGCCTTCTGCTCGCCGGTGACCTCGCCGCCGCCGGAGTCCCGGTCACCGTGGTCGAGAAGCGCCCGCACCGGATCAGCAACCTCTCCCGCGCGTTCGTCCTCCACGCCCGCACCCTCGAACAGTTCGACGCCCGGGCCCTCGCCGACGAGATCGAGGCGGCGGGCCGCCCTCTCGACCGCCTCCGCCTCTTCGGCCGGCTCACCGTCCGGCTCGACACGCTCCCCTCCCGCTTCAACCACCTCCTCGTCATCCCGCAGTACGAGGTGGAGAAGGCGCTGGAGCGGCGGGCGCGGGAGGCCGGCGTGGAGTTCCGGTACGAGACCGAGGTGACCGGCCTCGCCCAGGACGCCGACGGGGTGACCGTCGGGACGCGGGGTCCGGCCGGGGCGGCGCACCGGTTGCGTGCGGCGTACGTCGTCGGGGCCGACGGCGTGCGCAGCGCGGTGCGCGACGCGGTCGGGCTGCCGTTCCCCGGCAGGTCGGTCATCCGGTCCGTCGTCCTCGCGGACGTGCGCCTCGCCGAGCAGCCGGAGAGTCTGCTCACCGCCGACGCGGCCGGCGACGCCTTCGCGTTCCTCGCGCCCTTCGGCGACGGCTATCACCGCGTCATCGGCTGGCGCCGCGATCATGACGTCCCCGACGACGCGCCCCTCGACCTGGAGGAGATCAAGGAGATCACGCGCCGCGCCCTCGGCCGGGACTTCGGGATGCACGACGCCCGCTGGATGTCCCGCTTCCACAGCGACGAGCGCCAGGTTCCCGCCTACCGTGTCGGCCGGGTCTTCCTCGCGGGCGACGCCGCGCACGTGCACACCCCGGCCGGCGGGCAGGGCCTCAACACCGGTCTCCAGGACGCGGCCAACCTCGGCTGGAAGCTGGCGGCCGTCCTGAACGGCCACGCAGGCGACGCCCTGCTCGACACCTACCACCGCGAGCGTCACCCGGTGGGCGCGTCCGTGCTCCGCAGCAGCGGCGCCATCGTCCGCCTGGCGATGGCCCACCGGCCCTGGGCGCGGGCCCTGCGGGCGGCGGTCACCGCGCTGCTCGACACCGTCCCCGCCGCCCACCGCAAGGTCGTCGGAGAGATCACCGCCCTCGGCCACCGTTACCCGGCGCCCCGCGGCGCCCACCCCCTGACCGGCACCCGCGCGCCCGACGTCGCCGTCACCGACGGCCGCCTCCACGCCTGCCTGCGCGGCGGACGCTTCGTCCTCGTCACGCCCCGGACGGACGAACGGACGGACGGCAGGACGGACGACGGGCGGGACCCGGCCGGCGACGACCGTCTGGCCGTCACCCACTGGACCGGCGACCGCCGCGCCACCGTCCTGGTCCGCCCGGACGGCTACGTCGCCTGGGCCTCGGACGCCGCCGGCCCGGCAGCCGTCGAGGCCGCCCTGACCGCCCACCTGGGAGTCCGCCGAGCCGTTGGGGCTGCCGGCTAGCGCGTCAGCGCCCCGGCCCCTCCGCCCCCGCCAGCAACTTCCGCAGCAGGTCGGCCAGTTGGTCGGCCTGCTGGGCGTCGAGGGAGGACAGGGCCTGCGTCTGGGCGGCCAGGCCCGCGCCCACCGCCTGTTCGATCAGCTCCAGGCCCCGCTCGGTCAGGGTGACCTGGAGGCCGCGCCGGTCGTGCGGGTCGGGGGAGCGGCGGAGCAGGCCGGCGCGTTCGAGCTTGTCGAGGCGGCCGGTCATCCCGCCGGTGGTGAGCATGAGGGCGGCGGAGAGCTGGCGGGGGGAGAGGGCGTACGGCTCGCCGGAACGGCGCAGGGTCGCCAGCACGTCGAACTCCCCGCGCGAGATGCCGAAGCGCGCGTAGGCCTGCTCCATCCGGTCGCCCATCGCCCTGGCCAGCCGGAAGATGCGGCCGAAGACCTCCATCGGGCGGGTGTCGAGGTCGGGCCGTACGGCGCCCCACTGGGCCACGATCGCGTCGACCGGGTCGGGGGCGGGAGCGGGGGTCGGGCTCTGGCTCATGAGGGGAGTATCCCCGGCGTCAACGATCGGCCGCAAGAAAGTGGCTTGGCGGGAAGTTGCTTAGTGCTAAGCTAATCACTGGCTACTCACTATCTAGTGATGTACTCGCGTCCGCCTCCCGAAGGAACCCGGCCATGACACGGTCCGCGACCGTCCCCTCAGCCCCGACCGTCCCGACCGTTCTGCTCACCGCCCTCGCCCCCGTCTCCTGGGGCACCACCTACGCGGTCACCACCGAGTTCCTCCCGCCCGACCGCCCCCTGTTCACCGGCCTGGTGCGCGCGCTGCCCGCCGGTCTGCTGCTGCTCGCCATGGCCCGGGTGCTGCCGCGCGGCGTGTGGTGGGGCAAGGCCGCGGTGCTCGGCGCGCTGAACATCGGCGCCTTCTTCCCGCTGCTGTTCCTGTCGGCGTACCGGCTGCCCGGCGGAATGGCCGCCGTCGTCGGCTCGGTCGGGCCGCTTTTCGTCGCCGGGCTGGGGGCGCTGCTGCTGGCGGAGCGGGCGACGGCACGGACCTGGCTGACCGGCGTCGCCGCCGCGTCCGGCGTCAGTCTGGTCGTGCTCGAGGCGGCCGGTGCGCTGGACGTGCTCGGCGTGCTGGCGGCCGTCGCCTCCACCGCGTCCATGTCGGCCGGCACCGTCCTCACCAAGCGCTGGGGCCGGCCGGAGGGGGTGGGCCCGCTCGCCCTCACGGCCTGGCAGCTGACGGCGGGCGGCCTGCTGATCGCCCCCGTCGCCCTCCTCGCCGAGGGCGCGCCGCCCGCGCTGGACGGCCGTGCGGTGGGCGGCTACCTCTATCTCGCCGTCGCCAACACGGCGGTGGCGTACTGGCTGTGGTTCCGCGGCATCGGCCGGCTCACCGCGACCCAGGTCACCTTCCTCGGCCCGCTGTCCCCGCTGACGGCCGCCGTGGTCGGCTGGGCCGCCCTCGGACAGGCGCTCACCCCGCTCCAGCTCGCGGGCATGGCGGTGGCGTTCGGCGCGACGGTGGCGGGACAGCTCGGCGGCCGGTCCGCCCGTCCCGCCCGCCGCCCCCAGTCCTTCGCACTCACCCCGCCCCCCTCCGCTTCCTCCCCCTCTCCTTCCCCCTCCGCTCCCGCCGCGCCCGCCACCATGTACGCGCCCACAGCACATGCACCCCGCCCAGCGCGACCGTCACGACTCCCGCGTCCAGTCGCCGCGTCGCCGAGGATCCGGGGCTGACGAGGGAGGTGACGGCGTTGGCCAGCAGGGCGGCGTCGGCGGGCAGGGTCACCGTCGCGAGGAAGGCCAGGCACAGGGCGGTGCCGGTGACGAGGACCGCGCTGTACACGCGCACCGCCCGCCGTTCGTGGGCCGGGAGCCGGCGGCTCGGGTCCGGCGCGGCGCGGCCCAGCAGCCGCAGGCCGAGGTGGCGGGCGTAGGCCCGGCCGTCGCCGTACAGGTCGCGGCAGCGGAGCAGGTCCTGGAGGACGAAGTAGACGTCCGTGCGCATGAACACCATCAGCTGGAACGGCAGCGGCAGCAGCGCCAGCACGGTGAGCGCGGCCAGGACGCGGTGGGCGGTGCCGTCGGTGGTGCCCGCGGCGAGGGCGGCCACGGAGGCGACGGCGAGGTTGACGGCGCTGCCCGCGAGGTAGGCGGTGAGGCGGTGGCGGCGCGGGGCGAGTTCGATGCCGCTGATGTCGGTCTGCATCACCAGGAACTGCAGCCGGGTGCCCAGCCGTATCCGCGCCGGCACGCCGGTCGCGCGGGCGGTGACCAGGTGGGCGCACTCGTGGAGCAGCAGCAGCGCCCAGCCGGCCGCCGCCCCGAAGGCGACGACGGCGCTGCCGTGCTCGCTCCACAGCAGGGTGCGGTGGCCGATCGGGACGCCCGGCCGGGCGAGCAGCGCGGCGGCGATCAGCAGACCGACCATCACGGGCGCCACCGGACTCAGCGCCCAGCGCACGTGCCGGGGCCGCAGCCGGGGCAGTGTCGGCTTCTGCGGGACCGGCGACGGCACCGGCCGGCCGTCGATCTCGGCGACGAAGCCGAGCCCCACCAGCGCGTCCACGAAGTCGGCCACGTCGACGTCCTGCCCGGTCTCCCGGCGCAGCCGCTCCGCCGTCTCGGCGCTGCTCAGCCCCGCCCCCAGCAGGTCGAGGGCGCGTTTGCCGACGCCGGGCAGGGCGACGAACCGGCCGGTGGCCATCCGCCCCACGATCCACTCGTCGCCGTCGGGGCGGGAGGCCAGTTCGTGCAGCCGGACGCGGCTCACGTCCGCACCCCGCCGCAGGCGGCGCAGTCCGCCTGTCGGGGGAAGCGCTGGAGGTGCGGTTCCCCGGGCAGCATGAGGTTCACGCCGAAGCGGAAGCCCGGTTCCAGGTCCGGTATGCCGGTGAGCAGGGCGAGGGCGGCGTGCGCGAGGAGCGCGCCGGACAGGCCGGCGGTGACGGCGGACGCCGGGTTCCAGGGCATACGGGGTGAGGCCACCCGCTCGTCCTGGCCGGGCGCCAGCCGCAGCTCGCGCCGGGCGGCCTCACCCACGCGCAGGCACTCCCAGCAGGCGCCCCGCCCGGGCACGTACACCCCCGCGGTCACCAGCGGCCCCCGGTAGCCGGCGTCGACCCAGGGCAGGCCCGCCGCGATGCAGGCCCGGTTGACCCAGCGCCGCAGGTCGTCGGGGCGGTCGGCGGCCAGGACCAGCAGGTCGGGGTCGCCGCCCGCGAGCAGGGCCGTCAGGTCGGCCGGGCCGCGCACCTCCAGCCGCTCCCCGGTGACCGTCACGTCCGAGTTCAGCGCCCGCAGCGTGGCCACCGCGGCCTCCGTCTTGGGGCGGCCGATGTCGTCCTCGCGGAACAGCGGCTGCCGGTTGAGGTTGGACAGCTCCACCACGTCCGGGTCGACGCAGTGCACCTGTCCCACACCGGAGGCGACCAGGCTCTGCGCCGCGTGGCCGCCGGTGCCGCCGACGCCCAGCACCAGCACGCGGGCCCGGCGCAGCAGGAGCTGCGCCTCCCACGGGCTCGTCCGCGGACCCCGGTCCATCCAGCGCAGCAGCGGCACGCCCCGGCTGTAGCGCTCCCGCCCCCGACCGGACACCGGCACGGGCGCCGCCGCGTCCTCCAGGAACCCGGCGGCCAGCAGATCGGCCATGGCCTGCCAGACGTCCTCCCCGGTCACGTCCCCGTGTCCGGCCAGCACCCGGGCCACCACGGCGGACGGCGCCCGCGACCCGTCCAGCGCCTCGACGAGCAACCACACCCAGCCCTTGGGGTCGGCGATCTCCGCGCCGATGCCGTGCACGACGCTGCCGATGCGCACATGGCCGTCGACCGTGCGGTAGGGGCGGTGCTCGGGCTTGACGCGGGGGCGTCGCAAGGACCTGACATCGGTGGTCACGCGGTCACCTCTTGGTAGGTATCGGCACCCTTGACACAGTTGTTCACCCCAACGAACCTGGGCAGGAAACCGCGAAGCGGGCCGTTGTTCAGCCAACTTCCTTGGAAGGAGCCGCACATGGCCGAGAAGATCGTGATTCGCCCGCTGGACAAGAAGGAGACCACCGGGGACAGCAACTCCCAGGGCGCCTGATCGGAGCACCAGCGTGCGGACTACGTGGTATCCGGCCGTTGGCGAACTGGAGCGCCGGGCCCGCGCGCTGGCTGCCTCGGCGCCCGGGGCGCTGCGCCTGGGCGCCGTCGGCGAGAGCAGGGCGGGACGCCCGCTGTGGCTGCTGTCGGCCGGCCACGGCGAACGGCAGATCCTCACCGTCGCCGGCGCCCACGCCAACGAACCCGTCGGCGGCGCGTCGTCCCTGCGTCTCGCCGCCCTCCTCGCCCGCCGGCCCGCATTGCTCCAACGGCTCGACTGCACCTGGCACTTCCTGCTCTGCCTCGACCCGGACGGGGCGCACCTGGCGCAGGGCTGGGCGCCCAGGGAGCCGGAACCCTCGCTGGAGGAGTGCCATCGGCACTTCTACCGGCCCGCGTTCGCCCGCCAGCCCGAGTCGCTGCCCGTGCAGGACGCTCCGGGACCGCCGGTGCCGCCGATGCCCGAGTCGGCGACGCTGGTCCGGCTGCTGGACGAACTGCGGCCGGTGGCCCAGTTCACACTGCACGGCATCGAGTTCGGCGGCGCGTTCGCGATGCTGACCCGGCCGGTGCCCGGCGCCGGGCAGGCATTCCGGGACACGGCCGCGCGGTTGCGCGTCCCGCTCGACCACCATCCCTGCGACGGCCCGGACTGGCTCCCCGAACCGCCCGGGGTGCTGCTGCTGCCAGGCGACCGCGGCGGCAGCGAACGCGACCCGAGCGGCTTCACCGCCGAGAGCACCTGGCTCCACCCGCGCAAGTACGGCACCCTGACCACCCTCGTCGAGGCGCCCGCGTGGGGGGTCCCCGGGGTGTCCGACCCGCGGCCGGCCCCCGACCCGGAGCGCGCGGTCGCCCGCGTCGCCGAGGTGCTGCTGGGCCGCGCCCGCGACCTCGCCGCCGTCCTGGGCGATCCCGGCGCGGACGCCGTCCCCGACGACCTGCTGCCCCTGCGCGACGCGGCCCGCGAGTTGATCGAGGTCGCCCCCTCGGTCGCCGCGACCTGGACCGCGGAGGAACTCAGCGGCTCCCGCGGCCACTTCGCCACCCTCGGCATCGCAGCCCGCCGCATTCCGCTGCGCGCGGCGTCCATGATGCGCCGGGCCCTCGCCCGCACCGACCCGCGCACCGCGGACGTGCTCGGGGACCTGGTGCGCGAGTGGTGCCAGGAGCTGGAGAAGACGTACGAGCCGGTGTGGCTGCCGGTGCCGGCGCAGACGGGGCTGCACGTGCGGACCATGCTGGACATCGCCCGGCGGGTGTGAGGCGGCGGCGACGGGCGGGACGCGGCGGGGATCGGGCGGCGTCGAACCGGGCGGAAGGGCGGGCGGCGGCCTCCGGTGACGAGGCCGCCGGCGGCCCGTGGGGGAGGCGGACGGCGCCCCGCCGAAAGGGAACGGCGAACCAGCAGGCAGGCGCCATCCGGCGCAGTCGCCCCTGCCGACCGCTGCGGACCACAGCCGCGCACAGCCGCGCACGTCGCCCGCGGCGGACCGCAGCCGTGCGTGCACAGCCGCGCACGCCGCCCACGCCGCCGGCGGCGGACCACAGCCGTGCACGCCGCCCACAGCGTGCACGCCGCCCACTGCCGCCCGCGGTGGACCGCAGCCGCCCACTGCCGGGAAGCACGCGAGCGCCGCCACTGCCGAGAAGCAAGCGGGCGGCACCCGCCCAAAGGCAGGCACCGCCCGCGAAAAGAGACCGGGCCGCGACGACCAATGGCCCCCGCCCGGAGGGCTACGCGTCCGCGGCCTGCGCCTTCAGCGCCCGCTCGATGCCCGACCGCGACTCCGACA
This sequence comes from Streptomyces sp. NPDC006610, assembly GCF_040611575.1. Classification (NCBI taxonomy): domain Bacteria; kingdom Bacillati; phylum Actinomycetota; class Actinomycetes; order Kitasatosporales; family Streptomycetaceae; genus Streptomyces; species Streptomyces sp. NPDC006610. Next base: position 85,544 of record NZ_JBEXOP010000019.1, read on the forward strand.
CCAGCCGGCGCAGCGCGGCGTTCGGCTCCGCCGAGGCCAGCCACGCGTCGGTCTTGGCCAGCGTCTCCGGGGAGACCTGGACCGCCGGGTAGAGGCCGACCGCGATCTGCTGGGCCATCTCGTGCGAACGGGACTCCCAGACGCCCTTGACCACCTCGAAGTACTTGTCGGTGTACGGCGCGAGCAGCTCCCGCTGGTCGGTCTGGACGAAGCCGCCGATGACCGCCTCCTGCACGGCGTTCGGCAGCTTGTCGGACTCCACGACCGACGCCCACGCCTCCGCCTTGGCCTCCGGCGTCGGACGGGCCGCCCGCGCCGTCGCCGCGTGCCGCTCGCCGGCCGCGGTGCGGTCCCGCTCGTACTCGGCGGCGATCTCCGTCTCGTCGTAGCGGCCCACCGCCGCGAGCCGCTGTACGAACGCCCAGCGCAGCTCGGTGTCCACGACCAGGCCCTCGACCGTCTGGGAGCCGCCGAGCAGCGCCTCCAGCAGGTCCAGCTGCTCCGGCGTCCGGGCCGTCGCCGCGAAGGCGCGCGCCCACGCCAGCTGGTGGTCGCTGCCCGGCTCGGCCGTCCGCAGATGGGCCAGCGTCGCCTCCGTCCAGCGGGCGAGCAGCGACTCGCGCCCGGCGGGGGCGGCGTACAGGTCGATCGCCAGCTTCACCTGCCGCTGCAGGGACTGGACCACGCCGATGTCGGACTCCTTGCCGATGCCGGACAGCACCAGGGACAGGTAGTCGCGGGTGGCCAGCTCGGCGTCGCGCGTCATGTCCCACGCCGACGCCCAGCACAGGGCGCGGGGCAGCGACGACTCGAAGTCGCCGAGATGCTCGGTGACGAAGGCGAGCGAGGCCTCGTCCAGCCGGACCTTGGCGTACGACAGGTCGTCGTCGTTGAGCAGGACGACGTCCGGACGGCGCCGGCCCACCAGCTGCGGCACGGCGGTCCGTTCGCCGTCGACGTCCAGCTCGATGCGGCCGCCGTCCGCGTCGCGCACCAGCTTGCCGCTCGCGGCGTCCAGGTCGTACAGCCCGATCGCGATGCGGTGGGGCCTCAGCGTCGGCTCGCCCTTGGCGCCGACGGGCAGCGCCGGGGCCTCCTGGCGGACGGCGAAGGAGGTGACGACCCCGTCCGCGTCGGTCTCGATCTCCGGGCGCAGGACGTTGATGCCGGCCGTCTCCAGCCAGGCGCGCGACCAGTTCTTCAGGTCCCGGCCGGAGGTCTCCTCCAGCGCGCTCAGCAGGTCCGACAGGCGCGTGTTGCCGTACGCGTGCCGCTTGAAGTAGGCCTGCACGCCGCGGAAGAACTCGTCCTCGCCGACGTAGGCGACGAGCTGCTTGAGCACCGAGGCGCCCTTGGCGTAGGTGATGCCGTCGAAGTTGACGAGGACGTCGTCCAGGTCGCGGATGTCCGCCATGATCGGGTGCGTGGACGGCAGCTGGTCCTGCCGGTAGGCCCACGTCTTCATGGAGTTGGCGAACGTCGTCCACGAGTGCGGCCAGCGCGAGCCCGGCGCGTCGGCCTGGCAGGCGATCGACGTGTAGGTGGCGAACGACTCGTTCAGCCACAGGTCGTTCCACCACTCCATGGTGACCAGGTCGCCGAACCACATGTGGGCCAGCTCGTGCAGGATGGTCTCCGCGCGCGTCTCGTACGCCGCGTCCGTCACCTTCGACCGGAAGACGTACTGGTCGCGGATGGTCACCGCGCCCGCGTTCTCCATCGCGCCCGCGTTGAACTCCGGCACGAACAGCTGGTCGTACTTCTCGAACGGGTACGCGTAGTCGAACTTCTCCTGGAACCAGTCGAAGCCCTGCCGGGTGACCTCGAAGATGGCGTCCGAGTCGAGGTACTCGGCGAGCGAGGGACGGCAGTAGATGCCGAGCGGCACGCTCCGGCCGTCCTTCTCGTACACACTGTGCACCGAGTGGTAGGGGCCGACGATCAGCGCCGTGATGTACGACGAGATCCGCGGCGTCGGCGCGAACACCCAGACGTTGTGCTCGGGTTCGGGGGTGGGCGAGTTGGAGATGACGGTCCAGCCCTCCGGCGCGCGCACGGTGAACTGGAAGGTCGCCTTGAGGTCCGGCTGCTCGAACGAGGCGAACACGCGGCGGGCGTCCGGGACCTCGAACTGGGTGTAGAGGTAGGCCTGGTCGTCCACCGGGTCGACGAACCGGTGCAGGCCCTCGCCGGTGTTGGTGTACGCGCAGTCCGCGACGACGCGCAGGATGTTGCGCCCCTCCAGCAGACCGGGGAGCGCGATCCGGGAGTCGGCGAAGACCTCGGCCGGGTCGAGCGAGTCGCCGTTCAGCGTCACCTCGTGCACGGCCGGCGCGACCAGGTCGATGAAGGACGTGGCGCCGTTCTCGGCGACGTCGAAGCGCACCGTGGTCACGGACCGGTAGGTGCCGCCCTCCTGCGCGCCGGAGAGGTCGAGATCGATCTCGTACGAGTCAACGGTGAGCAGCTTCGCCCGCTGCTGCGCCTCTTCGCGAGTCAGGTTTGTGCCAGGCACGCGGTCATCTCCTCGTGATGTGTGGGTTGCGTCATCCTTCCATGTGGCCTGTGGAGATCGCGATGTGCTTGGCGCCGAGCTGACTGTCGCGGCACGGATCGCCCACTGTCACCCGAACGGGTTGAACGGAGCAGGCGATCAGCTGCGGGCGGAGGCCCTCGAGCGGTTCCCGGAGCCGGACTCGGCGCGGTCACGGTTCGGCCGGGCGAGGATCAGGGCGGAGAACGTGGCGCGCACCAGCGGCGGAGAACGTGGCGCGCATCAGGGGCCGCGAGCTGACTGCTCTGCGCAAGGAGAGCGGACTCACCCGGCAGGGTGTGGCCGCTGCAGTGGCATGAGCCCCATGGCCCCCCGGAGCCCGAACGCAGGGGCGTCCACCGCGACCTACGCCGGTGGACGCCCCTGTCTCGTGGCCGGGACTACTTCTTCAGCTCGGCCGCCACCAGCTCCGCGATCTGGACCGCGTTCAGCGCGGCGCCCTTGCGGAGGTTGTCGTTGGAGACGAACAGGGCCAGGCCGTTGTCCACCGTCTCGTCGCGGCGGATGCGGCCGACGTACGACGGGTCCTGGCCGGCCGCCTGGAGCGGGGTGGGGACGTCCGCGAGGGCCACGCCGGGGGCGCCGGCCAGCAGCTCCTTGGCGCGCTCCACGCTGATCGGGCGGGCGAAACGGGCGTTGACCTGGAGGGAGTGGCCGGTGAAGACGGGCACGCGCACGCAGGTGCCGGAGACCTTCAGCCCGGGGATCTCCAGGATCTTGCGGGACTCGTTGCGGAGCTTCTGCTCCTCGTCGGTCTCGTTCAGGCCGTCGTCCACGATGGAGCCGGCCAGCGGGAGCACGTTGTAGGCGATCGGCGCGACGTACTTGTCCGGCTTCGGGAACTCCACCGCCGAGCCGTCGTGGGTCAGCTTCGGGGCGTCCGCGCCGACCTTCTGCACCTGCTCGAACAGCTCGTCCACGCCGGCCAGCCCGGATCCGGACACCGCCTGGTAGGTGGCGACGACCAGCGCCTCGAGGCCGGCCTCCGCGTGCAGCGGGCGCAGCACCGGCATCGCGGCCATCGTCGTGCAGTTCGGGTTGGCGATGATCCCCTTGGGCCGGTCGGCGATCGCGTGCGGGTTCACCTCGGCCACCACCAGCGGCACCTGCGGGTCCCGCCGCCACGCCGAGGAGTTGTCGATCACGACCGCGCCCTGCGAGGCGACCTTCTCGGCGAGCGCCTTCGAGGTCGCGCCGCCCGCGGAGAACAGCACGATGTCCAGGCCGGTGTAGTCGGCCGTGGACGCGTCCTCCACCGTCACGCCGTCCAGCTCCGTGCCCGCCGAGCGGGCGGAGGCGAACAGGCGCAGCTCGGTGACCGGGAAGTTCCGCTCCGTGAGGATCCTGCGCATGACCGTGCCGACCTGCCCGGTGGCTCCGACGATTCCGACCCTCACGGTGACTCCCTCTACGTCTGATATGTGCACTGTGCCCGGCCGAGGCACCTCCATGATGCGGCCGACCCCGGCGTACCTGTCCAGTTTTTTGGCGGGGATGACCGAGGACTGGGACATGTGTGACGCACAACATGCCCCCTCCCACCGCGCCGTTGCGGAAACGTTACCGAACGTTTCCGTCGCCACCGGCGTCGTAGGAGAAACGCGGGACGAGAGGGGTGGCTGTGCTGCGCGGAAAGGCCCGCCGCGGGCAGGGGGCGGTCCACGCGGATCACGCGGCGGACGACCCCCTGGACGCGGCTCAGGAACGCCGGGTGCGGGCCGTGCTCGCGCTCGGCGGCGTGCCGCAGGCGGACCTGCCGGACGGGGTGCAGCAGGTCCGCCTGCGGCTGCTGGAACGGGCCGCGAGCGGGCTGGAGGCGCCGCGCGACGTGTCCGCCTGGGCGGCCGTCGTCGCCTCCAACCTCGCCATGGACTGGCACCGCGCCAAGCGCCGCCAGGAACGGCTCGGCGAGCGCCTCGCCGCGCTGCGCCAGCCCAGCCTCCCCTCCGGCGAGGACACCAGCGTGCTGTCCCTCGCCGTGGCCCAGGGCCTGGACGAGCTGCCCGATCCCCAGCGGCAGGTCCTCGTCCTGCGCTTCTACGCCGACCTCCCGGTGCGTTCCATCGCCGAGGAGCTGGGCATCCCGGAGGGCACGGTCAAGAGCAGGCTGCACACGGCGGTACGGGCCCTGCGCACCCGGCTGCACGAGGACGAGGTGGTGTGACGTGACCGTCGAACACGACGGCTGTGACGGCCGGCCCGGCGACGACCGCCCGGACCCGCTGCTCGCCGTCCTCACCGGCGAACCGCTGCCCGGCGACGCCGACCCCGCCCATCTCGCCGAATACCGCGCGGCGGCCGACGACGTGGCGCTGCTCAAGCGGCAGCTGACGCTCCTCGGGGACGCCCTGGCCGAGCCCCCCGCAGCCGCGGCGCGCCCCGCCGCTCCACCGCCACGGCGTGCCGCGCGCCGCCCGCGCCCCGTCCGCGTCCGGTCCCTGGCCCTCGGGGCCGTGGGCGTGGCCGCCGCCGGCGCGATGGTGAGCGGCCTCGGCTGGCTCGCCGTGCAGGCCGGCTCCGCGTCGAACGTCACCAGCTCCGCTGACGAGGCCGGCGGCGAACGCGCCGACGCCGAGGCCAAGGACGCCGGGGCGCTCGCCGCGCCCGGCTATCTCGCCTGCGCCCGCCTGGTCGCCGAGGGCGAGGTGGCCGCCGTGGAACCGGTGCCCGGCACCCGGAAGGAACGCGTCACCCTCCGCATCACCCGCTCCTACGTGCCGGACGTGCCGGACGGGAACCGGGCGGGCGAGACGGTCTTCGTGATCGCCCGCGCCGCCGGTCTCGACGAGGGCGAGCACGTCCTGGTCGCCCTCCCGCACGGCAGCCGCACTCCGGACGCCGTCCACGTCGGCGAGCGGGACGTCGCCCGGCAGCGGCGCATCCTGGAGAACGCGCTGCCGTACGCGGGGACCTGCGAATAACGGCGTACGGCGGCCCGCGGACAAGGCGGCACCGGCACCCGCGGACGACGCAGCACGCATCCGCGGACAGCGGGCACGGCACCCGCGGGCAACGCAGCACGGCATCCGCGGACAGCGGGCACGGCGGCCCGCGGGCAGCGGAAAGGGGCGGGCGCCCGACCGGACGCCCGCCCCCTGCCCGCCACCGCGGTCCGCCGTCACGCGGTTGACGCGTGACGGCGTCACCGGGTTACGGCGTGACCTTCTCGATCTTCACGCTGCCCACGCCCGCGACCGTGCCGCGCGCGTTGACCAGCTGCACCTGCCCGAAGAACTCGCGTCCCTCGGGGGCCGCCGCGGCGGCGGTGACGCTGCCCGTGACGGTCGCCGAGTCGCCCGTGCCCAGCTTCACCGGGGCCGAGCCGCCGACGTCGACGGAGCCCAGGGAGGCGGAGTAGAAGACGTCCCGGTAGTCGTACGCGGTGGAACCGGCCGGCACCGAGTAGCCCACGACCTCGATGGTGTACGCGCCGGCCGCCGGGGCGGCGAGGGAGACCCGCTCCTCGGAGTCGCCGTCGGCGGACTCGCCCACGACGTCACCGGCCGCGTCGTACACGTACAGGTCCAGGTCGGCGGCGTTGTCCGAGACGCCGCCGATCGCCACGTCCAGCGAGGTGGCGCCCGCGGGGACCTCCACGGTGGTGGTCTGGGTGGCGCCCTGCGCGATGGTCGGACGGGTCGTCTTGGACGAGCCGAGCGGTCCGCCGACCAGCTTGCCGTCGATCGCCGCGTAACTGTTGGTCACCGTCCAGGAGGCGGCGGCCGGCGTGCCGACCTTGGCTTCGGGCACGGTCACGGTCTCCGGGTCGAAGGCCGCGCCGAGGACGGTGACGTCCAGCGTGAACGGGTTGTCGAGCACCGGCGAGGTGCGCCGCGACTCGACCTCGATCTCCCAGACGCCGGGCTGCGGGTCGGCGTACGAGCGCACGCCCGGCTTGCAGCCGTTGCCGTCGAGGTAGTTGTTGTAGCAGAACGGCGTGCCGGTGCTGTCCGACGGGACGCCGTACGGGTGGATGGCGATGAACCGGGTCTGGCTCTTGTCCTTCAGCCCGCCGATCGCCACCTCCAGCGCCTTCGCGCCCTCGGGGACGGTCACGAAGAACGACTTGTGGCTGTTGCGCTGCACCGAACCGGACGCCGAGTAGGTGTACTCCAGCGGCGCCGAGACGACCACGGTGTTCAGGACCAGCTTGTCGATGCCCTCGGTGCGCGGGTCGTCCACCTCGAGGACGGCGCTCTTGAGGCCGGCGGACCGCGGGGCGGCCTGGACCTTGACGGTCACCGGCTTGTTCAGCGGCAGCAGCACCTCGTCGGAGCCGAGGATGCGGAAGGTGCCGCCGGCGTTGTTCTCGAAGTGCAGCTCGTGCCGGATCGCCCGGTCGGCGCCCGACGTACGGGTCAGGGTGACGTCGTACGTCTTCTTCTGCCCGGCCTTCAGACCGCCCTCGCGGTCGTAGACGCCGGTGCCCTGGCCGGGGGTCTTGAGGAACTGGTCGATCGCGGTGTCGACCGGAGCCTGCACGGTGTAGGTGTGCGCGGTGGCGCCGTCGAGGATCGCGTCCCAGGCGTCCTCGATGTCGATGAGGCCGGCCCCCTCCTCGTACGCCTGCACGCCCGGGATGTGGTCGGCGGTCGAGGTGAGCGCCGTGCGCAGGGTCGCCGGGGTCAGCTCGATGCCCTTGCGCTTGGCGGCGCTCAGCAGCAGCGCGCTCGCGCCGGCCGCCTGCGGGGAGGCCATCGAGGTGCCCTGGAGCATGGAGTAGCCGGGCGGCAGGCTGTAGCCGGCCTCGGCGACCGGGCCGCCGGGCGACCAGGTCTGGGTGGTGTTGATCGCGGCGCCGGGCGCGGAGAGCGTCGGCGTGAAGCCGCCGTCCTCACGCGGGCCGCGCGAGGAGAACGGCATCATCGCGTACCGCTTCTCCACCAGGGAGCCGTAGTTGGCCGCCCAGGTCTCGCGGGAGACGGTCGCGCCGACCGAGATCACCTTGTCCGCGAGGGACGGGTCGCCGATCGTGTTGGCGCCGGGGCCGGAGTTGCCGGCCGAGATGACCAGCTGGACGCCGTACTCGTCGATGAGCCGGGTGTACAGCTCGGCGCGCGCGTTGTTGCCGTCGTTCAGCGCGGGCAGGCCGCCGATCGACATGTTGACGATGTCGACGCCGCGGTTGACGACGAGGTCGATCATGCCCTCGGTCAGCGCGACATTGGTGCAGCCGCCGGACCAGGTGCAGGCGCGCGAGGAGACCAGCTTGGCGCCGGGCGCCGCGCCGTTCATCTCGCCGCCGAACAGGCCGTTGGCGGCGGTGATGCCGGCCACGTGGGTGCCGTGCGAGCCCTCGATGACGCCGATGCTGACGTAGTCGGCCTTGGCGCCGGCCGCGTTGTAGACGACGTCCTTGCGGATCTCGATCACGAACGGGATGCGCTCGGCGATCGCGGTCGCCGGGTCGTCGGTGCCGAAGTAGCCGACCTGGTACCCGTCCTTGTAGGGCTTCATCGCCGTGTCGTCGGTGAAGTCCAGGTTGTCGTTCAGGTCGACGCGCGCGGTGCCGGAGGCGGCGTCGTAGAGCACGCCCCAGATGTCCGTGGTGTCGCCGTCGCGGTTCAGGTCGCCCGCCATGTCGCCGCCCGTGGTGGCCGACTCGGCGAAGTAGTTGAACTTGAACGCGCCCTCGGGGGCCTTGAACGTCTCGGTGCCCTGCGCGGTGGTGGTGACGGTGAACGACGGTCCGCCGACCGAGGTCGTCATCCGCCGCCAGGTGCCGTCGCCGTCGGCGACCGGGTCGGTGGCGGTGACCCAGTCGACGATCTTGCGCTCGCCGGTCGTGGTCTTCTGCAGCGCCGGGTGGCCGAGGTCGACGCCCGAGTCCAGGATGCCGATGGTGACGCCGCGGCCGTCCGCCCTCGGGTGGTCCTCGACGAAGTCGACGGCGCCGGTCTCGAAGGACGGGTTGTACGGGTTCTCGGCCGGGGTGTGCCGTCCGGGCGCCGGGTACGTCCCGGTCGCGGCGGCGGGCGCGCCCTTGGCCCGGTCCCCGCTCGGCGTCGGGTCGTCGAGCGGGATCTCCTCGCGCAGGTCGATGCCGTGCACGGAGGACAGCTTGGCTGCGGCGGCGATGGCCGCGTCCGCCTCGCCGGTGGGGACGGTGGCCCGGACGTATCCGAGCTTGTCGTACGTACGGCCGACCAGACCGCCCTCGACCGAGTCGAGCTGCTCGGCGACGCGCTCGGTCTGCCCGGGCGCCGTCGCCACCATCATCGTGACGCTCTTGGCGCCGTCGGCCTTGGCCTCGGCGAGCAGGTCGGCGTCGTCGGAACCGAGCTTTTCGTGGGCGGACTTGACGCCGGGGTCGGCGGCGGTGGCGGGGGCCGGGTCCGCGGCGAGGGCCATCGGAACCGGTCCGGCCGCCGAGAGCGCGGCGACGAGACCGGCGGCGACGGCGATCCGGGCCACGCGTCTGGCGCCCGGTATCGGTTCGCGCTGGGGGGTGAAGGTCATCGGCATCCCTTGTTGGTAAAGGAATCGAGCGTGAGGCGGTCAAGGCCGGTCGGGCCGAACGGCCTTGACCGCCAGGTCCGGAACTCGGTCCCGGACGAGCGCTCAGCCTGGTACAGGGGACGGTTGTTCGGGAGAAGTTGGCCGAATCGAAATCGATGTGTGGGGAAAACCCCCGATGTGCGTTCCGGGGTATGGCGGACGTCACCACCGAAAACGGGCGCGGAGTTTCATTGCGCCCGTGTTACGCACCCGGGGGAGCGGCGGCGGGCGCGTCCCCGGAGGTGACCGAAACGCCGCCGTGCGCCGCCTTGTGCAGGTCCGGGCCCCGATACTCCGCCGCCGATCCGGACGCGGCGGGTTAACGTCCGTGCGTGCGCAAGACGTTGAGGGTGGCGGCCTACGCCATATGCGTCCGTGACGGGCAGGTCCTCCTCGCCCGCTCCCCGGCCCCCGACGGAGTCCCCGAGTGGGTGCTGCCCGGCGGCGGCATGGAACACGGGGAGGACCCCTACGACACCGTCCGCCGCGAGGTCCGCGAGGAGACGGGCTACGACATCGAGGTCACCGCCATCCTGGGCGTCGACTCCCTGCGTCTGACCTCCCCGCGCCGCCTGCGCTCCCCGTCCGACCACCACGGAGTGCGCCTCCTTTACGAGGGCACGGTCGTCGCCGGCGAACTGCGCCCCGAGATCGGCGGCTCCACGGACATGGCCGCCTGGCACCCCCTCGACGCGGTCCCGGCCCTGCGCCGCATCGGCCTGGTGGACCTCGGCCTGAGACTGTGGCGGGAGCGGCCGGCCTCGGGGCGGGTGGGGTAGGGGCGGCGACCTGCGGCCCCGGCCCCGGCCCCGGACCCGGACCCGGACCCGGACCCGGACCCGGACCCGGACCCGGACCCGGACCGACATGCCGCGATTCCCCGCAAGATGAACACCGCGTGACCGGTCGACAGCCGGTCGGGGAGCGGGCGTGGGCGGGCAGGCGGCCCCGTGATCCACGTCCCGCGATCGGCGCTGCGCGTTGGCGTCTCATTAACGCGCAGGCCATTCCCGGTGCCAACGATCCCCAGTGAGCGGGGGGCCCGCGCAAGCGGCCGTCCGCGGTCACTGCCGACGCGTTTCGCACTCGGGGAGATCGCGCATGTCGCGCACACGCTCTGTCGCCAGCTCTGCCGCCGCCCGGGCGGCGGTCGATCGCCGTACGCTCCTCGCCGCCGCCGGTGCGGTGTCCCTGTCCGCCGGCGTGGGATACGCCCTGCGGCCCACCGAGAGCGAGGCCGCCCCCGCCGCGGCCGAGCACGAGGCCGCCGTCGCCTCCTCCCGCAAGGCGCCCGCCGCGCCCCTCGCCCCCTACACCCGCGGCACCACCCTCGCCTCCGTCGCCGCGCCCCGCACCTCCTCCGGCTACCGCCGCCTCGGCGACGGCCCCGGCTGGAAGCGGGTCGTGCGCAGCGAACTCGCCACGCCCAAGTCGGGCCGCGCGGACCGCCGTACCGCGCTCGCCGCCTTCGTGCAGCTCACCGACCTGCACATCATCGACGCCCAGCACCCGCTGCGGCTGGAGTTCCTGCGCTCCGCCGACGTGCACGCCTGGCGTCCGCAGGAACTGCTCAGCGTGCAGGGCGCGGTCTCCCTGGTCGAGCGGGTCAACGCGCTGCGGGGCGCCCCCGTCACCGGCGCCCCGCTGCACTTCGCCATGACGACCGGCGACAACACCGACAACAACGCCCGCACCGAGCTGGAGTGGTTCCTGACCGTGCTGAGCGGCGGGCGGGTCACCCCCAACTCCGGTGACCCGCGGCACTACGAGGGCGTGCAGAGCAGCGGGCTCAAGCAGTTCTGGCAGCCCGACTCCGCCGTCCGCGACGCCGACAAGCAGCGCGGCTTCCCGCACCTGGACGGCTTCCTCGCCGCCGCCATGCGCGAGGTGCGCAGCCCCGGCCTCAACCTGCCCTGGTACTCCACCGTCGGCAACCACGACTCCCTCCCGCTCGGCTGCTACGGCCACGGAGACCCGTACCTCGCCGAGTTCGCCGCCGGCGGCAAGAAGCTGATGGCGCTGTCCGCCGCCGAGGCCAAGAAGCTCCAGGACTCCATCAAGACCGCCCGCGACCCGCTCGGCCTGCTCTACCGCGACCTGATGCGCGCGCACGCCCGGGACCTGCGCTCCATCACCCCCGACGAGCGGCGCGCCCCCTACACCGCCGTCGAGTACGTCAAGGCCCACCTCGACCCCGCGTACACCGGCCCGGGCCCCGTCGGCCACGGCTACTCGGGCGCCAACGTCGAAGCGGGCACCCAGTACTACAGCTTCCGCATCGCCGACGACGTCATCGGCATCAGCCTCGACACCACCGACCCTGGCGGCCACTACGAGGGCTCCATCGGCGCCGGTCAGCTGACCTGGCTGCACCGCACCCTGCGCCGGAACAAGGACGCGTACGTCGTCGTCTTCAGCCACCACACCAGCAAGACCATGGACAACCCGCGCCCCGACCCCGCCCGGCCGAACGAGCGGCGGCACAACGGCGACGACGTCCTCGCCGTGCTGGGCCGCCACCGCAACGTCCTCGCCTGGGTCAACGGCCACATCCACCGCAACGACATCACCGCGCACACGGGCTCCGCCGGTCACTCCTTCTGGGAGATCTCCACCGCCTCCCACGTGGACTTCCCGCAGCTGGCCCGCGTGATCGAGCTGGTCGACAACAAGGACGGCACCCTCTCGGTGTTCACGACCCTCGTGGAGTCGGCCGCGCCGCACGCCACCGACTTCACCGACCTCTCCCAGACCGGCCTGGCGGCCCTCTACCGGGAGATCTCCTTCAACGCGCCCGGCGCCCGCACGGACCTGGCGGGCGAGGCCCGCGACCGCAACACGGAGCTGGTGCTGAAGAAGGGGTAGAGGCCGTCGGACACCCCGGGTCACTGCCGGGGCAGGACGACCAGGTAGGCGGCGGGCTCCCGGTCCGCCGACGCCATCAGGGCCGTGCGCAGGACCGCCGCCTGCTCGTGCGGCGACTCCCGCAGCCGCTTCGGCGTCACCCGCACGACCGTGACGCCGAGCCGCTCCAGGCGCTCCCGCCTGCGGACCCACTCGGCCCACTGCGGGTCGTCCTCGTGGCGCCGGCCGCGGGCGTCCAGCTCGACGGCGACGGCGTGCTCCGGCCAGTAGGCGTCGACGCCGCCGAGGCCGGGGCCGCCGGGAAGGCGCAGCTCGACGTCCCACAGCGGGTCCGGCAGCCGGTGGTCCCGCACCAGCCGGTACAGCCGGTCCTCCGCCAGGGCACGCCCCTCGGCGAGCAGGGAGTCGACGGCGTCCACGACGTGCGGGCGGTTCAGCAGTCGTGCCCGGGTCAGTTCGCGCACCACCGAGGCCGGGTCGCAGTGGCGGGCCCGTACGGCCTCGGTGAGCAGTCCGCGCACGTCGGTCGGGTCCGTCAGCCGGGCGACCGCGTCGGCCAGGGCGCGCGGCACGGGCGCGACCGGCAGACCCGCCGCCCGGCCGGGGGCGGGCAGCGCGGCGGTGCGCACGACCCGCACGAAGCCGGTCGACCGGATCCGGCGCAGCCGGGGGACCAGCACGTCGACGCGGTCCAGGGCGGCGAGCGGGGGAGCGGCGGCGAAGCCGTGCAGTTTCAGCGCCGCCAGGCCCGTGAGCATCGCCTCCGGGTAGGCGGCGCGGGGGGCTCCGCCCGGCTCCGGCTGGGACGGCACCCGCGGCAGCGCCTCGCGGGAGGCGTAGGTCAGGGCCGCGTGCAGCCGCTCCTCGACGGTCGGCCGGTCCGGGTGCAGCAGGAACACGCCGGGCAGCAGCTGCTGCCAGGGGCCGCCGGGCCCGCACCGCTCGGTCGTCTCGGCGGCCGTCACGCCCCGCGCGCGAAGCTGCGCGGTCGTCAGGAGGCGGCCGTGGACGTCGGCCGGGGGAACGTGCAGGGGACGCGGCGGGAGCGGGGTGTTGTGGTTCATGATGCGGCGATTCCCGCCCGGGACCCCGCCCCTAACCGCTGTTACACGCCCGTCGACAAATGCGGACAACGCCGCCCTGAAGTACGCGTGTTCGGATGCCGAAAACCCCTGGCCGCGCGTGAGCGGACCAGGGGTTACGGGCGTCCTGTGCCGGTTCGGCAACAAGCGGCTCGGAGCCCCGAACGGGACGGGAGTCCGCGAGCCGCGTGCCCCTTCCGTTCGTGGCGCTCAGGCCCGCGCGTCGCACTCCTGAGCGCGCAGCGCCCGCGCCAGGTCGTCGCGGGCCTCCAGCACCAGGCGGCGCAGTGCCGGGGCCGCGTCCTCGTGGGCCGTCAGCCAGGCGTCCGTCGCCTCCAGGGTCGCCGGGGAGTCCTGGAGGGACGGGAAGAGGCCGCGGACGACGTCCATGCCGATCTGGATCGACCGCTCGCTCCAGATCCGGTCGATCACCGCGAAGTACTTCCCGGCGTACGGCCCGAGCAGTTCGCGCTGCGACGACTGGGCGAAGCCCGCGATGGTGGCCTCGACCAGCGCGTTGGACAGCGCCTTGGACTCCACGACCTGCGCCCACGCCTGCGCCTTGACCGCCTCGGACGGGCGGGCGGCGAGGCACCGCACCTGGTGGCGCTTGCCGGACGCGGTGTCGTCACGGGCCAGCTCGCGCGCCAGGGTCCGCTCGTCGGCGAGCCCGTGCGCGGCCAGCGGCTCCAGGAACGACCAGCGCAGCTCCTGGTCCACCTCCAGACCGTCGATCTTCTCCGTGCCCTCCAGCAGCCCCTGCAGCAGCTCCAGTTCCGCCCGCCCCGAGGCGGCCGTCGCGAAGAAGCGGGCCCAGGCCAGCTGGTGCTCGCCGCCCGGCTCGGCCGCCCGCAGCTCGCGCAGGGCGCCCTCGCCCAGGAGCCGCTCGCCCGTCGGCCGCCAGGCGGGGGACGCGTAGTGGACCAGTGCCGAGTGCGCCCAGGCGTGCAGCATCTGCAGGACGCCGATGTCCGACTCGCGCCCCGCGAACCGCAGCACGAGGTCCACGAAGTCCCGCGCCGGCAGCAGCGCGTCCCGCGTCATGTTCCACAGAGCCGACCAGCACAGCGCCCGGGCCAGCGGGTCGGTGACGTCGCCCAGCCCCTCGCGCAGCGCCGCCAGCGACGTCTCGTCGAAGCGGATCTTGCAGTAGGTGAGGTCGTCGTCGTTGACCAGCACCAGGTCGGGCGCCTCGGCCCCCGCCAGCTCCGCGACCACCGTGCGCGGTCCGTCGACGTCCGCCTCGGCGCGCGCGTAGCGCTCCAGCGCACCGTCCCCGCCGCGCCGGTACAGGCCCACCGCCACCCGGTGCGGGCGCAGCTCCGGGTGCGACTCGGCGGCCTCCTGCACCACCGCCAGCTCGTCGATCCGCCCCTCGGCGGTCAGCAGCACCTGCGGGGTGAGGGAGTTGACGCCGGCCGTCTGGAGCCAGGCCCGCGACCAGGCGGCCATGTCCCGGCCGCTGGTCTCCTCCAGCACCGCCAGCAGGTCGCCGAGGCGCGTGTTGCCGTACGCGTGCCGCTTGAAGTACCGGCGGGCGCCCTCCAGGAAGGCGTCCTGGCCGACGTACGCCACCAGCTGCTTGAGCACCGAGGCGCCCTTGGCGTAGGTGATGCCGTCGAAGTTGAGCTTGGCGTCCTGGAGGTCGCGGATGTCGGCGGTGACGGGGTGGGTGGAGGGCAGCTGGTCGGCGCGGTAGGCCCAGGCCTTGCGGCGGTTGGCGAAGGTGATCCAGGCGTCCCGGAAGCGGGTGGCGCCGACGTTGGCGAACGTGCCCATGAAGTCGGCGAAGGACTCCTTCAGCCACAGGTCGTCCCACCACACCATGGTGACCAGGTCCCCGAACCACATGTGCGCCATCTCGTGCAGGATCACGTTGGCGCGGGCCTCGTACGACGCGCGCGTCACCTTCCCGCGGAAGATGAACTCCTCCCGGAAGGTCACCAGCCCCGGGTTCTCCATCGCGCCCAGGTTGTACTCGGGCACGAACGCCTGGTCGTACTTGCCGAACGGGTACGGGTAGTCGAAGTGGTCGTGGAAGAAGTCCAGGCCCTGCTTGGTGACCAGGAAGACGTCGTCGCTGTCGAAGTGCGGGGCGAGACCCTTGCGGCACATCGCGCCGAGCGGGATCTCCAGGGTGCCGCCGTCGGGCAGGGCCCGGGTGTAGGTGTCCGTGACGTAGTGGTACGGGCCCGCCACCACGCAGGTGATGTACGTCGAGATGGGGCGGGTCTCCGCGAACCGCCAGACGCCGTCGGCGCGCCGGCCGGCGCCGTTGCTCCACACCGTCCACTCCTGCGGCGCGCGCACCTCGAAGCGGAACGGGGCCTTGAGGTCCGGCTGCTCGAAGCAGGCGAACACCCGGCGGGAGTCGGCCGGTTCGTACTGCGTGTAGAGGTAGACCTCGCCGTCCTCCGGGTCGACGAAGCGGTGCAGCCCCTCGCCCGTGCGGGAGTAGGCGCACTGGGCGTCGACGATCAGCTCGTTGTCGGCGGCCAGGTCCTCCAGCGTGATCCGGCAGCCGTCGAAGACCTCGCGCGGGTCCAGGTCGCGGCCGTTGAGCGAGACGGCGGTGACCCCGGGCGCGATCAGGTCGGCGAAGCTCGACGCGCCCGGCTCGGCGCAGCGGAACCGGATCGTGGTGACCGAGCGGAAGGTACGCGGCTCCCCGCCCGCGTCGCCGACGGCGGACCGCACGTCGAGGGACACGTCGTACCCGTCGACGGACAGCAGGGCGGCCCGCTCCCGGGCCTCGTCGCGGGACAGGTTCTCACCGGGCACGGGCGGCACTCCTCGGGTCGTCACGGCAGTTCGGTCCAGCATGCGGACAGCACTGATCCTGCCATGCGCACCTGACGGGAGGCAGCCGGGAATGTTCCGCACGCGACGCGGCGTTGCCCCGACGTTCCCGGGAGAAACGCTTCCCTCATGAGGAGAGACATGTCGGACAAGACCCCCGTCGACTTCTGGTTCGACCCGCTGTGCCCCTGGGCCTGGATGACGTCCCGCTGGGTCCTGGAGGTGCAGAAGCACCGCGACATCGAGGTCCGCTGGCACCTCATGAGCCTCGCCGTCCTCAACGAGGACAAGCTGGACGAGCTGCCCGAGGACTACCGCGAGCTGCTGTCCACCAAGGCGTGGGGCCCGGTCCGGGTCGTCATCGCGGCGCAGGAGGAGCACGGCCCCGAGGTCCTCGGCGACCTCTACACCGCGCTCGGCACCCGCATCCACAACCGGGGCGAGGGACCGGGCAAGGACGTGGTCGCCGCCGCGGTCAAGGACGTGGGCCTGCCCGAGTCCCTGATGGACCACTGGGACGACACCCCGTACGAGGCCCAGCTGCGCGCCTCCCACAAGGAGGGCATCGAGAAGGTCGGCCAGGAGGTCGGCACCCCCGTCATCGCGGTGCCCGGCCCCGACGGCGAGGAGATCGCCTTCTTCGGCCCGGTCGTCACCCCCACGCCCAAGGGCGAGGAGGCGCTGCGCCTGTGGGACGGCACCCTCGCGGTGGCCTCGGTGCCCGGCTTCTACGAGATCAAGCGGACCCGCACCAAGGGCCCGGACTTCAGCAACCTCTGAGCCCGGTCACTTCCCCTCGGGCTCCGGCAGCGTGCCGCCGCGCGCCCACCGGTCCTTGCGCTGCACCCGACGGCACCCCTCCTGGCGGCACCGTTGATAGGCGCCGGGCGTGAAGAACTCGTCGGGGAAGATCTCGGCGACCAGTTTCCGGACGGCCGGGATCTCGTCCCCGGTCAGTGACGTGAACCACTTCATGGAACTGCCGGGACAGTTCGGACAGCGGACCCAGGCCATGGCGCCTCCTCGGAGAGCGGGCGCCGGCGCCGGACGCGCCGCCCCGCACCCCAGCCGGAGGCTAATCCGGCCGGGGGCCGACGCGGAAGGCCCTCACGAGTCACGTCCTCGTGAGGGCCTTCCGTCTTACCGCCCGCCCCGGTGAAAGGTGAGAAGACGATCACGAGGCGGGACGCGGGGGACGCGCCGTCACGGCGCGAGCAGCAGCACGTCCGCGCGGGACTTCGCGGCCTCGTAACGTCGGGCCACGTCCTGCCAGTTGACGACCCGCCACATGGCCTCGACGAAGTCCACCTTCTGGTTGCGGTACTGCAGGTAGAAGGCGTGCTCCCAGGCGTCGAAGACCAGGATCGGCGTGGCGCCCTGCCCGACGTTGCCCTGGTGGTCGTACACCTGCTCGACGATCAGCCGGCCGCTCAGCGGCTCGTACGCCAGGACGCCCCACCCGGAGCCCTGCGTCGTGGCCGCCGCCTTCGACAGCTGCGCCTTGAAGCCGGCGAAGGACCCGAACGACTCGGCGATCGCGTCCGCCAGCTCGCCCACCCCGTCCTTCTCCAAGGGCTCGCCGCCGCCGTCGCCGGTCATGTTGTGCCAGTAGATCGAGTGCAGGATGTGACCGGAGAGATGGAAGGCCAGGTTCTTCTCCAGCCCGTTGACCGAGCCCCACTGCTCCTTGTCGCGCGCCTCCGCGAGCTGCTCCAGCGTGTCGTTGGCGCCCTTCACATAGGCGGCGTGGTGCTTGTCGTGGTGCAGCTCGATGATCTCGGGGCTGATCACGGGCGCGAGCGCGGAGTAGTCGTACGGCAGTTCAGGCAGCGTGTAGACGGGCATCACAGGTCCCCTCCGACCTCTTATTGCAAAGAGTTTGCAACTACAACCTAGCAACAAAAAGGTCCTCGCGGGCGCGGAAGCGACACGAGGGCGAGTCGAGGAGGGCAGGAGTCCGTTCCGCGAGAAGGGGCGCCGGGGCGTCGGCGAGGCGAGGGCGGGATTGGTGAAAACCTACAGATGTACCCACCCCGCCCTCGAGTGACACACCCGTCCCGACCTCCGTGACGGGCATCACCCCACCCTCCTTGCCCTCATCCCCGATTGTCCGGAGCCCACCAACGCGCGCCTGCCGCCTTTGTCGGTCGGTGACGGTGATCGCCATGCCGCCCCTGGGTTAGCGTCACGGTGTCCCGAACCGCCCTCACCCCCGCGGAGTCCCCATGAGCACCGCCGTCGCCCCCGTCCGCCCCGGCCGGGTCCTCGCCGACCTCCTCCCCGCCTCGCGTGCCCGCGACATCGCGCTCGTCGCCGGCGGCGCCGCCCTCACCGGCCTCGCGGCCCAGCTCTCGGTGCCCGTCCCCGGCTCCCCGGTCCCGGTGACCGGCCAGACCTTCGCCGCGCTCCTCGTCGGCGCCGCCCTCGGCACGGGCCGCGGCTTCCTCTCCCTGGCCCTGTACGCGCTGGCCGGCATGGCGGGCGTGCCGTGGTTCGCGCAGGGCGGCTCCGGCGTCGCCGCCCCGTCCTTCGGCTACGTCATCGGCCTCCTCCTCGCCGCGACCGCCGTGGGGGCGCTGGCCCGCCGCGGCGCGGACCGCTCCCCGTGGCGGACGGCGGGCGCGATGCTGCTGGGCGAGGCGATCGTCTACGCCGTCGGCGTGCCGTACCTGGCCCTGGCGACCGGCATGTCCGCCTCCGCCGCGATCGCGGCCGGCCTGACCCCGTTCCTGATCGGCGACGCCCTGAAGGCGGCCCTGGCGATGGGCGTGCTGCCGGCGGCGTGGAAGCTGGCGGGCCGGCGCGACAAGGCCTGACGGCCGACGCCCCCGTACGACGAGCAGGGCCCCGCGGCGAGGTGGTCGCCGCGGGGCCCCGCTCCTTGTGTACGACGTCTGCGACGGCCGCTCGTCGGTCAGCCGGCGATGACGCCCGCCGCCCGCCGGGACCGGACCCGCTGCCGGATTACCGCGATGCCGAGCACCACGGCGGCGACGAGCAGCGACAGCAGGACGGTGGAGCGCCCGTCGTGCTCGGTGTCGGTGAGCATGTACCCGAGGACGAACACGATCAGCGCGGCGGCGGCCCACGTCAGATACGGGTACAGCCACATCCGCACGACCAGCTTCTCCGGCGACTCCGCCTGGATGATCTTCCTCATGCGCAGCTGCGAGAAGCAGATCACCAGCCACACGAACAGGGCCACGGCGCCGCTGGAGTTGACGAGGAAGAGGAAGACGGAGTCCGGGAACTTGTAGTTGAAGAAGACGGCCACGAACCCGAAGACCACGGAGACGAGGATCGCCGTGCGCGGCACGCCCTGACCGGTGGTCCGGGCGAAGGACTTCGGGGCGTCACCGCGCTCGCCGAGCGAGAAGGCCATGCGGGAGGCGGTGTAGAGGCCGGAGTTGAGACAGGACAGCACGGACGTCAGCACGATGAAGTTCATGATCTGGCCGGCGTGCGCGATGCCGAGGGAGTCCAGGGCGGCGACGTAGGAGCCGTCCTCCTTGATGGAGGCGGAGTCCCAGGGCAGCAGCGAGACGACGACGAAGATGGAACCCAGGTAGAAGACGCCGATGCGCCAGATGATGCTGTTGGTCGACTTGGTCACGGCCCGCTGCGGGTCCTCGGACTCGCCGGCGGCCAGGGTGGCGATCTCGCTGCCCATGAAGGAGAAGACGACGAGCAGCACGCCGGTGAGGATGGCGCCGGGTCCGTTGGGCAGGAAGCCGCCGTGCCCGGTGAGGTTGGACAGCCCCGCCTGGTCGCTGTCGACGCCGGGCAGCAGCCCGAACACGGCGAGCCCGCCGATGACGATGAAGGCGCCGATGGCGACGACCTTGATGCCGGCGAACCAGAACTCGAACTCGCCGTAGGAGCCCACGGAGACGAGGTTGGTGGCGGTCAGCACCACCATCACGATGAGCGCCCAGCCCCACTGCGGGACGGCCGGGATCCACGACTCGAGGATCGCGGCGCCGGCGGTCGCCTCGACCGCGAGCACGACGACCCAGAAGAACCAGTAGAGCCAGCCGATGGTGAACCCGGCCCAGGGGCCGAGCGCACGGTCGGCGTGCGCGGAGAACGACCCGGAGGTCGGGTTGGCGGCGGACATCTCGCCGAGCATGCGCATCACCAGCACCACGAGCGTGCCGACGAGGGCGTACGAGAGCAGGATGCCGGGTCCCGCCGTGGCGATGCCGGAACTTGATCCGACGAACAGCCCGGCGCCGATGACACCGCCGATGGCGATCATCGACAGATGCCGGTTCTTGAGCCCTGCCTGGAGTCCGGTGCCGGGTTCGCCGGCCTTCCCGGGTTCTCCTGGGCCGCGTCCGGTCTGGGTAAGAGTCGGCTGCGAGGTCATGGGAGGGATTTCCTTTACGCCGGTAGGCAGTGCCCCTTGTGGGAGTCGATCCAGTGAATCGAAGGCAAACGGATGAGGGAACCTTTGATTCCGGATCGTTACTTGAGGTTGTCCTGAGCTTCTGCCCCGCACTGTGCTCGCCGCACATGTGACACCCGCCGCAGCCCCGTACCGACCCCCGTGTCACACTCGTGCCCATGCGCGTGTACCTCGGTTCCGACCATGCCGGCTACGAACTCAAGAACCACCTCGTCGAGTGGCTCAGGGAAGCCGGCCACGAGCCCGTCGACTGCGGGCCCCACATCTACGACGCCCAGGACGACTACCCCCCGTTCTGCCTCCGCGCCGCCGAGCGCACGGCGGCCGATTCCGAGGCCCTGGGCATCGTGATCGGCGGCTCCGGCAACGGCGAGCAGATCGCCGCGAACAAGGTCAAGGGCGTACGCGCGGCTCTCGCCTGGAGCGAGGAGACGGCGGCTCTGGGGCGCCAGCACAACAACGCGAACGTGATCGCGGTGGGCGCGCGCATGCACACGCAGGACGAGGCGACGAGGTTCGTCGAGACGTTCCTGACCACCCCGTTCTCGAACGACGAGCGCCACGTGCGCCGCATCGAGATGCTGTCGGCCTACGAAACCAAGGGCGACCTCCCGCCGATCCCGGCGCACCACCCGCAGCAGTAGCGCTCCGCGCCGGGGCCGGGCCGACGACGGGCCGCTCACGAGGTGAGCGGCCGGGGCGGGGTGCCTGAACGGGCGGCTCGGGGACGTGCGTGCGGACGCCGGGCGGCTCGGCGGAGCCTCGGCGCGCGCCGTGCCGGGACAGCCGGCGCGAGGGTGGGACGAAGCCTTCGCGACGGCGCGGCGACGATGCCCAGCGGGGTGCAGGGGGAACGCAGTGCTTTCCCAGGTGCGGGCTCGGCTCCGGGGCGACCGCCACCCGCTGTCCCTGCCGACGTCGGGGCGGAGCCGCGGGCAGCCGAACCTGCTGCCCCACCGAGCCGGGCGGACCGATGCCCGGCCCGGGCCGAACCCCCGGGAGGGGTGCGGCAAGGCAGTCCCCGCCGGTCCAGGGGGAGCCCCCGGTACGACAGCCACCCCCTGCCCGACCGAGTGGGCCGGGAGCTGGGCGAACACTCGGGGTCCGGGGCGCAGACCCGGGGCGAGGCCACCTTCCCTCCGGCCGAGTCGGGCAGGCGGGTGGGCAGAACAACGGCGACAGAAGGGACCCGCACCGTGCCAGAGGGCCACACCATCCACCGCCTGGCCCAGGACTACGCCGCCCGCTTCACCGGCGGAGTCACCCGCGTGACCAGCCCCCAGGGCAAGTTCGCCGACGCCGCCGCCCTCCTCGACGGCACCTCCCTCACCACCGCCGACGCCCACGGCAAACACCTCTTCCTCGGCTTCCGCGACGACGAGTGGGTCCACATCCACCTCGGCCTCTTCGGCAAGGTGACCTTCGGCGACGCCCCCGCGCCCCCGCCCACCGACACCGTCCGCCTCCGCCTCGCCAACCCCACCTCCTACGTCGACCTCCGCGGCCCCACCGCCTGCGCCCTGATCACCGGCGCCGAGAAGGACGCGATACACGCCCGCCTGGGCCCCGACCCCCTGCGCGCGGACGCCGACCCGCAGGACGCGTACCGGCGCGTCTCCCGCAGCCGTACGACGATCGCCGCGCTGCTGATGGACCAGAAGGTCGTCGCCGGCGTCGGCAACGTCTACCGCGCCGAGGTCCTCTTCCGGCACCGCATCGACCCGTACCGCCCGGGCAGGGACATCACGCCCGCCGAGTGGGACGCGATCTGGGCCGACCTCGTGGCGCTCATGCGCGAGGGCGTGCGCAACAACCGCATCGACACCGTCCGCCCCGAGCACACCCCGGAGGCGATGGGCCGCCCGCCGCGCGTCGACGACCACGGCGGAGAGGTCTACGTCTACCGCAGGGCCAACCTGCCCTGCCACATCTGTGGCGGCGAGATCCGCACCGCCGGTCTCGCCGCCCGCAACCTCTTCTGGTGCCCGACCTGTCAGAAACCCTGACGGAGCCCGGCCGGACCCACCCTCAGAACCCGTGCGGCAGCCAGGGCGCCACCGCGCTCCCGAACCCCACCGCCGCCTCCGCCAGCGCCCCGCCCCGCAGCTCCCGCACCCGCCCCGCCCGGCCCAGCGCGGCCAGGCTCACGCCCCCGAGGTACGCGGCCCCCAACTCCCGTACGGACAGCGCGAGGTCGGCGGGGTCGGCCGTACGCTCGCACACCGCCCCCTTCGCGTCGCCGCTCAGCCGCCAACGCCCGGCGTTCCAGGGGCAGAAGGCGTCCTCGACCTCGAACACCACGTCCACCGGCGTCTGGTAGGTCCGCGCGGCCAGGGCGTCCCCCACGTCCACCAGCCGCACGTACAGCGCGTCCCGCGACCGCGTCCGGCAGCGCCGGATGTCGGAGACGAGGTACTGCCAGGCGTCGTCCACGGGCCGCCCCCGCAGGGTCAGCGTGCTCGTCAGGTCGATCGAGAACAGGAACCGCCACAGCGCCGCCTCCGTCACCGGGTCGAGCGCGGCGAGGTCGTCCAGGACGACCGTCCCGTCCGCCCCGGCCTCCCCCCACTGCGACTTCACCCGGAACCGCGCGTAGCCGACGACCTCCGGACCGCCGCCCTCCCCGGCCCGCTCCGCGACCACGCACTGGAGCGGCGACGCCCCGTCCCGGTCCTGCTCCGGATCGAGCACCCCCGCCCGCTCCCAGCCGGGCCGCCGCGCCAGCATCCCGGGCCGCCCGGGCACCAGGCGTGCGTACACGGCCTCGCACGCGTCGAGGACGTCACCGGGCGGCGCGTACCGCAGCCGTACGTCGTCCGCGCCGGCCGGCGCCGACAGCCGTACCCGGGCGGTGTCGATCTCCGCGCCGAGGGAGAAGGTCGCCGCGCCGTAGCCGAACCGGCCGTAGATGGCCGGTTCGGAGGCGGTCAGCAGCGCCAGCGGCTCGCCCCAGGACCGGACGTCGTCCAACTGCCGTCGCATCATCGACGTGAGCACCCCGCGCCGCCGGTGCGTGGCGGCCACGCCGACCATCGTCACGCCCGTCGCCGGCACCACGGCCCCGCCCGGCACGGACACCCGGAAGCTGAACGCCCCCGCCGTCCCCACGCACGCGTCCCCGTCCCAAACCCCGATGAAACGCCCGAATTCGGTGAGGCTGCGCCACAACTCCCGTTCCTCGGGCGACTCAGGCGTCCCGCCGAACGCGCGGACCAGGTTGTCGAACCAGCCGTCCCACTCCTCCGGCCGTAGCAGTCGCGGCCCCGGGAGGGAGCCAGGTGCGAGGTCGGTCACGGGTCCGGCGGCGGTGTCTGAGGTCATGTCCTCATGCCTACCAGGGCCTTGCGGACGGAGCGACGTAATTTCCGTCGGACCCGGGCGCGGCGGCTTTCCGTCGAGTTCACTGTGAAGTCGAGCCTCGGACGGGGGACAAGTGGGACCACCCGTGCCAAGGAGCTGGTCCGATGGATAGGGTCCCGAACTAATGGCAGCAGGACGAGAGCGGCGCACGGCGGCCGACACGTTCACGGCCCGGTGGAAGAAGAAGTGGCACCGGGCCCGCGTCGGCGTGCGCCGAAGCGCCGTCGACTACTTCCGCGGCGACGGGTCCGACTGGATCGCCCTTGCCGGACTGCTCCTCACCGTCCCGCTGATCGCGGCCGGCACCCTCGCCAACTCGGTGTGGTGCTCGCCCGCCGCGCTGGTCCTGCCGATCGTCGCCGGCGGCCTGCTGCTGCGCCCGGCGAGCCTGCTCGGCCTGTACGCCGCGGCGGCCACGGCGCTGATCGTGGAATCGGTCAGGCTCGGCCCCTACACGGAGGGCCCGTCGCGGGTGACGCCCGGCGTCGTCCTGGTGGTCGCCGCGTGCGGCATGTTCGGCCTGCTGATCGCGCAGTTCCGCAGCCGGGTCGGGGTGCCCTGGCGGCGCGGCGGCACCATGCTGTTCGACCTGCGCGAACGCATCCGGGTGCAGAGCAAGCTGCCGAAGCTGCCGCAGGGCTGGCACCGCGAGATGGCGCTCAGACCGGCGGGCGGACAGTCCTTCTCGGGCGACTTCGTGGTCGCGGCCCGCACGAACGGCGGGCGCACCCTGGAGGTCGTGCTCACGGACGTCTCCGGCAAGGGCATGGACGCCGGCTCGCGCGCCCTGCTGCTGTCGGGGGCGTTCGGCGGTCTGCTGGGCTCGCTGCCCCCGCACGACTTCCTGCCCGCCGCCAACGGCTATCTGCTCCGCCAGGACTGGGACGAGGGCTTCGCGACCTCCATCCACCTGGTCCTCGACCTGGACTCCGGCGACTACGAGCTGTACTCCGCGGGCCACCCGCCGGGCCTCCAGCTCAACGCCGGCAGCGGCCGCTGGGAGGAGAAGGCGGCCGAGGGACCGCTGCTCGGCGTGTACGAGGGCGCGCAGTTCGACCCGGTGAAGGGCTCGCTGCGGCCCGGCGACGTACTGATGCTGTTCACGGACGGCCTGGTCGAAACCTCCGAGCGGGACATCGTCGAAGGGCTCGACCGGCTCACCGGCGAGGCCGACCGCTACGTCGCCGGCGGTTTCCACGGCGCCGCCTGGCATCTCATCGAGGCGGTGGCCAAGGACGTCAACGACGACCGCGCCCTGCTGCTGATCTGCCGCGAGGGCCCGACGGCGCTGGCTGCCACACTGTCGGCGTGACCGAGACGCCGCGCACGCCCCTGACCCTGGCCGAGGTCGAGGCCCTCGCCCGCGCCGCCCACGAGGGCCGGACCGACAAGGCGGGCCGCCCCTACGCCGAGCATCTGCACGCCGTCGCCGAAGGCGTGCGCGCCCGCGGCGGCGACGCCGACCAGATCGCGGCGGCCTGGCTGCACGACGCCGTCGAGGACGACGCCCTCTCCGAGCGGCAACTGGACGAGGCCGCGCTGAGCGGCCGTACCAAGGACGTGGTCCGCGCCCTCACCAAACGGCCGGGGGAGCCGCCCGAGGAGTACGCCGCGCGGATCCTCGCCACGCCGGGCGCACTGCTGGTCAAGGAGGCGGACCTGGCCCACAACGCCGACCCGGCCCGCCTGGCCCGCCTCGACGCGCCCACCCGCGCCCGCCTGACCCGGAAGTACGCCCGCATGCGCGCCCTCCTCGGCCTCACGGCGCAGTAGAGCCGAACGGGCCCCGGGAAACCGCTGCCGGGCCGACCGGAACGGACGTCCCGGACATCCCCGCCGTCCCCGTCGTTACGTCAGCAGCCGCATAAGAGTGGCTGGTTGGTGGCACGATGGTTCTGGGCGGGGGCGTCGGACCGGATCCCCTGGCCGGGTGCACGGAACCGACCGAGGGTGTGATCAGTTGTGGCCATTTCACTGTCAGTGGTGCTGCTGTTGGCGATCATCCTGGTGGTGATGATGCGCGGCGGCTCGATCAAGGCGGGTCCCGCCATCGTGGCGATCCTCTTCGGCTTCTTCCTCGCCTCCACCGGCATGGCCCCGTCGATCAACCGCTTCCTCAACTCCATCGCGGAAACGGTCAACTCGATCAGCTTCTGACCCTCCCGGGACACACGGGAGGTCGAGGAGACGACTCAGGCCCAGGTGAACGGGTAACCACCCGTTCACCTGGGCCTGAGCCGTGCTGGAGCGGGCGACGGGAATCGAACCCGCGTAGCCAGTTTGGAAGACTGGGGCTCTACCATTGAGCTACGCCCGCACACGAGGCGCCGCAGGTCGGTGACCGCGGCACTGCAGGCATCGTAGCGGGTCGGCCCCCGTCGTCGCACACCCCTTCCGGTCCACGCGCCGACACCGGGTGTGGGCCCGGTGAATACGGGAGACCCGCAGCCTGCGGGCATGTACCCTACGTGTCGCACCAAACGGGGTGTGGCGCAGCTTGGTAGCGCGTCCGCTTTGGGAGCGGAAGGCCGTGGGTTCAAATCCCGCCACCCCGACCACCTGCGCGATCCGCCTGTGCGTCCCGCCTGCGCGGCCGGCCGCGCGATCACGGCCCCGGCCACCGGCGCTCGACCGCGACCACCGGCCCCGATCGCCCGCCGCCATCACCCCGGGTGATCGCCTTTTGGGCGGTGTAGCCGCTGCCGTTACTATGCAAGCTGCACGCCCGTGTCTCTCAGCACTGAAGCAGCACTCACTGAGGCAGCACTGAAGTCTCCGGGCGGAGCAAATCCGCCGGGCCCGCTCTGGCCCCGGCAGAACCCGAGAAGTCAGCCACAAGGAGACCGAACCGTGAAGAGCGCCGTGGAGAACCTGAACCCGACCCGGGTTCGGCTCACTGTCGAGGTGCCCTTCGAGGAGCTCAAGGACAGCCTCGACGCGGCGTACAAGAAGATCAACCAGCAGGTCACGGTGAAGGGCTTCCGCAAGGGCAAGATCCCGGCGCGGGTCATCGACCAGCGGTTCGGCCGGGGCGCCGTGCTGGAGGAGGCCGTCAACGACGCGCTCCCGAAGTTCTACACGGAAGCGGTCAACGAGGCCGAGCTGAACGTCCTGGGCCAGCCCGAGGTCGACATCACCGAGCTGAAGGACGGCGAGACGCTGAACTTCACCGCCGAGGTCGACGTCCGCCCCGCCATCGAGATCCCGGACTACTCCGGCATCGAGGTCGAGGTCGACGCCGTCGAGGTCACCGACGAGGACGTCGAGAAGTCGGTCGAGCAGCTGCGCGAGCGCTTCGCCTCCACCACGCCGGTCGAGCGCGCGGCCGAGGACGGCGACGTCGTCACGGTCGACCTGGAGGCCAAGGTCGACGGCGAGGTCCTGGAGGACGGCGTCGCCAAGGGCGTCTCCTACACGATCGGCTCCGGCGAGCTGCTGGACGGCATCGACGACGCCGTGAAGGGCCTGGAGGCCGGTGGCGAGGCCACCTTCACCTCCGAGCTCAAGGGCGGCTCCGCGGCGGGCCGCGAGGCCGAGGTCACCGTGAAGGTCACCCAGGTCGCCAAGCGCGAACTGCCCGAGCTGGACGACGACTTCGCGCAGCTCGCCTCCGAGTTCGACACGCTGGACGAGCTGAAGGCCGACAGCCGCAAGCGCCTGGAGAACATGAAGCAGTTCGACCAGGCCACGCAGGCCCAGGAGCGCGTCCTGGAGAAGCTGCTCGAGCTGGTCGAGGTCCCGGTCCCCGAGAAGCTGCTCGAGGACGAGATCAACACCCGCAAGCACAACCTCGAGCACCACCAGCTCGGCCAGATGGGCCTCACCCTCGACAAGTACCTGGAGCTCCAGGGCAAGACCGCCGAGGAGTTCGAGACCGAGACCCGCGAGGCGGCGGTCAAGGGCATCAAGACCCAGTTCGTCCTCGACGAGCTGGTCAAGCAGGAGAAGCTCAACGTCAACCAGGAGGAGCTCACCGAGCACCTCATGCGGCGTGCGGCCTCCTCCGGCATGTCCCCGGACCAGTTCGCCCAGGCGGTCGTCGAGCAGGGCCAGGTCCCGCTCCTGGTCGGCGAGGTCGCCCGCGGCAAGGCGCTGGCCGTCGTGGTCGAGGCCGCCACGGTGAAGGACACCAACGGCGAGATCGTCGACCTGGACGACGAGGAGGACGAGACCGAGGCCGCCGCGGCCGAGTCCGGCTCCGGGACCGAGTCCGCCGAGGACAAGCCCGAGGCCTGAGCCGACGGCGTCCCGCGGCGGACGGCCGCGGGACGGCAGACAGAAGACGGGCCCCGGGGCGCGAAGCCCCCCGGGGCCCGTCCGCGTCCGTGGCGGAGCGCGGCGCCGCGTCGAGCATGCGGCTGCCCCCTGCGGTGCGGCCCCACCGCGTGATCCGGCATGCCCCACCGATACGGCCCCACCTCGCGGGCGGGTCCGGCCCACGCCCGACGACCCCGCCCCGACGCCCCCCGCACCCCGTGTCCCGGGCACCCCGGCAGCAGCCGCTGCCGCCCCCCTGGCCGCCCCCAGGCCACCGCCCGCCACCCGCGGACGCCCGCTCCCCGCGGGCCCCGCCGCTACGCCCCCGGCGAACACCCCCCTTCCCGGGATTCCCCGGAGGGACCCGCGCGTTAGGGTCCATGAATACGAGGGCAGGGGAGTCCCCGAGCACCGCCGGACGGCCCCAGCCCCGGCAGAACACGTGAGACGGCCCGGCGCCGTCGTAAGACGAGCAGGTGGATACGTGACGAATCTGATGCCCTCCGCCGCCGGCGAGCCTTCCATCGGTGGTGGCCTCGGCGACCAGGTCTACAACCGGCTGCTCAACGAGCGGATCATCTTCCTCGGCCAGCCGGTCGACGACGACATCGCGAACAAGATCACCGCACAGCTGCTGCTCCTTGCCGCCGACCCGGACAAGGACATCTACCTGTACATCAACAGCCCCGGCGGTTCGATCACGGCCGGCATGGCGATCTACGACACCATGCAGTTCATCAAGAACGACGTGGTGACGATCGCCATGGGCCTCGCGGCCTCGATGGGCCAGTTCCTGCTCAGCGCCGGCACCCCCGGCAAGCGTTTCGCCCTGCCGAACGCCGAGATCCTGATCCACCAGCCCTCCGCCGGCCTGGCCGGATCGGCCTCCGACATCAAGATCCACGCCGAGCGGCTGCTGCACACCAAGAAGCGCATGGCGGAGCTCACCGCCCAGCACACCGGCCAGTCGGTCGAGCAGATCACCCGCGACTCGGACCGCGACCGCTGGTTCGACGCGTTCGAGGCCAAGGAGTACGGCCTCATCGACGACGTGATCCCCACGGCCGCCGGCATGCCGGGCGGCGGCGGCACCGGGGCGGCCTCCTGACGGGCCGTACGCGCCCTTCCAGGCCCGTGCCCTCTTCCCTGCCCCTGCGACCGCCCCAGCCCCTTTCAGGAGACACCGTGAACCACTTTCCCGGCAGCGGCACCCTCGGCCCCGCCAGCGCCGAGTACACCGGCCCCACGGCCGAGTCGCGCTATGTGATCCCGCGCTTCGTCGAGCGCACCTCCCAGGGCATCCGCGAGTACGACCCGTACGCGAAGCTCTTCGAGGAGCGCGTGATCTTCCTCGGGGTGCAGATCGACGACGCCTCCGCCAACGACGTCATGGCGCAGCTGCTGTGCCTGGAGTCGATGGACCCCGACCGGGACATCTCGGTCTACATCAACAGCCCCGGCGGCTCCTTCACCGCGCTGACGGCGATCTACGACACGATGCAGTTCGTGAAGCCCGACATCCAGACGGTCTGCATGGGCCAGGCGGCCTCCGCCGCCGCCGTGCTGCTGGCCGCCGGCACGCCGGGCAAGCGCATGGCGCTGCCGAACGCCCGGGTGCTGATCCACCAGCCCTACAGCGAGACCGGCCGCGGCCAGGTCTCCGACCTGGAGATCGCGGCGAACGAGATCCTGCGGATGCGCTCCCAGCTGGAGGAGATGCTGGCCAAGCACTCCACCCGGCCGATCGAGAAGATCCGCGAGGACATCGAGCGCGACAAGATCCTCACGGCCGAGGACGCGCTGGAGTACGGGCTGATCGACCAGATCATCTCCACGCGCAAGCTGAACAACAGCTCGGTCCGCTGACGCGGATCCTGTATCGTCTGCCGCCCCTTGGCACGTTCCACGCGCAAGCGAACCGTGCCAAGGGGGGCCCGAACGGGGGGCCCGGCAAGGTACCGTCGACATAAGGCAGCACCAGGAGCCGCTGGACTCGAAAGACGTCCAGTCGTCTCCCAGGCGAAGGGGAAGCACACCGTGGCACGCATCGGTGACGGCGGCGATCTGCTCAAGTGCTCGTTCTGCGGCAAGAGCCAGAAGCAGGTCAAGAAGCTCATCGCAGGCCCCGGTGTGTACATCTGCGACGAGTGCATCGACCTCTGCAACGAGATCATCGAGGAGGAGCTGGCCGAGACCAGCGAGGTGCGCTGGGAGGAACTGCCCAAGCCGCGCGAGATCTACGAGTTCCTCGAGGGGTACGTCGTCGGACAGGAGGCCGCGAAGAAGGCCCTGTCGGTGGCGGTGTACAACCACTACAAGCGCGTCCAGGCCGGTGAGAACGGCGGCGGCGCCAGCCGCGAGGACGCCATCGAGCTCGCGAAGTCGAACATCTTGCTCCTCGGCCCCACGGGCTCCGGCAAGACGCTGCTGGCCCAGACCCTGGCCCGCATGCTGAACGTCCCGTTCGCCATCGCCGACGCCACGGCCCTCACCGAGGCCGGCTACGTCGGCGAGGACGTCGAGAACATCCTGCTCAAGCTGATCCAGGCCGCCGACTACGACGTCAAGAAGGCCGAGACCGGGATCATCTACATCGACGAGATCGACAAGGTCGCCCGCAAGAGCGAGAACCCGTCGATCACCCGCGACGTGAGCGGCGAGGGCGTCCAGCAGGCCCTGCTGAAGATTCTGGAGGGCACCACCGCCTCGGTGCCGCCGCAGGGCGGGCGCAAGCACCCGCACCAGGAGTTCATCCAGATCGACACGACGAACGTGCTGTTCATCGTGGGCGGCGCCTTCGCCGGACTGGAGAAGATCATCGAGTCGCGGGCCGGCGCCAAGGGCATCGGCTTCGGGGCGACCATCCGCTCCAAGCGGGAGCTGGAGGCCAAGGACCAGTTCGAGGACGTCATGCCCGAGGACCTGGTCAAGTTCGGCATGATCCCCGAGTTCATCGGCCGGCTCCCCGTCATCACCTCGGTCCACAACCTGGACCGCGAGGCCCTGCTGAAGATTCTCATCGAGCCGCGCAACGCCCTGGTGAAGCAGTACCAGCGCCTGTTCGAACTCGACGGCGTGGAACTCGACTTCGAGCGCGAGGCCCTGGAGGCCATCGCCGACCAGGCCATCCTCCGCCAGACCGGCGCCCGCGGCCTGCGCGCCATCATGGAGGAGGTCCTGATGTCGGTGATGTACGAGGTCCCGTCCCGCAAGGACGTGGCCCGCGTCGTCATCACCGCGGACGTCGTCCACTCCAACGTCAACCCGACCCTGATCCCGCGGGACGCGCGGGGACGGGGGCCGGGGGAGCAGAAGACGGCGTAGCAACGCCCTCGCACCGCAACCGAAGGGGCCCCGGTCGGCAATCGACCGGGGCCCCTTCGGAGTTGAGCGGCCGTCAGGCCTTCACGCGCACGTCCTTGCGGAACTTGGCCGTGATGTCGGCGGCGTCGGCCGGGTCCGGCTTCTGCTCCAGGGCGAGCGCAGCGACGTCCATCGGCAGCACGAAACCGAGCGTGCTGTGGTCACCCCACACGCAGTAGGTCATGGTCATCTCACTCGGGCCCTCGCCGGACGCACCGGTCTGCGCCGTCATGTCCTGGCACTTGAGGATCGCGCCCTCGATGGTGTCGTAGGACTTCGGGTCACCGTTCACGGTGATCTCGTCGTCCTCCTTGCCGGCCTCGGACTCGATGTACGACATGAAGGCGTCGACGGTCTTCTCGGGATCCTTGATCTCGCCGTAGACGCCCGCGAACTGGATCATCTTCTGCTTCAGCGGGTTGTCGCCCTCTTTGCCCGTCTGATACTGGGCGGTGACGTCCTCGGCGTTCTTCACGCCCCACTTCTCGGCGTCCTTGACGTCCTCGGACGTCATGGTGCCGCCCTCGCCCTCGGCCTTCTTGTACTCGCCGGACAGCACCGTCGCCGGCATCGTCAGCTTGTGCGGGCCGTCGTCCGCGAGGTCGCCGCCTCCGCTGCTGCCCAGGACGAAGTACGCGCCCACCGCGATCGCGGCCACGACCGCCACCGCGCCGATGATCAGGCCGGTCTTCTTCTTGCCGCCGTCCGGCTGGCCCGGCGCCGGGGCGCCGTAGGGGGCCTGGCCGTAGGGGGGCTGCTGGCCGTAGGGCGGCTGCTGCGGGACGCCGCCCGGGGCCTGCTGCGGGTAGCCGTAACCGGGCTGCTGGGTGGGCGGCTGCTGGGGGTAGCCGTAGCCGGGCTGCGGGGTCTGCGGCTGCTGCTGGCCGTAGGGGCTGCCCGGCTGCCCCCCGTACGGTCCGGGCTGCTGGGGCTGCCCGCCGTACGGGCCCGGCTGGTTGTAGCTCATTACTGGGTTCCCCTCCAGATGCTTATGCTTTCCCGACATCCTGACGCAGGCATGACCGTCGCACCGCATCGGGGTGGGCACCGTTACAGAAGAATCGAGTTTCGGGACCGTGCCGTGACACCCCTAAACTGAGCGCGTGACCGAGAACGCTCAGCAGCAGCCACCAGCGCCCGACACCGAACTGCCGACCCAGTACGCGCCGGCCGACGTAGAGGGGCCGCTGTACGAGCGCTGGGTGGAGCGGGGTTACTTCGAGGCGGACGCGACGAGCGACAAGCCGCCGTACACCATCGTCATCCCGCCGCCGAACGTCACCGGCAGCCTCCACCTCGGCCACGCCTTCGAGCACACGCTGATCGACGCAGTCGTCCGCCGCAAGCGGATGCAGGGCTACGAGGCGCTGTGGCAGCCCGGCATGGACCACGCCGGCATCGCCACGCAGAACGTCGTCGAGCGCGAGCTGGCCAAGGAGGGCAAGTCCCGGCACGACCTCGGCCGCGAGGCCTTCGTCGAGCGGGTCTGGCAGTGGAAGGCCGAGTCCGGCGGCCAGATCTCCGGCCAGATGCGCCGCCTCGGTGACGGCGTCGCCTGGTCGCGCGAGCGCTTCACCATGGACGAGGGCCTGTCCAAAGCCGTCCAGACCATCTTCAAACGGCTCTACGACGACGAGCTGATCTACCGCGCCGAGCGCATCATCAACTGGTGCCCGCGCTGTCTGACCGCGATCTCCGACATCGAGGTCGAGTACCAGGACGACGACGGCGAGCTGGTCTCGATGAAGTACGGCGACGGGGACGACACCATCGTCGTCGCCACCACCCGCGCCGAGACCATGCTCGGCGACACGGCCGTCGCCGTTCACCCCGACGACGAGCGGTACAAGCACCTGGTCGGCAAGCTGATCAAGCTGCCGCTGACCGACCGCTCCATCCCGGTCGTCGCCGACACGCACGTCGACCCCGCGTTCGGCACCGGCGCCGTCAAGGTGACGCCCGCGCACGACCCGAACGACTTCGAGATCGGCCAGCGCCACGACCTGCCCGCCATCGCGGTCATGGACGAGCACGCCGTCATCACCGCCCACGGCCCCTTCCAGGGCCTGGACCGGCTGGAGGCGCGTTCCGCCATCGTCGCCGCGCTGCGCGCCGAGGGCCGGATCGTCGCCGAGAAGCGGCCCTACGTCCACTCGGTGGGCCACTGCTCGCGCTGCAAGACCACCATCGAGCCGCGGCTGTCCATGCAGTGGTGGGTCAAGGTCGGCCCGCTGGCGAAGGCGGCCGGCGACGCCGTCCGCGACGGGCGGGTCAGGATCCACCCGCAGGAGATGGAGAAGCGGTACTTCGACTGGGTCGACAACCTCCACGACTGGTGCATCTCGCGGCAGTTGTGGTGGGGCCACCGCATCCCGGTCTGGTACGGCCCGGACGGCGAGGTCGTCTGCGTCGGCCCCGACGAGCAGCCGCCGAGCGGCGAGGGCTGGCGTCAGGACTCCGACGTCCTCGACACCTGGTTCTCCTCCGGCCTGTGGCCCTTCTCCACCCTCGGCTGGCCCGAACGGACCGAGTCGCTCGCGAAGTTCTACCCGAACTCCGTCCTGGTCACCGGCTACGACATCCTCTTCTTCTGGGTCGCCCGCATGATGATGTTCGGGCTCTACGCGATGGACGGCACCCCGCCGTTCCACACCATCGCGCTGCACGGCATGGTCCGTGACCAGAACGGCAAGAAGATGTCGAAGTCCTTCGGGAACGTCGTCAACCCGCTGGACTGGATGGACAAGTACGGCTCCGACGCGCTCCGCTTCACGCTCGCGCGCGGCGCCAACCCCGGCGTCGACGTGCCGATCGGCGAGGACTGGGTCCAGGGGTCCCGGAACTTCGCCAACAAGATCTGGAACGCCACGCGCTTCGCGCTGATGAACGGCGCGACGGTCGAGGGCCCGCTGCCCGACGCGTCGCGGATGTCCTCGACGGACCGGTGGATCCTGTCGCGGCTGAACTCCGTCGTCGCCGAGGTCGACGCCTACTACGACGACTACCAGTTCGCCAAGCTGTCCGACGCGCTGTTCCACTTCGCGTGGGACGAGGTCTTCGACTGGTACGTCGAGCTGTCGAAGACGACGTTCGCGGCGGGCGGCGAGGCCGCCGAGGTGAGCAAGCGGGTCCTCGGCGAGGTCCTCGACGTCACGTTGCGGCTGCTGCACCCCGTCGTGCCGTTCGTGACCGAGACGCTGTGGACCACGCTGACCGGCGGGGAGTCGGTCGTCGTCGCCGAGTGGCCGAAGGACGGCGGCTTCCGCGACCCGGCCGCCGAGCAGGAGATCGCCACCCTCCAGTCGGTGATCACCGAGGTCCGTCGCTTCCGGGCCGACCAGGGGCTCCAGCCGGGGCAGCGGGTGCCGGCGCGCCTCTCCCTGGACGGTTCCGCGCTGGCGGTCCACGAGGCGGCGATCCGCCAGCTGCTGCGGCTCCAGCCCGAGGGCGAGAGCTTCACCGCCACGGCGACGCTGCCGGTGGCCGGCGTGGAGGTCGCGCTGGACCTGTCCGGGGCGATCGACTTCGCGGCGGAGCGCAAGCGGCTGGCGAAGGACCTGGCAGCGGCGGAGAAGGAGAAGGCCCAGGCGGAGGGGAAGCTCGGCAACGAGGCGTTCCTCGCCAAGGCGCCGGACAACGTCGTGGAGAAGATCCGTACGAGGCTGGCCAAGGCGGAGGAGGACATCGCCCGCATCCAGGCCCAGCTGGAGCGGCTGCCCTCGGCGTAGCGACACCGGCCCCGGGACCGTCAGCGGTCCCGGGGTTTCCCGCTTCTCGGCTCCCGCACGGCCCCTCGGGACGAACAGCGGCCTCGTCCGTCCGCGCCCTCATGCGACTGCGGACCGTGCGTGCTCGTCACGCAGTCCCCCGCGCCCCGGGGACACGCGGTCACGCCCGCCCGCACCGCCCTCCCCGAGGGTCGACGTCGCCACGGCCGCCCGACGGCGCGAGCCCCCGCGACCGTAGACTGACCCCGTGAGTGAACACCCCCCGCACGACAGCACCGGCAGTGGCAGCGGCAGCGGTGGCGATCCGTTCGAGGAGATCGTCGCCGCCGAGACCGAGCGCGACCCCGATCTCGCCGTGATCGAGGCCGGCAGCCGGACCCTGCGGACCCAGGGCGGCCCCCCGCAGGCCGACGTGCCGGGGCGGCCCGAGGACCCCGAGGTCGACAAGGCGCTGAGGGACGTCGAGGCGCAGCTCGCCACCCGCTGGGGCGAGACCAAGCTGGAGCCCTCCGTCAGCCGGATCGCCGCCCTGATGGACGTCCTGGGCGAGCCGCAGCGCACCTACCCCTCGATCCACATCACCGGCACCAACGGCAAGACCTCCACCGCCCGCATGATCGAGGCCCTCCTCGGCGCCTTCGACCTGCGCACCGGGCGGTACACCTCGCCCCACGTCCAGTCGATCACCGAGCGCATCAGCCTGGACGGCGCGCCGATCTCCGCGGAGCGGTTCATCGAGACGTACCGGGACGTCCAGCCGTACGTCGAGATGGTCGACGCGCAGCAGGACTACCGGCTGTCGTTCTTCGAGGTGCTGACCGGCATGGCGTACGCCGCCTTCGCCGACGCGCCGGTGGACGTGGCCGTCGTCGAGGTCGGCATGGGCGGCAGCTGGGACGCCACCAACGTGATCGACGGGGACGTCGCCGTGGTGACGCCCATCGACCTCGACCACACCGACCGGCTCGGCTCCACGACCGGCGAGATCGCCGGGGAGAAGGCCGGGATCATCAAGCCCGACGCCACCGTGATCATGGCGCAGCAGCCGGTGGACGCGGCGCAGGTGCTGCTGAAGAAGGCCGTGGAGACCGACGCGACCGTGGCCCGCGAAGGGCTGGAGTTCGGGGTCGTCGCCCGGCAGATCGCCGTCGGCGGGCAGCTGGTGACGCTGCGCGGGCTCGGCGGCGAGTACCCCGAGGTGTACCTGCCGCTGCACGGCGCCCACCAGGCGCACAACGCCGCCGTGGCGCTCGCCGCCGTCGAGGCGTTCTTCGGCGTGGGCGCCCAGCGCGCCGAGCCGCTGAACGTCGACACCGTGCGCAAGGCGTTCGCCGCCGTCGCCTCGCCGGGCCGGCTGGAGGTCGTACGGCGTTCGCCGACCGTCGTGCTGGACGCCGCGCACAACCCGGCGGGCGCGCGGGCGACGGCCGAGGCGGTCGGGGAGGCGTTCCAGTTCAGCCGGCTCATCGGCGTGGTCGGCGCGAGCGGCGACAAGAACGTGCGCGGGCTGCTGGAGGCCTTCGAGCCGGTCTTCGCCGAGGTCGTCGTCACCCAGAACTCCAGCCACCGCGCTATGGACGCCGACGCGCTCGCCGCGATCGCCGTCGAGGTGTTCGGCGACGAGCGCGTACAGGTCGAGCCGCGGCTGCCGGACGCCCTGGAGGCCGCGATCACGCTGGCCGAGGAAGAGGGCGAGTTCGCCGGTGGCGGCGTGCTCGTGACCGGATCCGTCATCACCGTCGGCGAGGCCCGACTGCTCCTGGGGAGGGGCTGACCACCGTGCGTACGCTCTGTGCTTCCACCCTGATCGGCGAGTTCTTCGTCATCGGCTTCGCGGCGCTCGTCGCCATGAAGCAACCGGACCTGTCGATGACGACCGTGTGGACCGTCAGCGGCGTGGCGATGCTGCTGTGCGTGCTGCTGTGCGGCCTGGTCACCCGGCCCGGCGGGATCGCCCTGGGCTGGGTGCTCCAGGCCGGGCTGATCGCCTCCGGGTTCGTGGTCCCGATGATGTTCTTCCTCGGCGTGGCGTTCGCCGGGCTGTGGTGGGCGTCGGTGCACTACGGGCGGAAGGTGGACGAGGCGAAGGCGAGGTTCGCCGCCCAGGCGGAGGCCTCTCAGCCTGACGCTGCGTGACAGCGGCGGGGAGCGGCCCTGTAGCCTTCGAACCCCGCACA
Source organism: Streptomyces sp. NPDC006610 (assembly GCF_040611575.1). Classification (NCBI taxonomy): domain Bacteria; kingdom Bacillati; phylum Actinomycetota; class Actinomycetes; order Kitasatosporales; family Streptomycetaceae; genus Streptomyces; species Streptomyces sp. NPDC006610. The sequence continues at coordinate 122,635 of NZ_JBEXOP010000019.1, forward strand.
CCTTGATCTCTAAGGAGCCCGTCGTGACCCAGCGCACCCTCGTCCTCCTCAAGCCCGACGCCGTCCGTCGTGGCCTGACCGGCGAGATCATCAGCCGTATCGAGCGCAAGGCCGGCTGGCAGATCACCGCGCTGGAGCTGCGCACCCTGGACCAGGACACGCTGGAGCAGCACTACGGCGAGCACCGGGGCAAGCCGTTCTACGAGCCGCTGGTGGCGTTCATGTCGTCCGGCCCGGTCGTGGCGATGATCGTCGAGGGCGAGCGGGTCGTCGAGGGCGTGCGGCAGCTGGCCGGCCCGACCGACCCGATCGCCGCCGCGCCCGGCTCCATCCGCGGCGACTACGGCGTCATCGTCCGCGAGAACCTGATCCACGCCTCGGACTCGGAGGAGTCCGCCGAACGCGAGGTGAAGATTTTCTTCCCCGGTCGGTGATTCCGGCGCGCGGATGACGATCGGGGGAACGCATGGCCCCGAACGCCCCTCTCCACAAGCGAACCCGCACATGATCTGCTGACAATGGCGAAGACCCTCACGCAGTGTCCGTGCAGGCGCGTTTACGATGGAAGCCTTCACGTCACAGCACCCACCTCGCCGACCTGAAAAGCCCTCAAAAGCTCTGTGGGAAGGCCAGACGAATCCTGATGGGGAACTCAATGTCGTTCATCGGCCGTGACATGGCTGTCGACCTCGGGACCGCCAACACGCTGGTGTACGTCAGGGGTCGCGGGATCGTACTCAACGAGCCGTCCGTCGTCGCGATCAACACGAACACCGGTGGCATTCTCGCGGTCGGCGCCGAAGCGAAGAAGATGATCGGGCGCACGCCCGGCAACATCGTCGCGGTGCGTCCGCTGAAGGACGGCGTCATCGCCGACTTCGAGATCACCGAGCGGATGCTGCGCTACTTCATTCTGAAGATCCACAAGCGGCGCTATCTCGCCCGTCCGCGGGTCGTCGTCTGTGTGCCCTCGGGCATCACCGGCGTCGAGCGCCGTGCCGTCATCGAGGCGTCGTCCCAGGCCGGCGCCCGCCAGGTGCACATCATCGAGGAGCCGATGGCCGCCGCCATCGGCTCCGGCCTGCCGGTCCACGAGGCCACGGGCAACATGGTGGTGGACATCGGCGGCGGCACGACGGAGGTCGCGGTCATCTCCCTCGGCGGCATCGTCACCGCGCAGTCCATCCGTGTCGCGGGCGACGAACTGGACAACGCGATCATCCAGCACGTCAAGAAGGAGTACTCGCTCCTGCTGGGCGAACGCACGGCCGAACAGATCAAGATCACGATCGGTTCGGCGTACGACCTCGACGCCGACGAGCACACCGAGATCCGCGGCCGCGACCTCGTCTCCGGGCTGCCCAAGACCGTCGTCATCTCGGCCGCCGAGGTGCGCAAGGCGATCGAGGAGCCCGTGAACGCGATCGTCGACGCGGTCAAGACGACCCTCGACAAGTGCCCGCCGGAACTGTCCGGCGACATCATGGACCGCGGCATCGTCCTCACCGGCGGCGGCGCCCTGCTGCGCGGCCTGGACGAACGGCTGCGCCGCGAGACCGGCATGCCGATCCACATCGCCGAGGACCCGCTGGACAGCGTGGCGCTCGGCTCCGGCAAGTGCGTCGAGGAGTTCGAGGCGCTCCAGCAGGTGCTCGACGCCCAGCCGCGCAGATGACCCGCGCCGCCGACTCCGCCGTACGGGACGCTCCCGCGCTCGTACGGCGGATCGTCGGCACAGCCCTACAAGCTCTCTGACGCACAGACACGAGCTCCCCCAAAAGCATGAGTTCCGATGAGGAAGGGCACGGCCGCCGCACGTGAGGGACACACGAGAGAGCCGGCTGCTTCTGGTGCTGCTGGTCGCCATCGCGTTCGCGCTGATCACGGTGGACATCCGGGGCGGGGAGGACTCACCGGTCGACGGCGCCCGCCGGGCCGCGGCCACCGTCTTCGGCCCGATCGAGAACGGCGTGGCCTCCGCGGTCGACCCGGTCGGCAACGCCGTCGCCGCCATCCGCGACTCGGGTGAACGCCACGACCGGCTCGCCGAACTCGAACGGCAGAACGCGGCCCTGAAGGCGAAGCTCGGCAGCGACGACCGCAACCGCAGCCGGCTCGCCCAGCTCGACCGGATGCTCAAGACCGCGGGAGCCGGCCAGTACGGCATCAAGGGCGCCCAGGTCATCGCCATAGGAGCCGCGCAGGGCTTCTCCTGGACGATCACCATCGACATCGGCGCCAACGACGGCGTCGAGCGGGACATGACCGTCCTCAACGGCGACGGACTCGTCGGCCGCGTCACCACCGTCGGCCCGAACACCGCCACCGTGCTGCTCGCCACCGACCCGGACTTCACCGTCGGCACCCGGATGGAGGGCAGCGACGAACTCGGCTTCGCCTCCGGCCAGGGCGACCGCCCGCTGCGCGTCGAACTCCTCAACGGCAAGGCCCGCATCAAGAAGGGCGACCGCCTGGTCACCTTCGGCTCGCAGGCCGACAAGCCCTTCGTGCCCGGCGTCCCCGTCGGCGTCGTCTCCCGCGTCGACCCCTCCGGCGGCGACCTCACCCGCACCCTCTACGTCACGCCGTACGTCGGCTTCACCAAGCTCGACATCGTCGGCGTCGTCGTCCAGGCCCCGAAGAAGGACCCGCGCGACACCGTGCTGCCCGCCAAGCCCAAGCCCACCCCGCGCCCCACCGTGACCGTGACCGTCACCCCGGGCGCCGAGCCGCCCGGCGACGGCGGGGCGCAGCCCGAACAGCGACTCCAGCAAGAGCAGAACCAGTAGGGGAGCCGTACCGATGCGCCTGAACCGGATCCTGCTCTCCTCCGCGCTGGTCGTGGTCGCCCTGGTCGTCCAGGTCAGCGTCCTGGCCCGGCTCCACCTCCCCGGCGCCGTGCCCGACCTGCTGCTGCTCACCGTGCTGGCCTTCGCCCTGGTCTACGGCCACGTCGGCGGCGCCCTCATCGGCTTCGGCGCCGGACTGCTCGCCGATCTCGCCCCGCCCGCCGACCACGCCGCCGGACGCTACGCCCTGGTGCTGTGCGTCGTCGGCTACCTCGCCGGCCTGGTCAGACCGGAGAACGGTCGGCTGAAGTCGGCGACCGGCCCGATGGCCGTGGTGGTCGCCGCCGCCGTCACCAGCACCCTGCTCTACGCGGGCGTCGGCGCCCTCGTCGGCGACACCGCGGCCCGCCATGTGGGCCTGCCCGGACTGCTGTTCACCGCCGCCTTGTACGACCTGCTCCTCGCGCCCTTCGTCGTCCCCGGCATCATGGCCCTCGCCCGGCGCGCCGAGAACGACCCGCTGGAGGCCACCTCCGCCGCCCAGGCGACCGACATCGCCTCCGGCTGGCTCTCCTCCGGCACCGGACTGCGCATCGGAGGCCAGCGCGGCGGCCTGTCCGGGCTGAAGGCGAGGGCGGCCAGGGCCCGGGTCGCACGGGCCGGCCGCATCAAGGGGGTCAAGCGGCTGTGACGGCACGGCAGCCGGCGACCGGCGCGCACGGGTTCGCCGCACACGACATCTCCACGCACTGAGAGGGGGCAGCAGTGACCAACATCCCCGAGACCGGACGGACCCCACGCGTCCAGACCCGGCTCGTCGTCATCCAGGTTCTCGTCCTCTCCCTGCTGGCCACCCTCGGCGGCCGGCTCTGGTACCTGCAGATCAGGCAGGGCTCCGAGTACGCCAAGGAGGCCTCCGGCAACCACGTCCAGCAGGTCGTGCAGCCCGCGGTGCGCGGCTCGATCCTCGACGCCCGCGGCGTGCCGCTGGCCGACAACGAGACCCGGCTCGTCGTCTCCGCCTCCCGCACCGAGCTGATGAAGATGGACGACGACGGCAAGGCCGTCCTCACCAAGCTCGCCGGCGTGCTCGGCATGGCCCCCACGGAGGTCATGGAGAAGGTCCGGCTGTGCGACGCCAAGACGCCGCAGCCCTGCTGGAACGGCTCGCCCTACCAGCCCATCCCCATCACCGACGAGGCCACCCCGCGCCAGGCCCTGCAGATCCGCGAGCGCGCCGAGGACTTCCCCGGCATCACCGCCGAACCGCAGGCCGTGCGCCGCTACCCGAGCCCCGGCGCCGCCAACACCGCCCAGGTCCTCGGCTACCTCTCCCCGGTCACCGACGAGGAGATCAAGCAGGCGCAGGACACCGAGTCCCCGTACCTGCGCTCCGACCAGGTCGGCCGCAGCGGCCTTGAACGCCAGTACGACAAGGCGCTGCGCGGCAAGGCCGGCGTCACCCGCTACGAGGTCGACAACCTCGGGCGGGTCATCGGACAGGCCGAGTCCGATCCGGCGCAGGCCGGGTCCAACCTGGTCACCAGCATCGACGCACGTGTGCAACGGGTCGCCGAGTACGAGCTGAACGAGGCGATGAAGGACGCCCGCAAGGGCTGGGACCGCAACACCAACCAGCGCTACAAGGCCGACTCGGGCGCCGTCGTCGTGATGGAGGCGCGGACCGGCCGCGTCGTCGCCATGGCGTCCAACCCCACGTACGACCCCAACGCCTGGGTCGGCGGCATCTCCGCCAAGGACTACCGGCGGCTCACCGGCAAGTCCTCCAACTACCCCCTGCTCAACCGGGCCATACAGGGTCAGGCCGCCCCCGGCTCCATCTTCAAGGTGGTCTCCACGGCCGCCGCGGTGCAGGCGGGCTACGACTTCGACGGCCGCTACGAGTGCTCCAGCTCCTACTCGGTCGGCGGGCAGGTCTTCAAGAACTTCGAGTCGCAGAACCACGGCGCCATCGACCTCGGCCGCGCCCTGGAGGTCTCCTGCGACACCGTCTACTACCGCCTCGCGCACAGCGAGTGGCAGAAGGACGGCGGCATCAACCCCAAGAAGAAGCCCAACGACTGGTTCTACAAGGCCGCCCACCAGTTCGGCCTCGGCAAGGAGACCGGCATCGACCTGCCCAACGAGGTCGCCGGCCGCGTGCCCGACCGCGAGTGGAAGCAGTCGTACTGGCAGGCCAACAAGGACGCCTGGTGCAAGACCGGCAAGAAGGACGGCGACTACGTCGAGAAGATCGCCTACGAGAACTGCCTCGAAGGCAACAAGATGCGCGCCGGTGACGAGATTAACTACTCCATCGGCCAGGGCGACACCCTCGTGACGCCGATCCAGATGGCCACCATCTACGCGGCCATCTCCAACGGCGGCACCCTCTACAACCCCACCGTCGGCAAGGCCGTCATCAGCGCCGACGGCAAGCGGGTCGAGGAGATCGAGCCCGAGGCCCACGGCAGGCTCCCGGTCAGCAAGCGGACCCTCGCCCAGATGGACGACGCCCTCGAAGGCGTCGCCACCCGCGGCACCGCCGCCTGGCGCTTCGGCGGCTGGCCGCAGGACGAGATCCCCATGCACGCCAAGACCGGCACCGCCGAGGTCTACGGCAAGCAGACCACGTCCTGGTTCGCCACCTACACCGACGACTACGCCGTCGTCATGACCATCTCCCAGGGCGGCACCGGCTCCGGCGCCTCCGGCCCCGCCGTCCGCAACATCTACGACGCCCTCTACGGCGTCTCCGACGACGGCACCATCAACGAGAAGAACGCCCTGCTGCCCACCCCGCAGAAGAACCTCCCCAAGGTCCACGCCGACGGCTCCATCAGTGCGCCCAAGATCTCCAAGGACCCCGCGAAGGAACAGCGGGCCGGCCAGCAGCCGCCCGAGGGCGCCGTCGAACAGGCCCAGGCGCCGGCGACGGTGCGCACGCCCAGCCCCGAGAACCGCGACACGCGCAGGCGCCGCAGGGGAAGCCGGAGGACGCTCACATGACCGGCGCGAACACCTTCCAGGTCTCCGGATACGGACCCGAGCGCTCCGGCTGGACGCGGCTGCTCGCCCGCGACTCGCCCGCCCGCCGGCTGGACTGGCCGATACTGCTCGCGGCGCTGGCCCTGTCCCTGATCGGTTCCGTCCTGGTCTACTCCGCCACCCGCAACCGCACCGACATCAACCAGGGCGACCCCTACTACTTCCTGGTCCGGCACCTGCTCAACACCGGCATCGGGTTCGCCCTGATGATCAGCACCGTCTGGTTCGGCCACCGGATGCTGCGCACGGCCGTGCCGCTGCTCTACGGCGCCTCGGTCTTCCTGGTGCTGCTCGTGCTCACCCCGCTCGGCAGCACCGTCAACGGCGCCCACTCCTGGATCGTCATCGGCGGCGGCTTCTCGCTGCAGCCGTCGGAGTTCGTGAAGGTCACCATCATCCTCGGCATGGCCATGCTGCTGGCCGCGCGGGTGGACGCGGGCGACCGCCAGTACCCCGACCACCGCACCGTGCTCCAGGCCCTCGGCCTGGCCACCGTGCCGATGCTGATCGTGATGCTGATGCCCGACCTCGGGTCGGTCATGGTGATGGTCGTCATCGTCCTCGGCGTGCTGCTCGCCTCCGGCGCCTCCAACCGCTGGGTCTTCGGCCTGATCGGCGCCGGCGCCCTCGGCGCGATCGCCGTGTGGCAGCTGCACATCCTGGACGACTACCAGATCAACCGGTTCGCCGCGTTCGCCAACCCCGAACTCGACCCGGCCGGCGTCGGCTACAACACCAACCAGGCCCGCATCGCCATCGGCTCCGGCGGGCTCACCGGCTCCGGCCTCTTCCAGGGCTCCCAGACCACCGGCCAGTTCGTCCCCGAGCAGCAGACCGACTTCGTCTTCACCGTCGCCGGCGAGGAACTCGGCTTCGTCGGCGGCGGGCTGATCATCCTGCTGCTCGGCGTGGTGCTGTGGCGGGCCTGCCGGATCGCCCTGGAGACGACCGAGCTGTACGGCACGATCGTCGCGGCCGGCATCGTCGCCTGGTTCGCCTTCCAGTCGTTCGAGAACATCGGCATGACCCTCGGCATCATGCCGGTCACCGGCCTGCCGCTGCCCTTCGTGTCGTACGGCGGATCGTCGATGTTCTCGGTGTGGGTGGCGGTCGGGCTGCTCCAGTCGATCCGGATGCAGCGGCCCCTGTCCGCGTGACGGGGGCCGCCGGGGGCGCGGGGCACGCGGCGGTCCGAGCGTGCCGCCGGGCGGGTTAGGCTTGATGGTCACCCCAGTCACCCCAGCCAGCTCACGAAGGTACCCCGCGATGTCTGTCGAGTCGGTCTTCCCGCAGCTCGAAGCCTTGCTCCCGCACGTGCAGAAGCCGATCCAGTACGTCGGAGGCGAGCTCAACTCCACGGTCAAGCCGTGGGAGTCCTGTGACGTCCGCTGGGCGCTGATGTACCCCGACGCCTACGAGGTCGGTCTGCCCAACCAGGGCGTCATGATCCTCTACGAGGTGCTCAACGAACAGGACGGCGTCCTCGCCGAGCGCACCTACAGCGTCTGGCCGGACCTCGAACAGCTGATGCGCGAGCACGGCGTCCCGCAGTTCACCGTGGACGGCCACCGCCCGGTCAAGGCGTTCGACGTCTTCGGCCTCAGCTTCTCCACCGAGCTGGGCTACACCAACATGCTCACGGCCCTGGACCTCGCGGGCATCCCGCTGGAGTCCAAGGACCGCACGATCGACGACCCGATCGTCCTCGCGGGCGGCCACGCCGCTTTCAACCCCGAGCCGATCGCCGACTTCATCGACGCCGCGGTCATCGGCGACGGCGAGCAGGCCGTCCTCGACATGACCCGCATCATCCGCGAGTGGAAGGCCGAGGGCCGCCCCGGCGGACGCGAGGAGGTCCTGCTCCGGCTCGCGAAGACGGGCGGGGTCTACATCCCCGGCTTCTACGACGTCGAGTACCTGCCCGACGGCCGCATCGCCCGCGTGGTGCCCAACCGCTCCGGCGTGCCGTGGCGCGTGTCCAAGCACACCGTCATGGACCTGGACGAGTGGCCGTACCCCAAGCAGCCGCTGGTCCCGCTCGCCGAGACCGTCCACGAGCGCATGTCGGTGGAGATCTTCCGCGGCTGCACGCGCGGCTGCCGCTTCTGCCAGGCCGGCATGATCACCCGCCCGGTGCGCGAGCGGTCCATCACCGGCATCGGCGAGATGGTCGAGAAGGGCCTGAAGGCGACCGGCTTCGAGGAGGTCGGCCTGCTCTCGCTGTCCTCCGCCGACCACAGCGAGATCGGCGACATCGCCAAGGGCCTCGCCGACCGGTACGAGGACGACAAGATCGGCCTGTCCCTGCCGTCGACCCGCGTGGACGCCTTCAACGTCGACCTCGCCAACGAGCTGACCCGCAACGGCCGCCGCTCCGGCCTCACCTTCGCGCCCGAGGGCGGCTCCGAGCGGATGCGGAAGGTCATCAACAAGATGGTCTCCGAGGAGGACCTGATCCGCACGGTCGCCACCGCGTACGGCAACGGCTGGCGGCAGGTGAAGCTGTACTTCATGTGCGGCCTGCCCACCGAGACGGACGAGGACGTCCTGCAGATCGCCGACATGGCGACCCGCGTCATCCAGAAGGGCCGCGAGGTCTCCGGCTCCAACGACATCCGCTGCACCGTCTCCATCGGCGGCTTCGTGCCCAAGCCGCACACGCCCTTCCAGTGGGCGCCGCAGCTGTCCGCCGAGGAGACCGACGCGCGCCTGGAGAAGCTCCGCGACAAGATCCGCGGCGACAAGAAGTACGGCCGCTCCATCGGCTTCCGGTACCACGACGGCAAGCCCGGCATCGTCGAGGGCCTCCTGTCCCGCGGCGACCGCCGCATCGGCGCGGTCATCCGGGCCGTCTACGAGGACGGCGGCCGCTTCGACGGCTGGCGCGAGCACTTCTCCTACGACCGCTGGATGAACTGCGCGGCCAAGGCGCTGGCCCCGTACGGCGTCGACGTCGACTGGTACACCACCCGCGAGCGCGGCTACGAGGAGGTCCTGCCCTGGGACCACCTCGACTCCGGCCTCGACAAGGACTGGCTGTGGGAGGACTGGCAGGACGCCCTCGACGAGACGGAGGTCGAGGACTGCCGCTGGACGCCGTGCTTCGACTGCGGCGTGTGCCCCGCGATGGACACCCACATCCAGGTCGGCCCGACGGGCAAGAAGCTGCTGCCGCTGACGGTCAAGAACTCCGCGTGAGCCGAGGGGTGTGAGCGAGGAGAGGCGGCGGGGGGGGGGGCGGCGGGGGCCGCGCCCCGTTGGGCGGGCCCCCATTGGCCGCGGCGGGGGGGGGGCGGGCGGGGGGGCGGGGCGGCAGGGGCGGCCCCGCCCGGCGCCGCCGGGCGGGGGCCC
>NZ_JBEXOP010000020.1:0-131803 GCF_040611575.1 Streptomyces sp. NPDC006610
GGGCGCCCCCCCCTCCCTTTTTGGCTCCCCCCTCCAAAACCACCCCCCCGATCCGCTCGGGGGCCCCTGGGGGGGGGGGGGGGGGGGGGGGGGCGCCCCCCCCCCCACCGCGCTCTGCACGCGCACGCCCCCGCAACGGAAGGCGACGCCCCTCGTACTGGTCGCCGCACGTCCGACTACTGGTCGCCGTACGTCCGACTACTGGTCGCGGTACATCTCCGCCACCAGGAACGCCAGGTCCAGCGACTGGCTGCGGTTCAGCCGCGGGTCGCAGGCGGTCTCGTAGCGCTGGTGCAGGTCGTCGACGAAGATCTCGTCGCCGCCGCCCACGCACTCGGTGACGTCGTCGCCGGTCAGCTCGACGTGGATGCCGCCGGGGTGGGTGCCGAGCGCCTTGTGCACCTCGAAGAAGCCCTTGACCTCGTCGAGCACGTCGTCGAAGCGGCGGGTCTTGTGGCCGGAGGCCGCCTCGAAGGTGTTGCCGTGCATCGGGTCGGTCACCCAGGCCACCGCCGCGCCGGACGCCGTGACCTTCTCGACCAGCTCGGGGAGCCGGTCGCGGATCTTGTCGGCGCCCATCCGGACGATGAAGGTCAGCCGGCCCGGGTCGCGGTCCGGGTCGAGGCGCTCGATGTACTGGAGCGCCTCCTCGGCCGTGGTCGTCGGGCCGAGCTTGATGCCGATCGGGTTGCGGATGCGGGACGCGAACTCGATGTGCGCGTGGTCCAGCTGCCGGGTGCGCTCGCCGATCCACACCATGTGCGCGGAGACGTCGTACAGCTCACCGGTGCGGGAGTCGACACGGGTCAGCGCGGACTCGTAGTCGAGCAGCAGCGCCTCGTGCGAGGAGTAGAACTCGACGGTCTTGAACTCCTCCGGGTCCGCCCCGCAGGCGTGCATGAAGTGGAGCGCGTTGTCGATCTCGCGGGCGAGCTGTTCGTAGCGCTGGCCGGAGGGGGACGACTTGACGAAGTCCTGGTTCCAGGCGTGCACCTGGCGCAGGTCGGCGTAGCCGCCGGTGGTGAAGGCGCGGACCAGGTTCAGCGTGGAGGCGGACGCGTGGTACATCCGCTTCAGCCGCTCGGGGTCCGGGATCCGGGCCTCTTCCGTGAAGGCGAAGCCGTTGACGGAGTCGCCCCGGTACGAGGGCAGCGTGACGCCGTCGCGGGTCTCGGTCGACTTGGAGCGCGGCTTGGAGTACTGCCCCGCGATCCGGCCCACCTTCACGACCGGGACGGAGGCGGCGTACGTGAGGACGGCGCCCATCTGGAGGAGGGTCTTGAGCTTGTTGCGGATCTGGTCGGCGGACACCGCGTCGAACGCCTCGGCGCAGTCGCCGCCCTGGAGAAGGAACGCCTCTCCCTTGGCGACGGCCGCCATGCGGGCGCGCAGCTGGTCGCACTCGCCCGCGAAGACCAGGGGCGGATACGACTCGAGGTCCGCGATCACTGCGCGCAGAGCCTCGGGGTCCGGGTATTCGGGCTGCTGCGCCGCGGGCAGGTTTCGCCAGGTGTTGCCGGCACTGTGGCTGGTCTTAGCGTTCACGGTCACGACCTCAACATTACGGGGTGATGTCCCCGGCTCCGCCCCCTTGCCCAGGAAATGAGACGCCGGATACGTCCCGCGGACGCCGCCGCGAAGGGTGCGGTAGGGTCGGCCCCATGTTCGCGCACTCGACCCAGAACTGGTGGTGGACCGCTTCTCCGGCGGCCCACTGACTGCGCGTACGCACGACTTCGCGAAGGCCGCCCGGAGGGGCGGCCTTCGGCGTTTGCGGACGCGGGTCGCTCCTCCTCACCGAGAGAAGGACACGACCGATGCATCTGCTCGATCTGCTGGACGACCCCCGTCCGTTCGCTCTGCTGCGCCGCCGCACCCCCGGTCACGACCACGACGTCGTGGAGCTGCTGGTCGGCCCGGTCGCCGTGCGCGAGCGGCTCGCCGACCTGCCCGACGAGGGCCTCGCCCTGATCCCCTTCCGCCAGATCCGCGAGCGCGGGTTCGACGTCCGCGACGACGGCACCCCCCTGACCGTGCTGATCCCCGAGGAGCGCCACGAGATCCCGCTCGCCGAGGCGCTGGACGCCCTTCCGGCGCACGAGGTGCGCGTCGAGGGCGGCGGCTTCGACGTCGGGGACGAGGAGTACGCCCGGATCGTGGGGCGGGTGCTGCGCGAGGAGATCGGGCGGGGCGAGGGGGCCAACTTCGTCATCCGGCGGACGTACGAGGGGGCGATCCCCGGGTTCGGGCGGGCCGACGCGCTCGCGCTGTTCCGGCGGCTGCTGGACGGCGAGCGGGGCGCGTACTGGACGTTCGTGGTGCACACCGGCGACCGGACGCTGGTCGGGGCCAGCCCCGAGGTGCACGTGCGGATGACGGGCGGCACCGTCGTGATGAACCCGATCAGCGGCACGTACCGCTATCCCGCCGAGGGACCCACCCCGGAACACCTGCTCGACTTCCTCGCCGACGGCAAGGAGATCGAGGAGCTGTCGATGGTCGTGGACGAGGAACTGAAGATGATGTGCACCGTCGGCGACCGGGGCGGCGTCGTCGTCGGGCCCCGGCTCAAGGAGATGGCGCACCTCGCGCACACCGAGTACGAGCTGCGCGGCAGGTCCTCGCTGGACGTGCGCGAGGTGCTGAAGGAGACGATGTTCGCGGCGACGGTCACCGGCTCGCCGGTGCAGAACGCCTGCCGGGTGATCGAGCGGCACGAGAACGGCGGGCGCGGCTACTACGCCGGCGCCCTCGCGCTGATCGGCCGGGACCCGGGCGGCGCGCAGACCCTCGACTCGCCGATCCTCATCCGCACCGCCGACATCGACGCGTCCGGCCGGCTGCGCGTCCCGGTCGGGGCCACCCTCGTGCGCGGCTCGGACCCGGCGGGCGAGGTGGCCGAGACCCACGCCAAGGCGGCCGGGGTGCTCTCCGCCCTCGGCGTGCGCCCGTCCCGGTCGCACGCCGAGGGGGCGCGGCCCCGGCTGGCGGACGACCCCCGGGTGAGGGCGGCGCTGGACGGGCGGCGGGCGTCGCTGGCGCCGTTCTGGCTGCGGATGCAGGAGCCGGCCGACGAGGTGACCGGGCACGCGCTGGTCGTCGACGGCGAGGACACCTTCACGGCGATGCTGGGTCACGTGCTGCGCTCGGCGGGCCTGGAGGTGACCGTGCGGCGGTACGACGAGCCGGGGCTGCGGGAGGCGGCCCTCGCCCACGAGGGTCCGCTCGTGCTGGGCCCCGGCCCCGGCGACCCGTCCGACCGGGACGACCCGAAGATGCGGTTCCTGCGCGCGCTGACCGCCGAGGTGCTGGGCGCCCACCCGCACGGCGTGCTCGGCGTCTGTCTCGGGCACGAGCTGATCGCGGCCGAACTGGGGCTGGACATCGTGCGCAAGGAGGTGCCGTACCAGGGGGCGCAGGTGGAGATCGACCTGTTCGGGCGCGGCGAGACCGTCGGCTTCTACAACAGCTTCGTGGCCCGCTGCGACGACGGGGCGGCCGGTGAGCTGGCGGCGCGCGGGGTGGAGGTCAGCCGGAGCGGGGCGTACGAGGTGCACGCCCTGCGCGGGCCCGGGTTCGCCGGGGTGCAGTTCCACCCCGAGTCGGTGCTGACGCTCAACGGCGCCGGCCTGGTCCGGGAGCTGGTGGGTCAGCTGCGCGGCGCCAGCACGTTCTCCGAGCGGCGGCCCGCCGTGTAGTCGAGGACGTTGCGCACCGTGGTCTTTACGATCTGGCCGACCGCCTCCCGGGTGTAGTACGCCTGGTGGGAGGTGACCAGGACGTTGGGGAACGTGACGAGGCGGGCCAGGGTGTCGTCCTCGACGGCTTCCAGGGACTTGTCCAGGAAGAACAGCCCTGCCTCCGCCTCGTACACGTCGAGGCCGACGCCGGTGAAGCGGCCGGCGCGCAGTTCGTGGACCAGGGCGGCGGTGTCGACGAGGCCGCCGCGGCTGGAGTTGACCAGGATCGCGTCGTCCTTCATGGCCCGCAGCGCGGCGGCGTCGATCAGGTGCAGCGTCTGCGGCATCAGCGGCACGTGCAGGCTGACCAGGTCGGACTCGGCGAGGAGCCGCTCCTTGGGCACGTACGTCATGCCCAGCTCCAGGCAGGCGGGGTTCTCGGCGATGTCCCAGCCGAGCAGCCTCATGCCGAAGCCGTGGGCGATCCGGGCGAACGCCTCGCCGATCTTGCCGGTGCCGAGGACGCCCGCGGTGCGGCCGTGCAGGTCGCGGCCCATCAGCCCGTCGAGCCGGAAGTCGAAGTCGCGGGTGCGGTTCGAGGCGCGGACGACCCGCCGGTTGACGGCCATGGCGAGGGTCCAGGCGAACTCGGCGACCGAGTACGGCGAGTAGTACGACACCCGGGCCACGGTCAGGCCGAGGCGCTCGGCGGTCTTCAGGTCGATGTTGTTGAAGCCGGTGGAGCGCTGGGCGATCATCCGCGTCCCGCCGGCCGCGAGGATCTCCAGGACGGGCCCGCCGAGGTCGGCGTTGACGCTGCTTGAGACGATCTCGTGGCCGGCGGCGATGGGGGCGGTGTCCTGGTTGAGGAAGACGTCGAGGCAGCGGACCGGGTGGTGGTCCCGGAAGGCGTCCTCGATCAGCGGCCTCTCGTCGGCCTGGACGCCGAACGCGAGAATCTCCAAGGTGGCCCTCCGGGGTGCTCGGGTGACTTCCTGTGCTGGGTTCCCGGCCGCCGGCCGGGGAACACCCTCAGCCGAAGAAGACCCCCACTTCCGCGTACAGCTTTGGATCCACCGTCTTCAGCCGGGCCGTCGCCGCCGAGATCGGCGTGCGGACGATGTCGGTGCCGCGCAGGGCGACCATGGTGCCGAAGTCGCCGTCGCGGACGCAGTCGATGGCGTGCAGTCCGAAGCGGGTGGCGAGCCAGCGGTCGTACGGGCTGGGGCTGCCGCCGCGCTGGATGTGGCCGAGGACCGTGGTGCGGGCCTCCTTGCCGGTACGCCGCTCGATCTCGCCGGCCAGCCACTCCCCCACCCCGGACAGCCGCACCCGCCCCGAGGGGTCGGGGGAGATCTCCGTGAGCAGCGTCGTGTCGTCCTTGGGCAGCGCCCCCTCCGCGACCACCACGATCGGGGCGTACGAAGCCCGGAACCGGGACGTCACCCAGGCGCACACCTGGTCGACGTCGAAGCGCTGCTCGGGGATGAGGATGACGTTGGCGCCGCCGGCCAGGCCGGAGTGGAGGGCTATCCAGCCGGTGCTGCGGCCCATGACCTCGACGACGAGGACCCGCATGTGGGACTCGGCGGTGGTGTGCAGCCGGTCGATGGCCTCGGTGGCGATGCCGACGGCGGTGTCGAAACCGAAGGTGTAGTCGGTGGCGGACAGGTCGTTGTCGATCGTCTTGGGGACGCCGACGATCGGCAGGCCGTGGTCGTCGGCGAGGCGGGCGGCGGCGCCGAGGGTGCGGGAGCCGCCGACGACGATGAGGGCCTCCACCTCGTGCTTGGCGAGGTTCTCCCGGATCAGCGCGGGGCCGTTCTCCCGCTGGAGCGGGTCCAGGCGCGAGGAGCCGAGGATGGTGCCGCCGCGGGGCAGGGTGCCGCGGACGGCGGGGATGTCCAGGCGCGTGACGTCGCCGTCGAGCGGACCGCGCCAGCCGTCCCGGAAGCCGACGAACTCGTAGCCGTACTCCTGGACGCCCTTGCGGACGACGGCCCGGATGACGGCGTTGAGCCCCGGGCAGTCGCCGCCGCCGGTCAGTACTCCCACTCGCATGACAGATCCCTTCGTCGGGTGTCCTTCACGCTAGCGGCGAATGCCTCACTCGTCGTCGAGACCGCGCTCTATCGCGTACCGCACCAGCTCCACCCGGTTGTGCAGCTGGAGCTTGCCGAGCGTGTTCTGGACGTGGTTCTGGACGGTGCGGTGGGAGATGACCAGCCGTTCGGCGATCTGCTTGTAGCTCAGGCCCTTGGCGACCAGGCGCAGCACCTCGGTCTCCCGGTCGGTCAGCCGGGGCGTGTTCGGGTCGTCGGCGTCCGGGCCCGCGCCGCCGGGGGCGGGGTCGGAGGCCAGCCTGCGGTACTCGCCGAGGACCAGTCCGGCCAGGCCCGGGGTGAACACCGGGTCGCCCGCGGCCGTGCGGCGCACCGCGTCCAGCAGTTCCTCGGTGGACGCCGACTTCAGCAGGTAGCCGGTGGCGCCCGACTTGACGGCCTCCAGCACGTCGGCGTGCTCGCCGCTCGCGGAGAGCACCAGCACCCGCAGCGCCGGGTTGTGGGCGACCAGTTCCTTGCAGACCTGGACGCCGGGCTTGACCGGCAGGTTCAGGTCGAGGACGAGGACGTCGGGGGCGGCGGCCTTGGCGCGGCGGACGGCCTGCTCGCCGTCGCCCGCTGTGGCGACCACGTCGAAGCCGGACTCGCCCAGGTCGCGGGCGACGGCGTCGCGCCACATCGGGTGGTCGTCCACGACCATCACCTTGATCGGGCCCTGCTCACTCATCGCCGTTCCGCCTTCCCCCGTGCCGTCCGCTTGTCCTGCCGTTCCTTCGGGACCCTCAGTTCGACCTCCGTGCCCTGCCCCGGCACCGAGATCACCTCCGCCGTGCCGCCGAGGTCGCGCAGCCGGCCGCGGATGGACAGGGCCACGCCCATCCGTCCCTCGCCCTCGGCCTGCGCGAGCCGGCCCTCGGGGATGCCTGGCCCGTCGTCCCGTACCGTCACGATCACCTCGCCGGGCTCGTCCTCGACCAGGATCCAGGCCCGGGCGCCCTCCCCGGCGTGCCGGCGGACGTTGTCCAGGGCCGCCCCGACGGCCGCGGCCAGTTCACGGGCGGCGGGCGGCGGCAGCGGCACCGGGGCGCCGGGCTCGGCCAGGCTCACCCGGGCGCCGGCGTACGGGGCGAGCAGCCCGCGCAGGTCGACGGGGGCGCCTGCGTCCTCCGGCTCCTCCACGGCCCGGACGACCGCCCCCTCGGCGCTGTCCTCCGACACCCGGGAGACCGGGGAGAGGCCGCCGGAGACCAGGGTGCGCAGGGCGACCTCCTGCTCGCCCGCCATGCGGCCCAGCTCCGCGGCCTCGCCGCCGATGACCGCGCCGCGCCGCTGCACCATGGCCAGCACCTGGAGCACGCTGTCGTGGATGTCCCGGGCCAGCCGCTCGCGCTCCCTGGTCGCGGCCTCGATCTCCAGGGCGCGGGCGAGGGTGCGCTCGGAGGCGCGGGCGACCTCGACGACGTAGCCGATGGCGATGGCGGCGACCCAGACGAGGATGACGTTGTGCACGGTGTCGCGGGCCGGATTGCCGCGCTCGATCAGGTTGGCGACGGCGACCAGGGTGGAGGCGACGGCCGCCCAGCGCCAGCCGCCCTTGAGCGCGAACGCCAGCACGGAGCCGGCGGTCCAGATCGACGGCAGGGTGGGCCCGCCGGCCTCGATCCGCTCCGGGGAGTCGGCGGCCAGGGTGAGCAGGATGCCGGTGAGGGCGAGGGCGAGGTCGACGGCGAGGAAGCGCCTGGTGCAGCTCGCCGCACTGGCGACCTTGGGCAGGGTGGCCAGGGTCCACGCGGCGAGGACGGCGTAGAAGGCGACGGCGACCCAGGGGCGGGCGAACTCGTCGTAGGCGGTGCAGAACAGGCCGATCGCGTAGGCGAGGGTCAGCACCCGGTACGCGGTCAGGGCGCGCCACAGCGGCAGTTCGACCGACATCCTCATCACACGCTCGCGCCTGGCCATGTCCCCCCGCCCCGTGCCGGACCGCCTATTCGGCGTGGTCCCGCCGTGCCTGCTGTTCCTTGTCGGCCTGTTCCTTCTCCGCCTGCGCGAGGGCCGCCCGGGCCGCCTTCGCCGCTTCCTTCTCGGCCTTGGCCGCCTCCGCGATCTCCCGCTTGGCGGCGGTCGCGTACATGTCGACGTACTCCTGGCCGGAGAGCTTCATGATCTCGTACATGACCTCGTCGGTCACCGCGCGCAGCACGAAGCGGTCGTGCTCCATGCCGTGGTAGCGGCTGAAGTCCAGGGGCCGGCCGATGCGGATGCCGGGGCGCATGACCTTCGGGAGTACCTTGCCGGGCGGCTGGATCTTCTCGGTGTCGATCATCGCGACCGGGATGACGGGGGCGCCGGTGGCGAGGGCGACGCGCGCGAGGCCGCCGGGCTTGCCGCGGTAGAGGCGGCCGTCGGGCGAGCGGGTGCCCTCGGGGTAGATGCCGAACAGCTCACCGCGCTCGACGACCTCGATGCCGCTCCTGACGGCGGCCTCGCCGGCGCCGCGGGCCCCGGAGCGGTCCACCGGGAGCTGGCCGACGCCCTTGAAGAAGGCGGCGGTGAGCTTGCCCTTGACGCCGGGGGTGGTGAAGTACTCGGCCTTCGCGATGAAGGTGACCTTGCGGTCGAGGACCGCGGGCAGGAAGAACGAGTCGGAGAAGGACAGGTGGTTGCTCGCGAGGATCGCGGGTCCCTCGGCGGGCACGTTCTCCAGGCCCTCCACCCAGGGCCGGAAGACGAGCTTCAGCGGTCCCCCGATGGAAACCTTCATCGCGCCGTACAACAACCGAGTGCCTCCTGTGTCTGTGGATCAGACCTTAACCCGGCCGCCGGCCGGCGGACCCGACGGCCCTGGTCGGTGTCAGTGCGGTCGCGTACGGTGATGCACACCCGGACTCGTTCCCGCCCGCCCTCTCATGAACAGGAGACCGAAGGTGCCGGTCCTCCCCGGAGCCGAGCCCTACCGCCACGACGGCGGAGAGGTCGGCGTCCTGCTGTGCCACGGCTTCACCGGTTCCCCCCAGTCGATGCGCCCCTGGGCGGAGTACCTCGCCGCGCACGACCTGACCGTCTCCGTGCCGCTGCTGCCCGGGCACGGCACGCGCTGGGAGGACATGCAGCTCACCGGCTGGCAGGACTGGTACGCGGAGGTGGACCGGGAGCTGCGCGCCCTGCGCGAGCGCTGCGCGCGGGTGTTCGTGTGCGGTCTGTCCATGGGCGGCGCCCTCGCCCTGCGGCTCGCGGCCCGGCACGGGGACGCGGTCGGCGGCGTGGTGGTGGTCAACCCGGCCAACAAGGTTCACGGCCTGTCGGCGTACGCCCTTCCCGTCGCCCGGCACCTGGTCCGCACCACGCCCGGCGTCGCCGGGGACATCGCCAGGCCCGGCGTCGTCGAGGTGGGATACGACCGGGTCCCGCTGCACGCGGCCCACTCGCTGCGGAACTTCTTCCGGGTGGTCGACGCCGAGCTGCCGCGGGTGACCCAGCCGCTGCTGCTCCTGCGCAGCCCGCAGGACCACGTGGTGCCGCCGGCCGACTCGGCCCGCATCCTCAGCCGTGTCTCGTCCTCCGACGTGACCGAGCTGCTGCTGGAACAGAGCTACCACGTGGCGACGTTGGACCATGACGCGGACCGGATTTTCGAGGAGAGCCTCGCGTTCATCGGCCGGCTCGCACCCAGCGTCGGCAAGGAAGGGACGGCCGCAGGTGGCTGAGTTCGACTCGGAGCGCGAGGACCGTGAGGAGCGGGAAGAGCGGGAGAGGCGGGAGGGCGGCATGTCACCGGCGGGCGGGGAGGGCGCGGAGCAGAAGGTGCCCTTCGACGAGGACGCCGCCTGGGCCGCGATCGTCGCGGGGTACGGCGACGAGCCGGCGGACCCGCCGGGCGCCAAGCCGTTCAAGTCCATAGAGGACCTGGCGCTGCTGGAGGCGGAGACCAACGACGGCGACGGCGACACGGCCACCCGTCCCGAGCCGAAGAAGGACGCCCCGCAGCCGCTCGGCAGCTCCGTCACCTTCGCCCCCGGCGTCGGCGGCGCGGGCCCGCGGGACTACTCCGTGGCCGAGCCCACGGAGGAGGACCTCGGCCCGGACGACGAGGGCCACTTCGTGCCGCCGGAGCCGCCGACGCTGCCCGCCGCCGACGCCACCGCCAAGTTCGCCTGGCTCGGCGTGCTGGGCGGGCCGCTGCTGCTTCTGCTGGCGGTGCTGCTCGGCTGGCACATGACGTGGTGGCTGAGCACGCTGGCCATCGGCGGCTTCCTCGGCGGCTTCGCCACGCTGGTGATGCGGATGCGCACGGACGACGAGGACGAGGACGACCCGGGGCGCGGCGCCGTGGTGTGAGCGGGCGTGCGCCGCGTCAGGCGGCGGGCACGCGGAGGGCGGCCAGGACGGGCAGGTGGTCCGTGGCCGCCCTCAGCTCGTGCGGGCCGACGCCGGGCAGGCCGGTGGGCACGCCGCAGCCCAGCACCTCGACGCCCTTGGTGGCGAAGACGGCGTCGATGCGGCGGTCGGGCGCGGTCGCGGGGAAGGTGTGCTCGCCGCCCCAGGGCGCGGTGGCCCAGCAGTCCTGCAGTTCGTCGGCCAGCCGCCGGAACGTGGGCCCGTCCGGCCGCTCGTTGAGGTCGCCACCGGCGATCGCGTGCGGGACGCCGAGCGCGGCGAGCCGGTCCAGCAGCATCCCGCCCTGCTCGTGCCGCTCCTGCCGCTCCAGCGACAGATGGCAGCTGACGACCCCGAGCCGGACGGCGCCGAAGCGGACCACGGCGGTGGCCAGGCCGCGCCGGTGCTGTCCGGGGGTGAGGGGCAGCAGGACGTCCTCGGTGCGCTCGACGGTCGTGCGCAGGGAGCACAGCAGCGCGGGTCCCGCGGCAGTGCCGCCGCCGGAGAGGGTGACCAGGCCGGTGGCGGCGGCGAGCCGGGCGAGTTTCTTGCGCCACCGGAAGAACCGGGGCGCCTCCTGGACGAGGACCAGGTCGGGGGCGCACGCGCGGATCACCCGGGCGAGCGCGTCGGTGTCGTCGCGCAGGGAGCGGACGTTGTAGCCGAGGACCCGCACGACGGCGGAGCCGTCGTCCTCGGTACGGGAGTCGGGCAGGGGACTCGTCGCCATGCGGATCAAGATACGACGTTGCCCGCCGCGCCCGGACAGGGCTCGGCGGGCAGGGTCGCGGCACGGACCGAAGCGGCCGTCACATGATCGGGTCGGGCTCCCGGGCCAGGTCCGCCGCGCCGACGAGGCCGGCCTTGTTGCCGAGCTGGGCGGCGATCACGTCGGCGACGGGACGCCAGTTGCCGCCGACCAGCCAGCGCTTGTACGACTTGCGGATCGGGTCGAGCACCAGGTCGCCCTCGTCGGAGAGGCCGCCGCCGACGATGAACGCCGACGGGTCGAACAGGGAGGCCAGGTCGGCCAGGCCGGCGCCGGCCCAGCGGGCCAGCTCGCGGTAGGAGTCGACGGCGACCGGGCAGCCCTGGCGGGCGGCCATGGAGATGTGCTTGCCCTCGATGCCGTCCGGGGTGCCGTCGCCGAGCGCGAGCAGCACCTCGGCGCGCTCGGGGGTGGCGTTGGCGCGCTGCTTGGCGTACCGGACGAGGGCGCGGCCGGAGGCGTACTGCTCCCAGCAGCCCTGCGAACCGCAGCCGCACAGCAGTCCGTCCGGCACCATGCGGATGTGGCCGAACTCCGCGGCAACGCCGAAGTGCCCGCGGCGCAGCTTGTTGCCGATGATGATGCCGCCGCCGAGGCCGGTGCCGAGCGTGATGCAGATGACGTTGCGGTGGCCCTTGCCCGCGCCGAACTTGTACTCGCCCCAGGCGGCCGCGTTGGCGTCGTTCTCGACGACGACCGGCAGGCCCACGCGGGCCTCGACCTTGTCCTTGAGCGGTTCGTTGCGCCAGTCGATGTTCGGCGCGAAGTAGACCTCGGAACGCTGGCGGTTGACGTACCCGGCGGCGCCGATGCCCACGCCGACGATCTCGTGCCCGGCACGCGCGCCCTCCACCGCCGAGGCGATGGCGTCCACGATCGCCTCGGGCGTGCCCGGGGTCGGCACCTTGTGGGTCGAGAGGATGTTGCCTTCCTCGTCGACCACGCCGGCCGCGATCTTCGTGCCGCCGATGTCGACGCCGATGGTGAGTCCCATGAATCCCTCAGTTTCGGTCGAGCCCCGCTACGGCCAACCGTACCCGAGGCCCTGCCGTCGGGGCTGCCGTCGTCCACTCCCCGGGCAGGGTCGATCACACACGGTCAGTCCAGGTCGATGCGGTGACCGGGGGCCGGGCCGTCCTCGTCGCCGGGGACGTCGAGGTCGGGGCCCGGGCCGGCGTCGCGGGCGGTCCAGCGCTGCTCCTGGGTCTCGACGGCGGAGCGGTAGGCGGCGAGCAGTTCCTGGCCGGCGGCGGCGAGGTGGTCGAAGACGCGCGGGTTGCGTTCGATGACCGGTTCGACGGCGGCCCTGGCCTGCTGGACGACCTGCTGCACCACCTGCTGGGCGGCGGGTCCGGCGACGGCGCCGAGCAACGGGTTCTGCAGTGCGGTCAGCCGGTCCGCGACGGTGTCGACGAGCCGGCGCAGTTCCTCGGCGGCGGAGCCGGGCGCGCGGCCCTGCTCGGCGCGGCGACGGGCCTTCTCGGCCTCCAGGTCCTCGGCGCAGGCGGTCGCCCAGGCGTCGGCGTCCGCCGTGGGGCGCGGGGCGTGGTCCGTGCGCTCCTCGGCGGGGTCGGACGGGGGACGCTCTTCGCTCATGGCGGGCTCCTGACTGCGTTCTCGCGCGGCGGGCGGCCGTTCCTACGACGGTACCCGAACGGGCGCGGCGCTTTCACCGGCTCGTGGGCCACAGTCGCAGGTCCGGCGCGCAGCGCACCCGCAGCTCGCCCTCGTGCAGTCCCGCGCCCTGGACGGTGCAGCGGCGCAGGGCGGAGGGAAGGGGGACGATCCGGCGGAACGGGCCCGCGGTGACGACGAGTTCGTCGCCGCGCCGGACGAGGTCGAGGTCGTCGCGGACGGCGCCGGGCAGGGGGATGCTCCAGACCAGCACGCCGTCCTCGGCGAGGCGGTCCGTGACGGGCCAGGCGACCGCGGAGGACGCCGCGCCGGGCGGCGGCACGGGCAGGGCGGCGAGATCGTCGACGCCGCGCGGGTCGCGGCCGAGGTGGGGGACGGTGTGCACGTCGTGGCAGGCGCGCCACTCGTCGAGGATCTTGCGCTGCTGGGCGACGGGGCCGGCGAGCCAGGGGTCGGCGGTGTCCTCGGGCAGGACGCGGCCGGCGACCAGGGCGTCGGCGCGCAGGCCGCGCAGGGCGAGGCCGAGGCGGGCGGTGTGCACGGCGTCGGCACCGGCCCAGGTGGGCTCGGCGACCAGCCGCACGGAGGTGTCCGGGTCGGCGAGGACGGCCTCGGTCGCGGCGAGTTCGACGTCCCAGCGGGCGGCGGCCTCGTAGAGCGCCTCGGCGGGCAGGGGGACGCCGGCGAGGCGGCCGAGGACGGGGCGCAGGGCGCGGGCGGCCTGTCGTTCGGGCGGCAGCAGCCGGCGCAGATAGCGGCGCAGTTGCTCGGGCAGGGCGAGCAGGGCGAGGGCGGCCGGGGTGGGCGGGAGGTCGGCCACGACGAGGTCGTGGTCGCCGGAGAGGGCGGCGTCGCGCAGGGCGCGCAGGGCGGCGAGTTCGCCGGCGCCGGGCAGCGGGGTGAGTTCCTCGGCGTCCAGCCGGACCGCGCCGAGCAGGTCGAGGGCGGCGGTGGCCCGGTCCTGGAGGGCGGTGAGGCCGTCGCGGAAGCCGGCGGCGGCGTCGGGGCGCAGGACGGTGAGGCGAGGGGCGACGGTCACCGGGGCCGGGCCGGTCGCGGTGCCGAGGACCGCGCCGAGGGTGTCGGCGGGGTCGGTGCCGAGCAGCAGGGTCCGGGCGCCCTCGCGGGCGGCGGCGAGCGCGGTGGCGGCGGCGACGGTCGTACGGCCACTGCCGCCGGGGCCGGTGATCAGGAGGGTGCGCATGAGGGGGAACGGTACCGGGAGGTCCGGATCACCCCGGTTCCGTGGATCCCGGGAGCCTCCGGTCCCGGGAGCCTCCGGGAGGCCGGCTCCACCTCGGCTCCGGTTCGGACGGGGCTCCGGCTCCGGCTCCGGCTCCGGCTCCGGGAGGCTAGCGGCCGGCTTCCACGCGCTTCTTCAGTCCGGCGAGCGCCCGGTCGGTGATGACCTTCTCGGCCTTGCGCTTGATCATGCCGAGCATGGGGATCTTGACGTCGACGGTCAGCCGGTAGGTCACCTCGGTGGCGCCGGGGCCGGCCGGCCTGAGCACGTAGGAGCCGTCGAGGGAGCGCAGCATCTGGGACTTCACCAGCGTCCAGGAGACCTCGTGGTCGCCGGTCCAGGTGTAGGCGAGGGTCTGGTCGTCCTTGATCGCGCCGGCGTCCATGACCAGCCGGACCTGCTCGGCGCGGCCCTGCCCGTCGGTCTCGAGGATCTCGGCCTCCTTGACCTCACCGGTCCAGTCGGGGTACCGCTCGAAGTCGGCGATCACCGCCATGACCTCGGCCGGGGCCGCCTGGATCTCGATGCTCGAGCTGGTGTGTTCCGCCATCGCCGTGGCTCCTCCGGATCGTGCCGGTACGCGTCGTGCAGCGCGCGTGGGTGCGGTGTGAAGGCTACCGCGCGGCGACCGGCCCGCTGCCACCCCCACCTGCGCCGACTGCGGGCCTCACCACTCCAGCGCCCAGGGCCGTCCGGTGCCGGCGAAGTGCCCGACGTTCACGCACTCGGTGGCGCCGATCCGCATGCGCCGCGCGAGGGGCTGGTGGACGTGGCCGAAGAGGGCGTAGCGGGGCCGGGTGCGGCGGATGGCGTCCAGCAGGGCGCGGCTGCCGCGCTCGAAGCGCCGGGCCACGGTGTCGTACACGAGTTCGGGCACCTCCGGCGGGATGTGCGAGCAGAGCACGTCCACCTCGCCGACGGCCTCGACCTTGGCGGCGTACTCCTCGTCGCTGATCTCGTACGGGGTCCGCATGGGGGTGCGCAGACCGCCGCCGACGAAGCCGAAGACCCGGCCGGCGATCTCCACCCGCTCCCCGTCCAGCACGGTCGTGCCGGGGCGGGCGTACTCGGACCACAGGGGCGGCATGTCGACGTTGCCGTAGGTGGCGTACGTCGGGGTGGGGAACGCGGCGAACAGCTCGGCGTACTGCCTGCGCACCGCCCGCTCGATCACCGTCGCCCGGTCCTCGCCGATCCCGGCCCACAGCCGGCGGCCCAGCTCGCGGGCCTCGTCGAAGCGGCGGGCGGTGCGCAGCTCGACCAGGCGGTCGGCGTTCTCCACGCCGAAGAGGTCGGGGAAGATGCCGCGCGAGTGGTCCGCGTAGTCGAGGAAGAGGACCAGGTCGCCCAGGCAGATGAGGGCGTCCGCGCCGTCGCCGGCCCGGGCGAGGTCGCGGGCGTTGCCGTGCACGTCGCTCACCACGTGCACGCGTGTCGTGCGGCCGGGGGCCGGTGTGGATGCCATGACGATCAAGCGTAGGCGTGTGCGGCATGCGTGAACAGTGGCGGCCGGACCTGCGATTACTGGCTGG
This sequence comes from Streptomyces sp. NPDC006610, assembly GCF_040611575.1. NCBI lineage: Bacteria > Bacillati > Actinomycetota > Actinomycetes > Kitasatosporales > Streptomycetaceae > Streptomyces > Streptomyces sp. NPDC006610. The sequence continues at coordinate 15,297 of NZ_JBEXOP010000020.1, forward strand.
CCGATTCATCGGTGGACTACTGTGCGCGAAGGAACACCTACCCGTGTGACGCAGCGAACATCTCGCCGGACCCCCCTGTCGTAGACGCCATACCGGCGGGTAACGTCCGGGCAGTCCAGTTGTGCTCAGGTTTCAACAGATGAATCCGCGAGCACCTGCCCGAGCCTTGGACCGGACCGTCGCATCACACAACGTCGTGGCGCCGGCGCCCCAGAGGAGCAGCAGTCTTGCGCGAGTTCAGCCTTCCGGCTTTGTACGAGGTCCCCTCGGACGGCAACCTGACGGACATCGTCCGCAGGAACGCCGCGCAGCACCCCGACGTCGCCGTCATCGCCCGCAAGGCCGGCAGCTCCTGGCAGGACGTGACGGCCACCGAGTTCCTCGCCGAGGTGCACGCCGCCGCCAAGGGGCTCATCGCCTCCGGGGTGCAGCCGGGCGACCGGGTGGGCCTGATGTCGCGCACGCGCTACGAGTGGACGCTGCTGGACTTCGCGATCTGGTGCGCGGGCGCGGTGACCGTGCCGGTGTACGAGACCAGCTCGCCGGAGCAGGTGCAGTGGATCCTCGGCGACTCCGGCGCGACCGCGTGCATCGTGGAGACCGGCGTCCACGCCGCCGCGGTGGAGTCGGTGCGCGAAGGGCTGCCGGCGCTGAAGCACGTCTGGCAGATCGACGGCGGGGGCGTCGAGGAACTGGGCCGCGCCGGGCGGGACGTCAGCGACGAGACGGTCGAGGAGCGCAGCTCCCTGGCGAAGGCCGACGACCCGGCGACCATCGTCTACACCTCCGGCACGACCGGCCGCCCCAAGGGCTGTGTGCTCACCCACCGCAACTTCTTCGCCGAGTGCGGCAACGTCGTGGAGCGGCTGCGCCCGCTGTTCCGCACCGGCGAGTGCAGTGTGCTGCTGTTCCTGCCGCTCGCCCATGTCTTCGGGCGGCTGGTGCAGGTGGCGCCGATGATGGCGCCGATCAAGCTGGGCTGCGTCCCGGACGTCAAGAACCTCACCGACGAGCTGGCCTCGTTCCGGCCGACGCTGATCCTGGGCGTGCCGCGCGTCTTCGAGAAGGTGTACAACTCGGCGCGGGCGAAGGCGCAGGCGGACGGCAAGGGCAGGATCTTCGACAAGGCAGCCGACACCGCGATCGCCTACAGCCGGGCGCTGGACGCCCCGTCGGGCCCGTCCCTCGGTCTGCGGATCAAGCACAAGGTCTTCGACAAGCTGGTCTACGGCAAGCTCCGCGCGGTCCTCGGCGGCCGGGGCGAGGCCGCCATCTCCGGCGGCGCGCCGCTCGGCGAGCGCCTGGGCCACTTCTTCCGCGGCATCGGCTTCACCGTGCTGGAGGGCTACGGCCTGACCGAGTCCTGTGCGGCCACCGCCTTCAACCCGTGGGACCGGCAGAAGATCGGCACGGTCGGCCAGCCGCTGCCCGGCTCGGTGGTGCGCATCGCCGACGACGGCGAGGTGCTGCTGCACGGCGAGCACATCTTCCAGGGGTACTGGAACAACCCGGCGGCGACGGCGGAGGCGCTGGCGGACGGCTGGTTCCACACGGGCGACATCGGCACCCTGGACGAGGACGGCTATCTGCGGATCACCGGCCGCAAGAAGGAGATCCTGGTCACCGCGGGCGGCAAGAACGTCGCCCCGGCCGTGATCGAGGACCGCATCCGCGCGCACGCGCTGGTCGCCGAGTGCATGGTGGTGGGCGACGCCCGTCCGTTCGTGGCCGCGCTGATCACCCTGGACGAGGAGTTCCTCGGCCGCTGGGCCGCCGAGCACGGCAAGCCGGCCGGTTCCACGGCGGCCTCGCTGCGCGACGACCCGGACCTGCTCGCCGCGGTGCAGGGCGCGATCGACGACGGCAACGCGGCGGTGTCGAAGGCGGAGTCGGTGCGCAAGTTCCGCATCCTGGACTCGCAGTTCACCGAGGAGTCGGGCCATCTGACGCCGTCGCTGAAGCTGAAGCGGAACGTGGTCGCGAAGGACTACGCGGCCGAGATCGAGGCGCTGTACGCGAAGTAGCGGGCGCGAGGAGCGCAAAGGCGCGGGCCCCGACGAGGGGACCCGCGCCGTCCCATGTCCGGCCGCGGCAAGGTCGTACGCCCTGCAGCGTCGAGGCGCACGCCCGGTCACGGCGAGGGGCCGCGCCCCCGGCCACCGCGAGATCTCTCGTCCGGCCGGCTACAGCAGTTCCTTCAGCCGCTCGGCGAGCAGGTCCCAGCGCCACTTCTCCTCGACCCAGCGCCGCCCCCGCTCCCCCATCCGGCGGCGCAGTTCGTCGTCGCCGAGCAGGGCGGTGATCCGGTCGGCGGCCTCCTCGGCGGAGCCGCCGCGCACGACCCAGCCGGTCTCGCCGTCGAGCACGGCGTCGGGCGCCCCGCCGGAGTCCCCGGCGACGACGGGCAGTCCGGTCGCGGAGGCCTCCAGGTAGACGATGCCGAGCCCTTCGACGTCGAGGCCGCCGCGCCGGGTGCGGCAGGGCATCGCGAAGACGTCGCCGGCGCCGTAGTGGGCGGGCAGCTGCGACCAGGGCACCGCCCCGGTGAACACCACCGACTTCTCCACCCGCGTCTCGCGGGCCAGCTTGCGCAGCTCCTTCTCGTACGGCCCCCCGCCGACGATCAACAGCACGGCATCGGGCTGTGCGGCGAGAATCCGCGGCAGGGCGAGGATGAGGGTGTCCTGCCCCTTGCGCGGCACGAGCCGGGAGACGCACACGACGACCGGCCGGTCGACGAGGCCGAGCCGGGCGCGCACCTCGGCGCCTCCGGAGTCCGGATGGAACGTCTTCTCGTCGACGCCCGGCGGCAGTTGGGCCATCCTGGCGGCGGCGTCCGGGGTGAGCGCGGCGGCGATCCGGGAGCGCGTGTACTCGCCGAGGTAGGTGAGGGCGTCGGTGGACTCCCCGATGCGGCGCAGCAGTTGCCGCGCGGCGGGCAGCTGGGCCCAGCCGGCCTCGTGCCCGTGGGTGGTGGCCACCAGCCGCTCGGCGCCCGCCCTGCGCAGCGCCGGCGCCATCAGCCCGAGCGGCGCCGCAGCCCCGAACCACACCGCCGCGCACCCGTGCTCGCGCAGCAGCCCGACGGCCCGCCGGGTGACCGCGGGCGTCGGCAGCAGCATCGTCGTGGTGTCGCGTACGACGGTGAAGGGCTGCTCGGCGTCGAACGCGGCCGTGGCTCCGGCGCCCTCGCGCCCCCGCTTCCAGGTGGAGGCGTAGACGACCAGCCGCTCGGGGTCCAGGCGGAGCGCCATGTTGTGCAGGAACGCCTGGATGCCGCCCGGCCGGGGCGGAAAGTCGTTGGTCACGATGAGGGTCTTGCGCATCGACGTCGACCCTACCCAACGTAAACTCACGCTGGCGTCCGCCCCGGCGGCGCGGGCGACGGACCGACGACCGGACAGGGGCGCGCGTGGACAGGACCAACGGGACACCGTCGCTGATCGGGCTGGTCGCCCTCTGGTCGGCGACCCGGCTGTTCCTGCTGTTCTTCGTCCTGAAGGTCGTCGTCTTCCCCGGACCGGACGTCACCACGGACGTCTCGGTGATCTACCACGGCTGGTACGAGGTGCTCAGCGGCGGTGTGTTCCCCCGCGAGGACGTCACCTGGCAGTACCCGCCCGCCGCCGCCCTCGCGATCCTCTCCCCCGCGCTGCTGTCGTTCCTCGACTACGCGCAGGCGTTCTTCGTGCTGGCGTTCCTGGCCGACTTCGCCGTCCTCGCCCTGCTGCTGTACGCCGGTCCGCGGCCGGGCCGGACGATGCGCGGCGCGTGGCTGTGGGTCGTGGGGGCGCCGCTGCTGGGGCCGACGGTGTACGCGCGCTACGACGTGATGGTCACGGCCGTCGCGGTGGCGGCGCTCCTGGCGGGCAGCCGGCGGCCCCAACTGATGGGGGCGCTGATCGGGTTCGGGGCGATGCTGAAGGTGTGGCCCGCGCTGCTGCTGGCCGGCGTGGTGCGGCGGCGGGTGTGGGGGGCGGCGGCGGTGTCGGCGGCGGCGCTGGCGGCGGGGTTCGCGCTGGCGATGCCGGGCGCGTTCGCCTTCCTCACCTTCCAGCGGGACCGGGGCACGGAGGTGGAGTCGCTGGGCGCGCTGGTCTTCCATGTGGCGCGGCAGTACGGCTGGGACGGCCAGGTGCTGCTGAACTACGGCTCGGTGGAGTTCCTCGGCCCGTACGTCGGCCTGGTCAGCACGGCGGCCCTGGCGCTGACCGGGGTCGCCTTCGGCTGGCTGCTGGCGTGGCGGCTGGCGGCGAGGCGGTTCGCGCCGCACACGGCGGCGGACGCGGCGTTCGTGGCGGTGCTGCTGTTCACGACGACGAGCCGGGTGATCAGCCCGCAGTACATGGTGTGGCTCGTCGGGGTGGCGGCGGTGTGCCTGTCCTTCCGGCGCAGCGCGATGCGCCTGCCGGCGTTGCTGGTCCTGGCGGCGTCGGCGGTGACGGTGCTGGAGTTCCCGATCTGGTTCGCCCACGTCGTGGCGAGCGACACCCTCGGCGTCACCCTCCTGGTCGTCCGCAACGGCCTGCTGGTCCTGGCCACCGTGGTCGCGGCCCGCGCCCTGTGGCGCGCGACGGCCCCCGCCCCGGCCGCCGCGCCCGCCCCCGGCCGGGCGCCCCGCGGCGAGGAGACCCCGGTCTCGTCCTGAGCCCCGTGCCCCCGACCGGCCCCGCACGCCCGTTTCTCGGGTTTCTCGGGTGAGCCCGCCACAGCGCGGTCCACCGCTCCGGCGTCGTCCCCGTGTCCCCGGCCCGCGGCCCCGTCAGCCGAATTCCGTCCGCAGATGCTCCCGCCACAGCGCCGTGAACCGCTCCGGCGTCGTCCCCAGCACCTGCGCCATCGCCCCCTCGACCGCACCCCGCCGCTCCCCGTGCGCGCCCACCGCCCGGTAGAACGCGCCGAGCCGCTCCTCGCCCCAGCGTCGCGCGATCAGCCCGCAGGCCGTGAACCCGCCCTCGTAGGCGCGCGCGAGCGCCGTGGAGTGACCGGTGAAGCGGAAGTCGGCGTCGGCGGGCAGGGCGTCCGGAAGGTCCCCCTCGGCCACCGCGCGGGCCAGTTCGGGCGCGGCCTCGGCCGGGGCGCGCCCGCTGTCGCGGTAGCCGATCCAGTCGGCGTATCCCTCGGACAGCCACAGCGGCGTGGCGGCGTTGGTGTGGGCGCGGGTGGCGACGTGGACGGTCTCGTGGGTGAGGACGACCTGTCTGCCGACGGGGCCGAGGACGCCGTACGCGTCGGGGTTGACGATGATCCGGTCGGCGGGCGACCGGCCGGACCCGCCCGTCTCGCCGGTGGTGACGGCGGCGATGCCCCGGTAGTGGGCGGCGGGCGAGCCGAGCAGGGCGGCCATGTCGTCCAGCGAGCCGGGCACGAGCACCACGACCAGCCCGCTCCAGCGCGTGCCCCACGCCTCGGACACGGCGGGCACCGCGCGGTCCCCGAGCCCGGCGTAGGCGCGCAGCTCGGCGCGGGACTGCCCGACGCCGAGCACGATGCCGTGCGCGCCCCGGACCACGCTCACCGTGCCCTGGTCCCACAGCTGCTCGGCGGACCCTCCCCGCGGCCGGTCGGAGACGACGGTCCAGCGGCCCCCGGCGTCGCGGGCCAGCCGCAGGGTGCGGCCCGCCGTCACGGGCGCCGGGTCGTAGCCGTCGAGGCGGTAGCGCAGGTCGGCCTCGGCGGTGGCGGTGGCGCCGGTCCGCCGCACGGCGGTGACCTCGTACGACCACTCCGCGAAGGGCAGCGCCCGCAGGTCGGCGTAGTCGGGGGCCGGTCCGGTGCGCCGGTAGCGCTCGGCGTCGCGGTCCAGGACGGCGTCCGCGCGCCGGTCGAGCAGGCGCTGCACCTCGCCGCGCAGGGCGTGGGAGGGGGCGGGAGCCGGTCCCGGGCCGCAGCCGGTCAGGGGCGCGAGCAGCGCGCCGAGCAGCAGCAGACGCACTGCTGCGGCTCCGCGTCCCGACGCCCGCCCTCGACCGGCCACCCTCCCGATCGTACGGGCAGTGCGGGCGGCCGGTCAGACCCTGGTGACCCCGGAGATCGGCATCATCCCGACCGGGTCGTGGCGCACGGGCGCGCCCGGGTAGGGGGCGTGGATCACCTGGCCGCCGCCCACGTACATCCCGATGTGGCTGGCGTCGGACCGGTAGGTGACGAGGTCGCCGGGCCGGGCCTCGGACAGCGGGATCCGCCGGCCGGCCTCCCGCTGGGCCTGCGAGGTGCGCGGGAGGGCGACGCCGGCGTGGGCGTACGACCACTGCATCAGGCCGGAGCAGTCAAAGGCGCCGGGGCCGGTGGCGCCCCAGGCGTAGGGCTTGCCGAGCGCGGAGCGGGCGGCGGCCACCGCGACGGCGGCGCGGGGCGAGGCGGGCGGCAGGTCGGCGAGGTCGGGCAGGTCCTGGCGGGCGAAGCGGGAGGCCCGCTCGAAGGCGGCGCGCTCGGCGTCGGGGAGGGCGGCGAGCAGTCGGCGGGCGCGGGCGAGCTTGTCCTCGACGGCGCGTTTGTGGGCGGCGGCGGCCCGGCGGTTCTTCTCCAGTTCGGTGAGGCGGCCGGCCGCCTCGGCGCGTTCCCGGCCCAGATCGCGCAGGGCGTCCTGGAGCTGCCCGAGCCGGCCGGCCTGCTGGACGCCGATGCGGTGCAGGACGGCGGCCCGGTCGAGGTAGTCGTCGGGGTCGGCGGAGAACAGCAGGGCGAGGGAGGGGTCGAGGCCGCCGGTGCGGTACTGCGCGCCGGCCAGCGAACCCAGGGCGTCCCGCAGGGAGTTGACGCGTTCCTGCTGGCGGGCGACGCGGTCCTGGGCGTCGTTCACCTGCCCCCGCAGCCGGTCGGCGCGCTCGTCGGCCGCGTTGTACGCCTCGGTGGCCTTCTCGGCCTCCGTGTAGAGCCGGTCCACCTCGGCACGGGTGTCGTCGCGCGGCGCGGCGAGCGCCGGCGTGTCCGGTACGACGGCGAGGGCCGCGGCGGCGGCCGACAGCGCGCCCATGGCGACGCGCGCGGCGCCGGCGCTCCGGACGGGACCGGACGGTGCGAGACGGCGATGGGACCCCACGGGTGGCCGCGCTCCTTCCACTGGCGGACTGGAAACGCGGCAGACAGTAACCCCGCGACGGGGCGGCGACCAACGACCCCGGTGGCCACGCAACGTGACGCCCCGCCGCTGACGCAGGTCATCGGCGGGGCGTGGGGCGCGGCCCGGTGTCGTAATTCGCCCGTTCGGGCGGCATGGCCCGCGGAAACCGGGTCCGATGCCAACGGGTCAGATGCGGACGCCGAACTGGTACGGCATGTTGTTGATCGACTCGTAGCGCACGACCGTGCCGCTGCGCGGGGCGTGCAGCACCTGGCCGTTGCCGGCGTAGAAGCCGACGTGGTGCAGGTCGCTGTAGAAGATCACCAGGTCGCCGACCCGGAGGTCGCTCTGCGAGTAGATGCGGGTGCCGTAGCTCGCCTGCGCCTGCGAGGTGCGCGGGATCTGGACGCCGGCCTGGGCGAAGGCCCAGGAGGTGAGGCCGGAGCAGTCGAAGGACGACGGGCCGGAGGCGCCGTACACGTACGGCGAGCCGATCTTGCTCTGGGCGGCGGCGTAGGCGGACGAGGCGCGGCCGGTGGCCGGGGCGGCGCTGCCGGACGCGGAGGCGGCGAGGGCGCTGCGTCCGCTGTCGCGGCTGGCGCGCTCCTCCTCGGCGGCGAGCGCGGCCTTCTCGGCCGCGGTCAGGGTGTTGAGCAGCTTCTGCGCCTCGGCGAGCTTCGCCTGGACTTCCTGCTTCTTCTTGCCCAGCTCGGTGCGGGTGGAGGCGAGGTCCTTGAGCTTGTCGGACGCCTCGGCGCGGTCCTGGGCGAGTTCGCGCTGCTTCTCCTGGATCTTCTTCAGCGCGTCGACCTGCTGGCTGCTCAACTGGTCGAGCGTGGAGGCCTTGTCGAGGTAGTCGTCCGGGTCCGCGGAGAGGAAGAGCTGGACCGAGGGGTCTATGCCGCCCGAGCGGTACTGGGCGCTGGCCATGGAGCCGAGGCCGTCGCGCAGCTCGTTGACCTCTTCCTGGCCGCGGGCGACGTTGTCCTGGATGGTGGAGATCTCCTTCTGGAGCTTCTCCTGCTTCTCCTTGGCCCCGTTGTACTTCTCGGTGGCCTGCTCCGCCTCCTGGTAGAGCTTGTCGACCTTGGCCTTGACCTCGTCCTTGGTGGGCTTCTCGCTGGGCGCGGCGTTGGCGGCCTGCGAGCTCAGGGCGACGGCAGCGGCTGCCGCGGTGGTCAGCACGGTCACACGTGCGCGGCTCGGCTGCTTGGGTCGACGGTGGGACGCCACGGGGGCGATCTCCTTCTTCCTTCAGCCGCCTACCGACACGCCGGCGGGCGGTTCCCCCGCCGTCACTCACCCCTTGTGAGTGATCACCCGAGCGAGGGTTCGAGGCCTGACCCTAGTGACCTGTCTGTGATCAGTTCAAATCCTCAGCTGAAAAATCTCGCCCCATCCAGCATTCTTTACACACAACTCACCCGAGGTGATGAGCGACTGACACTACGTCGCGCGATCTTCTGACCAATTCGGGCATTGGCCTTCGTTTTTGCCATTGCGGCCATAGGAGCCGAGCGGCGGACATTGGTGCGTTGGACGCCATTGACGGCCATCGGCTCCCATTGAGCCCCATTGCGGGTCGACCGGAGGTCAGCCCCGCGAGAAGCGTTTGAGGAGCACGGCGGAGGCGACGGGCCGGGCGCCGGCCCGTGCCACCCCGTCGGCGACCTCGCGGTCGGTGGAGGCGACGATGACCGGCCGGCCCGGCGGCTCGGCGCGCACCAGCTGCCGGATCAGCTCGTCGGCGGTGACACCGGGCTTGGAGAACAGCACCCGCACCCCGCGCGGCGGCGCCAGCAGCACCGGCGCGGCCAGCTCGGCCCCGTCGAAGACGCAGGTGACCTCGGCTCCGGTCTGCGCGGCGAGCTGGGAGAGCTGGCCGAGCAGCCGCAGCCGCTGCTTCTCCAGCGGCATCTGGGGATAGCCGGTCTTGGTGACGTTGTAGCCGTCGACCAGGAGATGGGCCTGCGGCAGCGCCAGCAGCTGGTCGAGGATCGCGGGGTCGTCCTCGGACAGGGCGCGGGCGGCGATGTCCTTCGGCGTCATCCGCCCCGGCTCGACCGCGTCGACGGTGTCGGCGGGCCGCACCGACACGGGCGGCAGCGCCAGTTCGCGGCGCAGGCCCTGGGCGGCGTCCAGCACGGTGTCGAGCAGCAGCCGCACCCGCATGTCCTCGACGCTGCGGCCCTCGCGGGCCGCCCGGCGGGTGGCCTCCAGGGCGGCCTCCGCCTCGCCCAGCCGGGCCTTGAGACGCCGGGTCTCGCTCTCCGCGGCGGACACCTGCGCGTGGCTCTCGGCGCGCACGGCCTCCATCTCTCCGTGGGCCTTGCGCAGCGCCGCCTCGCCGCGCTTGACGTCGCTCAGGGCGGAGCGCAGCTTGCGGTGAAGCGATTCGGCTTCCTTGCGGGCGGCGTCCAGTTCGGTGCGCAGCCGCTCGGTCTCGGCGCGGGTGTGCTCACGCGCGGCGGCGAGTTCGGCGCGCAGACGCTCCAGTTCGGCGCGGTTCTCCTCGTCGGCGCGCTCGGCGTCCGCGCGCTGGGCCTCCTCGCCGGCGGCGGTCACCAGCTTCACCCAGCCGGCCGTACGCAGCACGTACGCCGCGGCGGCGACGTCCAGCGGGTCGGCGGCGGGCGGGGGCGCGCCCGAGTCGAGGGCGCCGCACAGCTCGGGCTGGACCTCCCGGAACTTCTCGCCGATGCGCTGCCGGAACAGCGGGTCGGTCTCCAGGGCCGCGGCCATGGCGTTCCCGGCGAACTTGGCACGGCGGTTGGGGGCGAAACGGGCGTACTGCCGCAACTGGGCGGGCAGTTCGGCCATGGTCAGTCCGCCGAAGCCGTCGGCGACGATCTGCACGACGCGGCGGCGCACACCCTCGGGCAGCGGACGGTCGAGCACCTCAGCGGCGCCGTCGTCCGGCTCCCCGCCTGTGGTCTCCACCATCCTCACCCCAATGCCTGTACGCGACCCCGGTCACGGGATCACCGGCCCAGGAGCCCGCTCCCGTCAGGAGCCGACGCCGGGCCTCTCCACGAGTTCCACCTGATCCACGGCGTTGCACCAGCGGCACCGCACCGACTCGATGGTCTCACTGACGACCTCGCGCTCCTCCACGTTCGGCTCACCGGCCAGGTCGAGGTGCACGTACTCGACCACCTTGGAGGAACGGGTCACGTCGAAGCGGGTGAGGTTGCCGCACAGCTTGCAGCGCCACCGCGTCGAGGCGGTCGGCAGGGGAACCGTCATCGTGCCTGGTCCCTTCCCTTCTGGTTTCCCGGCGCGCCAGCGTGCCTGGAGCGTGTGGCTCGTAACCCTACGGCCTGCCGGGTGCCCGACGCCCGTCCGTCCACGGCGGCGAGGCGGTCCGTGCGGATACGTCCCGTTGCGTCATGCTCTGTGTTCATGGTCAGCGACTGGAGGGCGGTGGCCCTGAGAGCCCGGCGGAGGCCGCCGGCGCCGGTGACGTACGGGCTGATCGGCCTGTGCTGCGTGATCTTCCTGATCGGGCCCGCGTCGGGACTCGGCCCCGCCTACGGCACGGGGGAGGAGCTGCTCGCGGTGCAGCGGGCCTATTTCCGCCGCTGGGGCGTGATCCCCGCAGAGCTGTTCGGCGGCTCCCCCGGGGCCCTCCTCACCCCGGCGACGGCACTGTTCGTGCACGGCAGCTGGGTGCATCTGCTCGGCAACATGCTGTTCCTGCACGTCTTCGGCGCGATGACCGAGGAACGCATGGGCCGGGCCGGGTTCACCCTCTTCTACGTCGGCTGCGGCTGCCTCGCGCTGCTGGCGTACGCGGCGGCCAACGCGGGCTCCGAGCAGTCGCTGGTCGGCGCGTCCGGGGCGATCTCGGCGGTGCTCGGGGCGTTCCTGTTCCTCTTCCCGACCGCGCGGGTGACCAGTCTGCTGCCGTTCCTCTTCTTCCTGCCGCTGCGCTTCCCGGCGTGGGTGGTGCTGCCCTTCTGGGCGGCCCTGCAGTGGCTGGCGGCGGGCCGCTCCGACGGCGGGCCGGGGGTGGCGTACCTGGCCCACCTGGTGGGCTTCGCCCTGGGCTTCGGCTACGCGTGGGCCCGGTTCGGCCGGAGGACTAGAGTGAAACCCGCCCCAGCTCCGGCCCCCGAGGGAGAGAACCAGCCGTGATCACCGCGATCGTCCTGATCAAGACCAGCGTGGACCGGATCCCCGAGATCGCCGAGCGGATCGCGGCGCTGGACTCCGTCAGCGAGGTCTTCTCGGTCACCGGCACGTACGACCTGATCGCGATGGTCCGGGTCCGCCACCACGAGGACCTGGCGGAGGTCATCCCCGGCCGCATCAGCAAGATCCCGGGCGTGGAGGCGACGGACACCCATGTGGCGTTCCGCACCTACTCCCAGCACGACCTGGAGGCGGCCTTCGCCATCGGCCTGGACAATTGAGGCCGGGCTGACCGGCCGGCCGCCGGGGACGGTCACCACCGCCCCCGGCCCAGGCGACGCCCCGGGGGGCGCGGGGAACTGCGCGACCAGCCCTCCACAACCCGCACCCGAAGCACACGCCCCTCGGACACGGCCCCTCACAGCCGACGTCCGGGCAACACCCCAAGGGCGCGGGGAACTGCGCGACCGGCCCCCGACACCCTCACCCGAACACCACGCCCTCGCCCCCGACGACCTCAAGCCGCCGGCCCAGGCACCGGCACGCACCGCCCGCCCTCCGTCCGGTAGGACCACCGCGACCCGTTCCCGAGCAGCTCCCGCGTCGCCCGCAGGAACCGGTCCACATGCTCCTCGGGAGTCCCGGCGCCGAAGCTGACCCGGACGGCGCCGGCGGTCCCGGGCGTCCCGCACTCCTGAGACGTCCCCGACGTCCCGGCCGCGCCGTCCAGCAGCGTGCGCAGCAGCGGATGGGCGCAGAACAGCCCGTCCCGCACCCCGATGCCGTACTCCGCGGACAGTGCCGCGGCGAAGTGCGAGCCGTTCCAGCCGTCCACCACGAAGGACAGGACGCCGACCCGCGGCGCGTCCTCGCCGAACAGGGACAGCACCCGCACCTGCGGCAGCCCGGCCAGTCCCTCGCGCACCTTGCGCAGCAGGTACTCCTCGCGGGCGACCAGGGACTCGAAGCCGGCCTCGGTGAGCGCCTGGCAGGCCGACGCGACGGCGTGGGCGCCGATGACGTTCGGGGACCCCGCCTCGTGCCGGGCCGCGCCGTCGTGCCACTCCACCTCCACGCCGCCGTCCGCCCGCCGGGCGACCCTGCGGCTGGCCCCGCCGCCGGCGAGGTACGGTTCGGCGGCGCCCAGCCAGTCGGCGCGGCCGGCGAGGACGCCGGCGCCGAAGGGGGCGTAGAGCTTGTGCCCGGAGAAGGCGACCCAGTCGACGTCCAGATCGCGCACCGACACGGGGCGGTGCGGGGCGAGCTGGGCGGCGTCCAGGACGATCCGGGCGCCGTGCGCGTGCGCGGCGGCGGCCAGTTCCCGTACCGGCCACAGCTCGCCGGTGACGTTGGACGCCCCTGTGACGCAGACCAGCGCGGGGCCGTACGGGTCCCGGTCGGCGAGGGCCCGCTCCAGGGCCGCCACGGCCTCGCCGGGGCTGCGCGGCGCGTCGAGCCAGGTGACCGCGTCCTCGGGCCAGGGCAGCAGCGCGGCATGGTGCTCGGTCTCGAAGACGAAGACCCGGCATCCGGCGGGCAGCGCCCCGGCCAGGAGGTTCAGGGAGTCGGTGGTGGAGCGGGTGAAGACGACCTGGTCGTCGGCCCGGCAGTCGAGGAAGCCCGCGACCGTGGCGCGGGCCTTCTCGAACAGGTCGGTGGACAGCTGCGAGAGGTACCCGGCACCGCGGTGCACGCTGCCGTAGTACGGCGCGTACGCCGCCACGTCGTCCCACACCCGCTGGAGCGCGGGCGCGCTGGCCGCGTAGTCGAGCGCGGCGTAGACGGCCTCGCCGCCGGTCACGAGCGGCACGGTGACATCCCGTCCCAGAACGGGCAGCGGGGGGCAAATGGCCGGGGCGGAGGCAGCGGAGGATACGGAAACCGGCATGACGAGGACTCCCGTGAGTCGAGCGCTGGGCAGCAGCGCGGGGGACGAGAAGAAAGGGGGTGCGCCGAGGCGACCGGTGCGGGAGGCGCGCGCGTCGACGGCGCACCCGGGGCACGGCTGGAAAACGGCCGACAGGCCTAGCGCATTCGTTTGCTCACGGAAGGCTCCCTCGAACGACCCAGGACCCCTGGTCTCGCGAGGGGTCCGCGCTTGCCGCAGACCTTGCTGTCTGCGGCCTGGTCTTCACCCGGGGCACCCCGCCACGGACGGAGGGTTGCCGGACAGCCGGCCGGGGCCTGATGGCTGTCGCTCATGACCTGGTCCCACATCTTGCCACACTGTCGGATACGCGCAAGGGCGCGGTCCGCATCCCGGACCGCGCCCCTGCGCCATCTGCCTTTGCCCACGCGGCCGTTCAGGCGTTGCTGACCGCCACCCAGCGCTCCAGGACCCGCCCGGCCGCCCCGGAGTCGATGGACTCGGCCGCCTTCGCCATGCCGTCCCGGAGCTGCTCCGCGAGCGGTCCCGTGCCCGGCTCCAGCGCCACCAGGGCCGCCGCCGAGTTCAGCAGCACCGCGTCCCGGACGGGACCCCGCTCGCCGTCGAGCAGCCGACGGGCCACCTCGGCGTTGTAGGAGGCGTCGGCGCCGCGCAGCGCCTCCAGCGGGACCGGCTCGATGCCGACGTCCCGCGGGTCGAAGACCTCCTCGGTCACCTTGCCGTCGCGGACCACCCACACCCGGGAGGTGGCGGTGACCGTCAGCTCGTCGAGGCCGTCGTCGCCGCGGAAGACCAGCGAGGAGTTGCCGCGTTCGGCGAGCACGCCGGCCACGATCGGGGCCATGCGCGCGTCGGCGACGCCCACCGCCTGGGCCCGCACCCGCGCCGGGTTGGTCAGCGGGCCGAGGAAGTTGAAGGTGGTCCGGATGCCCAGCTGGCCACGCGCCGCAGCCACATGGCGCAGCGCCGGGTGGAACCTGACCGCGAAGCAGAAGGTGATCCCGGCCTCCTCGGCCACCTCGGCGACCCGCCGCGGCGTCAGCTCCAGATTGACCCCGAGCTTCTCCAGCACGTCGGACGCGCCGGACGCGGAGGAGGCGGCGCGGTTGCCGTGCTTGACGACCTTGGCGCCGGTGCCGGCGATCACCACGGCGGACATGGTGGAGATGTTCACCGTCTTGGCGCCGTCGCCGCCGGTGCCGACGATGTCGACGGTCTCCCCCGGCACCTCGATCACGTTGGCGTGCTCGTACATGGTGCGGACCATGCCGGCGATCTCCTCGACGGTCTCGCCCTTGGCCCGCAGGGCCACCGCGAAACCGGCGATCTGGGCGTCCGTCGCCTCGCCCCGCATGATCACGTCCATCGCCCAGGCCGTGTCGTCCGCGCTCAGGTCGCGGCCGTCGAGCAGGCCGTTCAGCAGGGCGGGCCAGGTGCGGCCCGCCGCGGTGTCGCCTCCAGCGGGGGTCACAGCGCTCATAAGCCGCTCCTGGCTCGGTCCCGGATGTCGGGACGGGTGTCTCGGACGGGCTCCACCCTATCCAGCCGCCGGACAAGACGGAGGGCCCCGTCCGTACACCGGACGGGGCCCTCGGCCGTGGCTGTGGCGAACGCAGCGATCAGTGGTGGCCGTGGCCGCTCGTGATCTCCTTGTACTCCTCGACGGTGGGCTTCGGGATCTGCGACTCCTCGCCGAAGTAGGCGTTGCTGAGCTTGACGCGCAGCTTCTCGGAGCCCTTCACCTTGCGCTTGACGCCGTTCTCGTCGACCGTCTGGCCGATGGCCAGCGGCTTGTACTGCTCGTGCGCCGTGAGCGTGTGCAGCTGCTCCTGGCTGAGCGGCTCGTGCACCTCGATGAACTCACCGTGCGGCAGGCGCTTGATGGTGCCGGTCTCCCGGCCGTGCAGCACCTTGTCCCGGTCCCGGCGCTGGAGGCCGAGGCAGATCCGCTTGGTCACGACGAACGCGATGACCGGTCCCACGAAGAACCCGATCCGGACGAACCACGTGACCGCGTTGATCGACAGATGGAAGTGGGTCGCGACGATGTCGTTGCCACCGCCGATCAGCATGATCATGTACGCGGTGATCCAGGCCACGCCGAAGGCGGTGCGGGTCGGGGCGTTGCGCGGGCGGTCCAGCAGGTGGTGCTCCCGCTTGTCCCCCGTGACCCAGGCCTCGATGAACGGGTACAGGGCGATCACCGCGAGGAACAGACCGAAGATCACCAGCGGGACGAACACGCCCAGGACGAGCGTGTGACCCCAGAAGTTGATCTCCCAGCCCGGCATGGCGCGCACCAGGCCCTCGGCGAAGCCCATGTACCAGTCGGGCTGGGCGCCCGTGGACACCTGGTCCGCCCGGTAGGGGCCGAGGACCCAGATCGGGTTGACCGACGCGATGCCGGCGAGAGCCGCGGTCACACCGAAGACCAGGAAGAAGAAGCCTCCGGCCTTGGCCGTGTAGACCGGCAGCAGCGGCATGCCGACGACGTTCTTGTTGGTCCGGCCGGGGCCCGGGAACTGGGTGTGCTTGTGGTAGAAGACCAGGATCAGGTGGGCGCTCACCAGCGCCAGCATGATGCCCGGCAGCAGCAGGATGTGGATCGAGTAGAACCGGGCCACGAAGTCCGTGCCGGGGAACTCCCCGCCGAACAGGAACATCGAGATGTACGTGCCGACGATCGGCACGGACAGGATCGCGCCCTGGGTGAAGCGGACACCGGTGCCCGAGAGCAGGTCGTCCGGGAGCGAGTAGCCGGTGAACCCGGTGAACATGCCCAGGACGAACAGCAGGAAGCCGAACAGCCAGTTGACCTCGCGCGGCTTGCGGAACGCGCCGGTGAAGAAGACGCGCATCATGTGCACGAACATGCCGGCGAGGAAGATGATCGCCGCCCAGTGGTGGATCTGCCGGATCAGCAGACCACCGCGCACGTCGAAGCTGATGTCCAGCGTGGAGGCGTACGCCTCGCTCATCAGCACGCCCTGCAGCGGGACGTAGCTGCCGTGGTACTCCACCTCGTTCATCGACGGGTGGAAGAACAGCGTCAGGTACACACCCGTGAGGATGATGATGATGAAGCTGTACAGGCAGATCTCGCCCAGCATGAACGACCAGTGGTCGGGAAAGATCTTGCGCATGTTGGCCTTGGCCAGGGAGTAGATCCCCAGCCGGCCGTCGGCCCAGTCGGCGAGGCGCTCGCCGGCCGGAGCCTTCCCGCGGGCGCGGGATTCGGTGCTGGTGGTGCTGGTGGTGCTCATCCGCGCTCCCAGAATGCAGGGCCGACGGGCTCCTCGAAGTCGCCGAGCGCCTCGAGGTACCCCTCGTCGTTCACGCCGATGCGCAGCTGCGGCAGGGCGTGGCCGGCGGGGCCGAAGATGACCCTGGCTCCGTCGGAGAGGTCGAAGGTGGACTGGTGGCAGGGGCACAGCACGTGGTGCGTCTGCTGCTCGTACAGCGAGATCGGGCAGCCGACGTGGGTGCAGATCTTGGAGTACGCCACGATGCCCTCGTGCGACCACTCCAGCTCGCGCTTGTCCTTGATGTCCTCCGGCTCGATCCGGACGATCATCAGGGCGGCCTTGGCGATCTCGTTCTGGTACGAGTGGTCGTGCTCCTCCAGGCCCTCGGGCTTGGCGAAGGTGAGCGAGCCGACGGAGATGTCCGAGGGACGCAGCGGCTCGTTCGTGTTCATGTTGACCAGGAGCAGGCCCTTGGACCACATGGTGTGGCGCAGCGAGGTGCCGGGCAGCGGACCGAGGTCGCGCAGCAGGACCAGGCTGGTGAGCGGCACGAGGGTGAGCGCGCCGAGCATCGTGTTGCGGATCAGCTTGCGCCGTCCGAACGCGGACTCCTCGACACCCTGCTTCCACTCTTCCTTGATCTTGGCGTTCAGCTCGGGCGACGCCTCGATCGGGTGGCGCTCGTCGGCCATCTCGACGTCCGCCATCAGCGTGCGCGCCCAGTGGATCGCGCCGGCGCCGATGGTGAACAGCGCGATGCCGAGGGTCAGGCCCAGCGCGAGGTTGAGCGCGCTGACGTGGCCGAGGGTCCAGACGTAGACCGACCTGTCCACGGGGATGGTGACGAACGCGGCGATGAAGCCGATGGTGGCCAGCATCGAGAGCGTGAACAGCAGGGCGACCGCGCGCTCGGACCGCTTGGCGGCCCGCTCGTCGATGTCCTGGATGCGGTGCTCGTGCGGCGGCAGGCCGGGGTCGGCGAACGGGTTCTCCTCGTCCGCGACGCCCACCGCCGTGCCGTGCGCGTGGCCCTGCTCGGCAGGGAGCTTCTCTTCGGGAATGTCGTGGCTGCTCATGACTTCTTGGCCTTTGCGGTCCGGGCGGCGACCCACACGGCGATGGCGATCAGGCCACCGAGACCGAAGATCCAGCCGAACAGACCCTCGCTGACCGGCCCGAGGCCGCCCAGCTGAAGGCCGCCGGGGCTCTTGGCCTCGTCGCCGTTGACCTCTTCGAGGTACGCGATGATGTCCTTCTTATTCTGCTCCGACAGGACGGTGTCGGGGAAGGAGGGCATGTTCTGCGGGCCGGTCTGCATGGCCTCGTAGATGTGCTTGGGGTCGACGCCCTCCAGGCCCGGCGCGTACTTGCCCTTGGTGAGGGCGCCGCCCTTGCCGGTGAAGTTGTGGCACTGCGCGCAGTTGGTGCGGAACAGCTCACCGCCCTTGGCGATGTCCGCGCCCTCCGTGCCGTACTGCTCCTCGGTCGGGATCGCCGGGCCGGCGCCGAGGGAGGAGATGTAGGCGGCGAGCTGGTCGATCTCGGCCTGGGTGTAGACGACCTTCTTGCGCGGGACCTGAGCGCTCTGGGAGGTCGCCGCCGGCATACGGCCGGTGCCGACCTGGAAGTCGACGGCGGCGGCGCCGACGCCGACCAGGCTCGGTCCGTCGGAGGTGCCCTGACCGCCGGTGCCGTGGCAGCTGGCGCAGCCGACGGCGTAGAGCTTCTTGCCCTCTTCGATGGCGAGGGACTGGGCGGTTTCATCGGCCTGCGCCTTGCTCGCGGGCGCGAACGCGGCGTACAGCCCCCCAGTTGCCGCCAGCGCGAGGAGTAGGACGACGACTGCCGCCAGCGGATGGCGTCGTCGTGCGGAGAGCTTTTTCACGGATTACCCCGGTGTCAGGATCTTCTGCGTCGATGCTTCTGGGATGTGCGCTTCGGTGAGGCGCTCGGGTACGAGCCCCGACTACTTGATCATGTAGATCGTGGCGAAGAGGCCGATCCAGACGACATCGACGAAGTGCCAGTAGTAGGACACGACGATGGCGGCGGTCGCCTGCTCGTGGGTGAATCTCCGCGCCGCGTAGGTGCGGCCCAGGACCAGCAGGAAGGCGATCAGGCCGCCCGTCACGTGCAGGCCGTGGAAGCCGGTGGTCAGGTAGAACACCGAGCCGTACGGGTCCGACGAGAGCGACAGGCCCTCGTGCTTGACCAGCTCGGTGTACTCCAGCACCTGGCCGCCGATGAAGATCGCACCCATGACGAAGGTGACGATGAACCACATCCTGAGCTTCTTCACGTCACCGCGCTCGGCGGCGAAGACGCCGAGCTGGCAGGTGAGGGAGGAGAGCACCAGGATCGTGGTGTTCGTCGCCGAGAACGGGAAGTTCAGGGCGTCGGCCTTCTCGTGCCAGAAATCGGGCCCGGTCACCGATCGCAGGGTGAAGTACATCGCGAAGAGGGCCGCGAAGAACATCAGCTCGGAACTCAGCCAGATGATGGTTCCGACGCTGGTGAGGTTCGGCCGGTTGACCGACGGGTGCGCGTGCCCGGTATCTACTGTCGTTGCTGTCGCCACGACCGACATTATGTCGGTCGCTTATCCCGCCCTCACCCCGGGGGGTGCCGTTCGGTGCGTTCGGCCCCCGTGTACTGCTCGTATGGCCCATCGAAGTGGTGTTCCCACAACTGTTGACGAGGGGGTCGAAGGGGTAGCATCCGCCGCAGCAGGCCTGTCCTTTCACGACGCCGACGTCCCGGAGGAACCATGCAGCCGACCGCCACGGTGCTGGTCTACAGCGACGACTCCAACACCCGCGAGCAGGTGCGCCTGGCGACCGGCCGCCGGCCCGCTCCGGACGTTCCCGTGGTCGAGTTCGTCGAGTGCGCGACGCCCGCCGCCGTCGTCAAGGAACTGGACAAGGGCGGCATCGACGTCTGCGTGCTGGACGGCGAGGCCGTGCCCATGGGGGGCATGGGCGTGTGCCGGCAGATCAAGGACGAGGTGTTCCGCTGCCCGCCGGTGCTGCTGCTCATCGGGCGCCCGCAGGACGCCTGGCTGGCGACCTGGAGCCGGGCCGAGGCGGCGGTGACGCTGCCGGTGGACCCGGTCGAGTTCGCCGCGGCGCTGGCCTCGCTGCTGCGGGAGCGGGCCGCGCTGAGCGCCTAGCGGGCGCCGTCGCCCCGGTTCACAGCGCCGCCGGCCGGAGCCTGGCCCGTTCCGCCGTGGCCGGGCCCTGGGCCGCGGTGCCGTGCAGGGCGCTGCCCTGTTTCCACTCCTTCCAGTCCAGGTTCCAGTCGCCGAAGCCGTTGCCGAAGGGCTCCATCGTGCGGCCCTCGGAGTTGACGACCTTGACCAGGTCGCCCTCGCGGACGGTGTCGAAGAACCACTGCGCGTTCGCGGTGCTCATGCCGGTGCAGCCGTGGCTGACGTTGGCGGAGCCCTGGGAGCCGACCGACCAGGGGGCGGCGTGGACGTACTCGCCGCTCCAGGTCACCCGGGTCGCGTAGTAGACCGGCAGGTCGTACGACTCGGCGGAGCCCTCGGCGATGCCGATGGTGGTGCCGCGCATGCGTACGAAGTACTCCTTGCCGATGACGACCTTGACCCCGTTGCGGGTGTCGAAGCCGGGCTTGCCCGTGGTGACCGGGATGGTCCTGATCTCCTCGCCGTTGCGGTAGACCGTCATCCGGTGCGCGGCGGCGTCCGTGACCGCGACGACGTGGTCGCCGATGGTGATCCGCACGGGTCTGGCCGGGCCGCCCCGGAGCCGGTCGCCGACCTTGATGCCGTCCAGGGTGCTGCGCGCCTCGACGGTGGCGCCGGCGGGCCAGTATTCCCGGGGCCGGTAGTGCAGCTTCCGGTCGTCCACCCAGTGCCAGGCGCCCTCCACCGCGGGCGTGGAGCGCACCTTCAGGGCCCGCTCCACGGTCGCGCGCTGCGCCCTGTCCCGCACCGGCAGGTTCAGTTCGGCGGTGATCGGCCGGCCCACGCCGTAGCGGCCCGTCCCGGGGCCGAAGGTGACGGTGAGGCGCTTGTCGGACCGGGGCTTGCCCGTCTCCACGGTGAGGACCCGGCGGCCGGGGGCGCCGTCCTCGTTCTCGGTGCCGACCCGGACCGTGTAGCGGGCGCTCGCGGCCAGCGGGGAGGTGGAGCGCCAGCGGCTGCCGTCGGCGGACAGTTCGCCCGACAGGTGGCGGCCGGCCGCGTCGACGGCCGTGACGTCCGTGATACGGCCCTCGGAGGCGTCGGCGGTGATCTGCAGGGGCCGGTCGGGGTCGGCCTTGCGTCCGGCGCCCGTGGGGCCGCTGACGGAGATCTGCCGGGCCGCGTCGTACGGCGCCGCGGTGGGCGGCACGTCGTCGCCCCCGCAGGAGGTGGCGCCCGCGACGAGGGCGATCACGACCAGCGTGCAACCGGCGGCGGTGCAGGTGCGCGGGACGCCGGCTGCGGTGCCCCGGGAGAACACGGAGTGGCTCATGGCCTCAACGTAGGAAGCTTTGCCCGGCTCGGCACGGCGGGTAGGCCGGACGGGCGAGCGGGGCTGGGCGGAACGAGGGAGCCCGGACCCTCCTGACGGAGTGTCCGGGCTCCCTGGCGCTCGGCGCGTGCTACTGGGTGCGGTTCTCACCGCGGTAGTACTCGAAGACCCAGCCCCAGATGCCGATCAGGACCAGCGGGGCGGAGAAGTACAGCAGCCACCAGCCCACCGCGACCGCGAGGAACGCGAAGGCGCCGCCGATGGCCAGCGACAGCGGCTGCCAGCTGTGCGGGCTGAAGAAGCCCAGCTCGCCCGCGTCGTCCGCGACGTCGGCCTCCTTGTTGTCCTGCGCGCCCGCGTCGACCCGCCGGGCGGTGAAGCCCAGGTAGAAACCGATCATGATGCACAGGCCGAAGGCCAGGAAGAGGGCCGTGGTACCGGCCGGCTCCTTCGACCACACGCCATAGACGACCGCCATGGCGAGGACGAAGACGCTCAGCCACATGAACATCTTGCCCTGGATCTTCACTTGCCGGCCTCCTTGCTACCCGCGAGGGCGCTGGCCCCGTGACCGGCGTGCCCGAGCTCCTCGAGCGCCGCGATGTCCGGGTGGTGCAGGTCGAACGCCGGGGATTCGCTGCGGATCCGCGGCAGGGTGAGGAAGTTGTGCCGCGGCGGCGGGCAGGAGGTCGCCCACTCCAGCGAGCGGCCGTAGCCCCACGGGTCGTCCACGCCGACCGGCTTGCCGTACTTGGCCGTCTTCCAGACGTTGTAGAAGAACGGCAGGATCGACAGGCCGAGCACGAACGAGGCGATGGTGGAGATCGTGTTCAGGGCGGTGAAGCCGTCGGCCGCCAGGTAGTCGGCGTACCGGCGCGGCATGCCCTCGGCGCCCAGCCAGTGCTGGACCAGGAAGGTGCCGTGGAAGCCGATGAACAGCGTCCAGAAGGTGATCTTGCCCAGGCGCTCGTCCAGCATCTTGCCGGTCCACTTCGGCCACCAGAAGTGGAAGCCGGAGAACATCGCGAAGACGACGGTGCCGAAGACGACGTAGTGGAAGTGCGCCACCACGAAGTAGGAGTCGGACACGTGGAAGTCCATCGGCGGCGAGGCCAGGATGACACCGGTCAGACCACCGAAGGTGAAGGTGATCAGGAAGCCGGTCGCCCAGAGCATCGGCGTCTCGAAGGACAGCGAGCCCTTCCACATCGTGCCGATCCAGTTGAAGAACTTCACACCGGTCGGGACCGCGATGAGGAACGTCATGAAGGAGAAGAACGGCAGCAGCACACCGCCGGTGACGTACATGTGGTGCGCCCACACGGTCACGGACAGACCCGCGATGGCGATGGTCGCCGCGATCAGGCCCGAGTAGCCGAACATCGGCTTGCGGGAGAAGACCGGGATGACCTCGCTGATGATGCCGAAGAACGGCAGCGCGATGATGTACACCTCGGGGTGGCCGAAGAACCAGAAGAGGTGCTGCCACAGCAGGGAACCGCCGTTGGCCGCGTCGAAGATGTGCGAGCCGAACTTGCGGTCCGCCTCCAGCGCGAACAGGGCCGCCGCGAGGACCGGGAAGGCCAGCAGGACCAGGACACCGGTCAGCAGCACGTTCCAGGTGAAGATCGGCATGCGGAACATCGTCATGCCCGGGGCGCGCATGCAGATGATCGTGGTGATGAAGTTGACCGAGCCGAGGATGGTGCCGAAGCCGGAGAAGGCCAGACCCATGATCCACATGTCGGCGCCGATGCCCGGCGAGCGGACCGCGTCCGACAGCGGGGCGTAGGCGAACCAGCCGAAGTCGGCGGCGCCCTGCGGGGTGAGGAAGCCGGCCACCGCGATCAGCGAGCCGAACAGGTAGAGCCAGTAGGCGAACATGTTCAGCCGCGGGAACGCCACGTCGGGCGCGCCGATCTGCAGCGGCATGATCCAGTTGGCGAAACCGGCGAACAGCGGCGTCGCGAACATCAGCAGCATGATCGTGCCGTGCATCGTGAACGCCTGGTTGAACTGCTCGTTCGACATGATCTGCAGGCCCGGGCGGGCCAGCTCGGCGCGCATGAAGAGCGCCATCACGCCGCCGACGCAGAAGAACACGAACGACGTCACCAGATACAGGGTGCCGATCGTCTTGTGGTCGGTGGTCGTCAGCCACTTGACCACCACGTTGCCCGGCTGCCTGCGGCGGACCGGGTGCTCGTTCTCGTAGGTGCCCGCCTCGGGGGCACCTGCGGGTTCGTTGACGATGCTCACAGGACGTTCGCCTCCCGGTCCTTCGCGTGCTGCGTCTGCTCGATACCGGCGGGCACGTATCCGGTCTGGCCCTTCTTGGCGAGGTCCTTCAGGTGCTGCTCGTAGCGCTCCGGCGAGACGACCTTCACGTTGAACAGCATCCGGGAGTGGTCGACGCCGCAGAGCTCGGCGCACTTGCCGAGGAAGGTGCCCTGCTTGTTCGGGGTCACCTGGAAGGCGTTGGGGTGGCCCGGGATGACGTCCTGCTTCATGAGGAACGGCACCACCCAGAAGGAGTGGATGACGTCACGCGAGGTGAGCACGAAGCGGACGGTCTTGCCCTCGGGCAGCCACAGCGTGGGGCCGGGGTTGCCGGTCTGCGGGTTGCGCTCACCGGGCGTGCCGCAGGTGTAGACGCCGCCGGCGTTCGCCGGGAAGTCCTTCTTGTAGCGCTGCGGGACCGCGTCCAGCTCCTTGGCGGTCTTGGCGTCGCCTGTGGAGCCTTCGACGTTCTCGATGTAGTTGAAGCACCAGCTCCACTGGAAGCCGACCACGTTGACCGTGACGTCCGGCTTCTTGTCCATGTCGAGCAGCTTCGACTCGTCGCGAGCCGTGAAGTAGAAGAGGACCGACACGATGATGATCGGGACCACCGTGTAGAGCGCCTCGATCGGCACGTTGTACCGGGTCTGCGGAGGGACCTCCACCTTGGTGCGGCTGCGCCGGTGGAAGAAAGCACTCCACAGGATCAAGCCCCACACCAGCACGCCGACGGCGAGCGCGGCAGCCCAGGAACCCTGCCACAGGGAGAGGACGATGGGCGCCTCTTCCGTGGTGGGGGTGGGCATACCAAGGCGGGGGAAGTCCTCGTATGTGCAACCGGTAGCGGTCGCCAGGACCAGGCCCGCGGTCAGTGCCTGCAGCAGCTTCCGCCGCATCGGGCGCCGCGGCGAGCGGTCGGAGCCGTTGGGACTCACGTAGCGCCTTCCCGAGAGTCTCGCCCGCGCGGTCGGCTGCGGCCTTCTCGCTGGTAGGTCGCCGCCCTGCGTCGGGCAGGGGTTTGGATGTTTATGCGGACCAAACCCTACTGGACGCTATTTGGGGTCGCGCGGGGAGGGGGGCGCAACGCGCCGCGGGTCCTTCGACGGGGGTCTGTTGTCCGGCTCTGGGCCGGTTCTGACGGTGGGTTTTGTCCGTCGCGGAGCCCCGACGTGCGGTTTTTGTGGCGGCTGCGGACCGAATGTGGTCGATCGCGCGTTTCCCCACGCCGCCACCGGGCGCTTAGCGTTGCCGTATGGCCTACTTCGACGCCGCTTCCGCCGCTCCTCTCCATCCCGTCGCCCGGCAGGCCCTCCAGGCCTCCCTGGACGAGGGGTGGGCCGACCCGGCGCGGCTGTACCGGGAGGGGCGGCGGGCCCGGATGCTGCTGGACGCCGCGCGGGAGGCGGCCGCGGAGGCGGTGGGGTGCCGGGCGGACGAGCTGGTGTTCACGTCCTCGGGGACGCGTGCGGTGCACTCGGGGGTGGCCGGGGCGCTCGCGGGGCGGCGGCGCGCCGGACGCCACCTGATCGTGTCAGCCGTCGAACACTCCTCCGTCCTGCATGCGGCCGAGGTGCACGAGGCGGACGGCGGGACGGTCACCGAGGTCGCGGTGGGCCGGGAGGGCGCCGTGCGGGCGGACGCGTACGCCGCCGCGCTGCGCCCCGACACGGCGCTGGCGTGTCTGCAGTCCGCCAACCACGAGGTGGGGACCGCCCAGCCGGTGGCCGAGGTGGCCGCGCGGTGCCGGGAGGCGGGGGTGCCGCTGCTGGTGGACGCGGCGCAGTCGCTGGGCTGGGGTCCGGTGCCGGGCGAGTGGTCGCTGCTGACGGCGAGCGCGCACAAGTGGGGCGGGCCGTCCGGGGTCGGGCTGCTGGTCGTGCGCAAGGGGGTGCGGTTCGCGCCGCAGGGGCCCGCGGACGAGCGGGAGTCGGGGCGGGCGGCCGGGTTCGAGAACATCCCGGCGATCGTGGCGGCGGCGGCCTCGCTGCGCGCGGTGCGGGCCGGGGCGACGGCCGAGGCGGCGCGGCTGCGGGAGCTGACGGACCTGATCCGGGCCCGGGTGCCCGAACTGGTGCCCGACGTGGAGGTGGTGGGCGATCCGGTGGACCGGCTGCCCGGGATCGTCACCTTCTCGTGTCTCTATGTCGACGGGGAGACGCTGCTGCACGAGCTGGACCGCGCCGGTTTCTCCGTGTCGTCCGGTTCGTCCTGTACGAGCAGCACGCTGACGCCGAGCCATGTGCTGCGTGCGATGGGGGTGCTGAGCGAGGGCAACGTTCGGGTGTCGCTGCCGCCGGGGACGCCGGCCGAGGACGTGGAGCGGTTCCTCCGGGTGCTGCCGGGCGCGGTGGCGGGGGTGCGGGAGAAGCTCGGGACGCCGGCGCCGGCCACCGTGGTGCGCGGGGACGCGCTGGTGGTGGACGCGGTGGGCAAGCTGTGCCCGATCCCGGTGATCGAGCTGGCGAAGGTGATCGGGCAGGTGCCGGTGGGCGGCACGGTCCGGGTGCTCGCCGACGACGAGGCGGCGCGGCTGGACATCCCGGCGTGGTGCGAGATGCGCGGGCAGGAGTACGTCGGCGAGGAGCCGGCGGACCAGGGCTCGGCCTATCTGGTCCGCCGGGTCTCCTGACGTCGCGCGGGGTCAGGCCAGGTGGGCCTGGACCTCGGCGGCGGCGTCGTGGCCGTACGCCTTGGTGAAGCGGTCCATGAAGTGGGCGCGGCGCAGGGCGTACTCCTGGGTGCCGACGGTCTCGATGACGAGGGTGGCCAGCATGCAGCCGACCTGGGCGGCGCGCTCCAGGGAGACGCCCCAGACGAGGCCGGACAGGAAGCCGGCGCGGAAGGCGTCGCCGACGCCGGTGGGGTCGGCCTTGCGCTCCTCCTCGGGGCAGCCGACCTCGATCGGCTCCTCGCCGGCCCGCTCGACGCGCACGCCCCGCTTGCCGAGGGTGGTGACGCGGTGGCCGACCTTGCCGAGGATCTCCTCCTCGGTCCAGCCGGTCTTGGACTCGATGAGGCCCTTCTCGTACTCGTTGGAGAACAGGTAGGTGGCGCCGTCCAGCAGGATGCGGATCTCCTCGCCGTTCATCCGGGCGATCTGCTGGGAGAAGTCGGCGGCGAAGGGGATGCCGCGCGAGCGGCACTCCTCGGTGTGTCGGAGCATCGCCTCCGGGTCGTCGGCGCCGATGAGGACGAGGTCGAGGCCGCCGACGCGGTCGGCGACGGTCTTGAGCTCGATGAGGCGGGCCTCGCTCATGGCGCCGGTGTAGAAGGAGCCGATCTGGTTGTGGTCGGCGTCCGTGGTGCACACGAAGCGGGCGGTGTGCAGGGTCTCGGAGATGCGGACCGAGGCGGTGTCGACGCCGTGCCGGTCGAGCCAGGCACGGTACTCGTCGAAGTCGGCGCCCGCGGCGCCCACCAGGATCGGCCGGGTGCCGAGCTGGCCCATGCCGAAGGCGATGTTGGCGCCCACGCCGCCCCGGCGTACGTCGAGCTGGTCGACCAGGAACGACAGCGAGACCGTGTGCAACTGGTCCGCGACGAGCTGGTCGGCGAAGCGGCCGGGGAAGGTCATGAGGTGGTCGGTGGCGATGGAGCCGGTGACTGCGATGCGCACGGCGTGGAATCTCCCGGGTGGAAGGCGTTGACGGTTCACGCTACCGGGTTCCGGCGAGGTCGCTGAAGCGGGCAAAACTACCCGATAGTAGACCTTTCATGGCAGGCCGGTCCGTGCATACGGTGCAGCATGACCAACCTTCGAGCGACCTCCCCCGCCCCCGCCGACCCGGAGGGCGATCTCGCCTCGCTGCGCGGCGACTGCGCCCGGATGGCTCCGCACTGGACGGCCCCCGACCGCCGCGCCCCGCGCCCGGTCTCCCCGTCGGCGATCCACGGCGTGCGGGTCCCGCCGGATTCGGCGCGACTGGTGGACGCGATGCCGGAGTACGGCGACTGATCCGGCGCGTCCGCGGAACCGCTCGCGCCTCCGCCGCGTCCCATCGCCGTCCCCGCGCAGGGGAACGGGACGCGACCCGTGTATCGGCCGGGTCGCAGGCAGGCGAAGGAGCGATGCGGTGGACACCGAGCGACCCGACCACACCGAGGGCCCCGAGGGTGCGGGCGCCGCCGAGGGAACCGGCACGGCCGGCCCGGCGCGGCGGCGTCCGTCCGTGCTGATCGCCTCCGTCGCCGCCGCCGTGCTGGTCGCGGGCGGCGGCGGGGCGTACCTCGCCACGTCCGCCGGGGACGGCTCCGGCGGGACCACGGCGTCCGAGGCGCCCGGCGGCGACGGCACTCCCCCGCCGCTGGTCCTCGACGGACACGTCGGCGGCATCGCCCCGGGCGAGCCCGGCCCCGGCGGCGTCTCCTACCGGGCCTCCGGCAGGCTGCCCGACGGGCCGGACTCGGCGCCGGTCCACCAAAGCGCCGGCCGGGTCACCGAGGCCGAGGTGACGAGGCTCGCCCGGGCGCTCGGCCTGGAGGGCAGGCCCGTCGCCGAGGCCCAGGCCTGGCGGATCGGCAGCGCCCGCGACGGCGAGGGCCCGAGCCTTCAGGTGAACCGGCAGGCACCGGGCACCTGGACGTTCCAGCGGTACGCCCCCGGCTCCGACGACTGCAAGAGCGCCGTCTCCTGCCCGGACGAGCCGTCCGGCGGGGGCGCGGTGAGCGAGGAGGCGGCCAGGAAGGCGGCCCTGCCGGTGCTGGAGGCGGCCGGGCAGGAGGGCGCCCGGGTGGTCGTCGGCGCGGACACGGGCGCCGGGCGGACGGTCGACGCCCGGCCCGTGGTCGGCGGACTTCCCACGCACGGCTGGCCGACCGGCGTCACGGTGGGCGCGGGCGGCGAGGTGGTGGCCGGCAGCGGACAGCTGAAGGCGCCGGTCAAGGGGCACACGTATCCCGTGCTCGGCGCCGCGCGGACGCTGGACCTGCTCAACGCGGCTCAGGCGCCGGACGGGCCCGTGGGGATCGGCGGCTGCGCCAGTGCCGTGCCGCTGGACGAGCCGTCCGACCTGCCCTGCGCCACGCAGAAGGCTCCGGCCGGGAAGCCGGCCGAGGTCGAGGGCGCGGTGTTCGGGCTGGCCTCGCACTTCGTGGAGGCCCGGCAGACGCTGGTGCCGTCCTGGCTGTTCGAGGTGCGGGCGCCCGGCGCGAAGGAGACCTTCACGGTGGCGCATCCGGCGATCGACCCGCGGTTCCTGAAGTCGCCGGAACCGGCCGCGACGCCGGACGAGCGTCCCAGCCCCCGCCCCGGCGCGCAGGACCCGGCCGTGGAGGGCTACACGACCGAGGGGCGCGAGCTGACCGTGAGCTTCACCGGCGGGGTCTGCTCCGACTACGAGGTCACGGCCGAGGAGGGCCGGGGCCGGGTGACCGTGAAGGTGACCGAGACGGCCTGGCCGGACGCGGTCTGCATCGCGATCGCCGAGATCCACCACCGGACCGTGCGGCTGGAGGAGCCGCTCGGCGACCGGAAGGTGGTCGGCCCGGACGGCGAGGGAGTGCCGCTGGAGAAGCCGGGGGCGCGGCTTCCGCGGTAGGAGCGCGCCTCACCCCGGCGGGGTCCGCCCCCGGGCGGGGCGGATGCGCCCCCGGGCGGGAGCGCGCTTGCCTGGCGGAAGCGCACCTCCCCGATGCGAGCACGCCTCTGCGGCGGTACCGCACCTCCCCGGTGTGAACGCCCCGGCCCCGGACCCGGACTGCCGTCCGGGTGCGGCGCGGCGACGGCGCCCGGGCCCGCGGGCGCGGGCGCCGTCAAGCGAGCACACCCCCGGCGCGAGCACACCCCCGGCGCGAGCACACCCCCGGCGCGAGCACGCAGAAAGGCGGCGGCCCCAAAGGGGCCGCCGCCTTTTCGTGCCGTGCGCACAGGGCCGCCGCGCAGGCGCGGCGTGCCTGCTCAGGCACGGCGCCGAGCGTGCGCTCAGCGAGCCGCGCCCGGCCGGCCGCGCCCCGCGTCGGTGCTCAGCTGAAGGAGTCGCCGCAGGCGCAGGAGCCCGTGGCGTTGGGGTTGTCGATGGTGAAGCCCTGCTTCTCGATGGTGTCGACGAAGTCGATCGTCGCGCCGCCCAGGTACGGGGCGCTCATGCGGTCGGTGACGACCTTCACTCCGTCGAAGTCCTTCACGACATCGCCGTCGAGGGAGCGCTCGTCGAAGAAGAGCTGGTAACGCAGGCCGGAGCAGCCTCCGGGCTGGACGGCGACGCGCAGCGCGAGGTCGTCGCGGCCTTCCTGGTCGAGCAGCGCCTTGACCTTGGACGCGGCGGCGTCGGTCAGGATGATGCCGTCGGTGACGGTGGTGGTCTCGTCCGATACGGACATCTACATCTCTCCCGGGTTGTACGGAGACTGCTTGCCGACGGTTGCAACCGTGGGGGCCGCGGATTCATTCCGGGCCGGGCGCTCGCTTTTCGGCTCCCTCCTCATGCTCGCACACGCCCCACCGAGCGGAAAACGGTCCTTGTGGGGCCTTCCGGGAATGAATCGAGGGCTCGGGGGATTCACGTCAACATGGACGCTATGGCCATCGTCAAAGTGACGTGAAGCGGTTATGATAAATAGCGTCAGACAGACGAAAAGTCGCCCCGCAGAGCCGGCCGCTGAACAGAAAGTGGTGCGTAGTGACCACCGCCCAGACCCAGGAGCTCGACGTACAGCCGACGCCCCTCGCCCTGCTGCTCCTCGGCCGTGAGGCCGACCCGAAGAGCGAACGCGGTGTGGAGTGCCCCGGCGACCTGCCCTCGCCGTCCGACCCGGACCTGGTCGAGCGTGCCCGCGCGGCCAAGGAGAAGCTGGGCGACAAGGTCTTCGTGCTGGGTCACCACTACCAGCGCGACGAGGTCATCCAGTTCGCCGACGTGACGGGCGACTCCTTCAAGCTCGCCCGGGACGCCGCCGCGCGCCCGGAGGCGGAGTACATCGTCTTCTGCGGTGTGCACTTCATGGCGGAGTCCGCGGACATCCTCACCTCCGACGACCAGAAGGTCGTCCTGCCCGACCTGGCGGCCGGCTGTTCCATGGCCGACATGGCCACCGCCGAGCAGGTCGCGGAGTGCTGGGACGTGCTGACCGAAGCCGGCGTGGCCGAGCAGGTCGTGCCGGTGTCGTACATGAACTCGTCCGCCGACATCAAGGCCTTCACCGGCAAGCACGGCGGCACCATCTGCACCTCCTCCAACGCGCAGCGGGCCCTGGAGTGGGCCTTCGCGCAGGGCGAGAAGGTGCTGTTCCTGCCCGACCAGCACCTGGGCCGCAACACCGCCGTCCGCGACATGGGCATGTCCCTGGAGGACTGCGTCGTCTACAACCCGCACAAGCCGAACGGCGGGCTGACGGCCGAGCAGCTGCGCGCCGCGAAGATGATCCTGTGGCGCGGTCACTGCTCGGTGCACGGCCGTTTCAGCCTCGACTCGGTCGAGGACGTGCGGGCGCGCGTACCGGGCGTGAACGTGCTGGTCCACCCCGAGTGCCGGCACGAGGTCGTGGCCGCCGCCGACTACGTGGGCTCGACGGAGTACATCATCAAGACGCTGGAGGCCGCCCCGGCGGGCTCCAAGTGGGCCATCGGCACCGAGCTGAACCTGGTTCGCCGGCTGGCGAACCGTTTCGCTCCGGAGGGCAAGGAGATCGTCTTCCTGGACCGGACGGTCTGCTTCTGCTCGACCATGAACCGCATCGACCTGCCGCACCTGGTCTGGGCCCTGGAGTCGCTGGCCGAGGGCAAGCTGGTCAACCGCATCGAGGTCGACAAGGAGACCGAGGCGTTCGCCAAGCTGGCGCTGGAGCGGATGCTGGCGCTGCCGTAGCCGTTTCCGGCGCGCAGGCCCTTCCCGGGTGCGCGCAGACGGCCGTGAACCTTCCCCTGCGCACCGAGGGCCCACCCGGAGTCTCCCGGGTGGGCCCTCGGCCGTCGACCGTGCGTCAGACCTCGGCCGACGCCGGCTCCTGCGAGGCCTGCTGCGGAAGTGCGCCCTTCTTCGCCGCCCGCTTCTTCGCCCGGCGCTCCTTGCGCAGCTCCAGCATCGCGTAGAGCGTCGGGACGAGGAGCAGCGTCAGCAGGGTGGAGGTGATCAGACCGCCGATCACGACGACCGCCAGCGGCTGGGCTATGAAGCCGCCCTCGCCGGTGACGCCGAGCGCCATCGGGAGCAGGGCGAAGATCGTCGCCAGGGCGGTCATGAGGATCGGGCGCAGCCGGTGCCGGCCGCCCTCGATCACGGCCTCCACCACGCCGTACCCCTGTGCCCGGTACTGGTTGACGAGGTCGATCAGCACGATCGCGTTGGTCACGACGATGCCGATCAGCATCAGCATGCCGATCATCGCGGGGACGCCCATCGGGGTGCCCGTCGCCACCAGCAGGCCGATCGCGCCGGTCGCCGCGAACGGGATCGACACCAGCAGGATCAGCGGCTGGGCCAGCGAGCGGAACGTCGCCACCAGCAGCATGAACACGATCGCGATGGCCGCGAGCATCGCCAGGCCCAGGTTGGCGAACGCCTCCTCCTGGTCCTCGGAGACGCCGCCGATCTCGGCCGTGGCGCCGGCCGGCAGGTCCAGGCCGTTGATCGTGGACTGGAGGTCGGCGCTGACCGCGCCGGTGTTGTCGCCGGTCGGCTTGGCGGTGATGGTCGCCGCGCGCTGCCCGTCGATGCGGGTCATGGAGACCGGTCCGTCGACCAGCTTCACGGTGGCGATGTCGCCCAGGGTGACCCGGCCCAGCGGCAGCCGCTTCAGCTCGGCGAGGGTGTCGGCGGGCCGGGCGGACTTGACGACGACGTCGCGCTCGGTGTCGTCCAGCGTCGCCCTGGCCGCGGTCGTGCCGCGCACCGCCTGGGCGACGGCCGCGCCGAGGCTCTGGTCGGTGAAGCCGGCCGCGGCGGCCCGGTCGCCCGCCTCGACGGAGATGCGGGGCACGCTCTGCGAGAGGTCGCTGGTGACGTCGGTGACGTCGTCCAGACCGGCCACCGCCTTGCGGACCTCCTCGGCGGCGGTGCGCAGCACCTTCGCGTCGGCGGCCTTCACGACCACACTGAGGTCCTGGGCGCCGAAGCCGTCGCCGGCCGCGATGGTGGTCGTGCCGATGCCGTCGAGACCGGCAAGACCCTCCTCGATACGGTCGCGCACGTCGTCGGAGGACGCGGAGTCCTCCAGCATCACCGAGTACGACGCCTGGTTGGTGTCGGTGCCGCCGCCGAAGGCGGCCATGAAGCCGGACGAGCCGACGGTGACCTGGTAGTCCTTGACGCCCTCGGTGTCGCCGAGCAGCTTCTCGACCCTCTTCGCCTGCGCGTCGGTCGCCGCCAGGCTGGTGCCGGGCTCCAGCTCCTGCCTGACGGTGAGGACCTCCTGCTCGCCCTGGTCGAAGAAGTTGGTCTTCAGCAGCGGCGCCATGCCGAAGGTGCCGATCAGCACGACGACGGCGATGGCCACGCTGGTCAGCCGGCGCCGGGTGGCGAAGCGCAGCACGGGGACGTACAGGCGCTGCAGACGGCTGCGGGCCTCCTTCTCCTCGGCCCGCCGGCGGGCCTCCTCGGCGTCCTCGGGGGTGCCCTTGGGCGCGCGCAGGAACCAGTACGACAGGACCGGCACGACCGTCAGCGACACCAGCAGGGAGGCCAGCAGCGCCGCGGTCACCGTCAGCGAGAACGAGCCGAACAGCTCGCCGACCATGCCGCCGACCAGGCCGATGGGCAGGAAGACGGCGACCGTGGTGAGGGTGGAGGAGGTGACGGCGCCGGCGACCTCGCGGACGGCCTTGAGGATGGCGTCCTGGCGCTCCTCGCCGTAGCCGAGGTGACGCTTGATGTTCTCCAGGACCACGATCGAGTCGTCGACGACGCGGCCGATCGCGATGGTCAGCGCGCCCAGCGTGAGCATGTTCAGGGACAGGTCGCGGGTCCACAGCACGATCAGGGCGAGGACCACCGACAGCGGGATGGACACCGCGGTGACCAGGGTGGAGCGGATGGATGCGAGGAAGACCAGGATCACCAGGACGGCGAAGACGAGGCCCAGTGCGCCCTCGGTGGTCAGACCGTCGATGGCCTTGGACACCGCCGGGCCCTGGTCGCTGACGACCGTGACCTCGGCGCCGGAGCCGAGGTCCGCGCGCAGGCCGGGCAGCCTCTCCTCGACGGCCTCGGAGATGGCGACCGCGCTGCCGTCGCGGTCCATGGTGAGGGCGACCGAGAGGCTGGGGCGGCCGTTGGTGCGGGTGAGGGAGTCGGCGGCGGCCTGCTCCTCCTCCACCGCGGCGACGTCACCGAGGCGGACGGGCTTCTTCACGCCCTCGCCGGTGATCATCAGGTCCTCTATCTGCTCCAGCGAGGTGAAGGCGCCGCCGACCTGGACGGTGCGGTTGCCGCCGTCCTCGTCGAAGGAGCCGGCCGGGACGGTGACGCCGCCGGTCTGCAGGGCCTGGGCGAGGTGCTGGGCGGTCAGCCCGGCGCGGGCCAGCGCGGCGTCCTCGGGCGTGACGGAGACCTGGAGGTCGCGGACGCCGTCGACGGTGACCCGGCCGACGCCGTCGATGTTCTTCAGGTCCGGGACGACCGTGCGGTCCACCCGGTCGGCGAGGGCCTGCTGGTCCTCGTCGGAGGTGACGGCCAGCACGACGGTGGGGATGTCGTCCGTCGAACCGGCGATGACCTGCGGGTCGACGTCGTCCGGGAGCTGGACGCGGGCCCGGTTGACGGCCTGCTGGACGTCGGCGACGAGCTGCTGGGGGTCGGGGCCGTAGTCGAAGGACGCCATGATGACGGCGTTGCCCTCGCTGGCCGTGGAGGTGACGCCGGTGACGCCGTCGACCGCCTCGAGGTTGTCCTCGATGGGTTCGACGACCTGCTTCTCGACCACGTCGGGGGACGCGCCCTGGTACGGCGCGAGCACCGAGACCATGGGCAGTTCGATGGTGGGCAGCAGTTGCTGCTTGAGCTGGGGGATCGCGATGGCGCCGAAGGCGAGCGCGATGATGGACATCAGCCCTGTCAGGGCCCGTTGCGCGAGGCTGAATCTCGACAGCCAGGACATGGGTCAGCGTCTCTCTTCCGTGGCCTGAGCGGAGCGGTGGGCGCACACGTGAGCGCCCGCCCCAACACCCTGAGCCATCGGCGGAGGCCGAAAGGTAGCTCCCAGGTCCCGTTCCTTACGCCGCGCATACTGCGGGAGGAGTAGAGGGGCGAACGGATCAGTCCACCCTCGGGCGTACCAGCCCGGACTCGTAGGCGATCACCACGAGCTGCGCCCGGTCGCGGGCGCCCAGCTTGGCCATGGCCCGGTTGACGTGGGTCTTCACCGTGAGCGGGCTGACCTCGAGGCGTTCGGCGATCTCGTCGTTGGAGTGCCCGCCGGCGACCTGCACCAGCACCTCCCGTTCGCGCACGGTCAGTGCGTCGAGCCGCTCGGAGCGGGCCGGGTCCGGCCCGTCGCCGGTGCCGCCCTGGGCGAGGAAGCGGGAGATGAGGCCCTTGGTCGCGGCGGGCGAGAGCAGGGCGTCGCCGCCCGCCGCGACCCGGATGGCGTTCAGCAGTTCCTCCGGTTCGGATCCCTTGCCGAGGAAGCCGGAGGCGCCCGCGCGCAGCGACTGCACCACGTAGTCGTCCACCTCGAAGGTGGTCAGTATGACGATCCGGACGTGCGCGAGGGCGGGGTCGGAGCTGATCTCGCGGGTGGCGGCCAGGCCGTCGGCGCCGGGCATGCGGATGTCCATCAGCACCACGTCCGGGCGGTGTTCGCGGGCCAGCCGCACCGCCTCCACGCCGTCGCCGGCCTCGCCCACCACCTCCATGTCGGGCTCGGAGTCGACCAGGACGCGAAAGGCGCTGCGCAGCAGGGCCTGGTCGTCGGCGAGCAGGACACGGATGGTCATGCGGGGTCCTCCCCTGGGCGGGTGCGGGGCTTGACGGGCAGGATCGCATGGACGCGGAAGCCGCCCCCGTAGCGGGGGCCGGTGGTGAGGGTGCCGCGCAGGGCGCCGACGCGTTCGCGCATGCCGAGCAGCCCGTGGCCGCCGCCGCTCGGGGAGGGGTCGTCGCCGGAGCCGTCGTCCAGGACGGTGATCTCGACGTTCGGTCCCACCCGTACGACGCTCACCTCGGCCTTGGCGTCCGCGCCCGCGTGTTTCTGCACATTGGTCAGGGCCTCCTGGATGATCCGGTAGGCGGCGAGGTCGACGGCGGCCGGCAGGGTGGTGTCCTGGTCGGCGCGGGCGACCTGGACCTGGAGGCCGGCGTTGCGGAAGGTGCCGACGAGCTCGTCGAGACGGTCGAGGCCCGGTGCGGGCTCGGTGGGCGCCGCCGGGTCGTCGGACTGGCGCAGCAGGCCGACGGTGGCGCGCAGTTCGTTCAGCGCCGACCGGCTGGCCTCGCGTACGTGGGCGAGGGCCTCCTTGGCCTGGTCGGGCCGTCGGTCCATGACGTGCGCGGCGACCCCGGCCTGGACGTTGACCAGGGCGATGTGGTGGGCGACGACGTCGTGCAGGTCGCGGGCGATGCGCAGCCGCTCCTCGGCGACGCGGCGGCGGGCCTCCTCCTCGCGGGTGCGCTCGGCGCGTTCGGCGCGTTCCCGGATGGCGTGCACGAAGGCGCGGCGGCTGCGCACGGCGTCCCCCGCGGCGGCGGCCATGCCGGTCCAGGCGAAGATCCCGACGTTTTCCTGCGCGTACCAGGGCAGCGGGCCGGCGAGCATGGCGACGCCGGTCAGCACGGTCATGGTGAGCAGGCCGACCCGCCAGGTGGTGGGGCGGTCGGTGGAGGCGGCGACGGTGTAGAGGGCGACCACGGCGGCCATGGCGACCGGGGCGCGCGGGTCGCCGGTGACGCACTCGACGACGGAGAGGGTGCCGGTGAGGGCGAGGACGCGCTTCGGGCCGCGGCGGCGGAACACCAGGGCGGCGGCGCCGAGCGCGATGAGCACCAGGCTGGTCGGGTCGGGGGTGCGCAGGCCCCAGCTGACGCCGTTCTCGCCGTGCGGGTCCACGAAGGAGCCGGCCACCATGCAGACCAGGACGCCGGCGGCGAGCGCCGCGTCCAGCGCCATGGGATGCGCCTTCAACTGCCGCCGGACGAGCTCGAGATTGCTCACGCCTGCTTACGGTACGGGCACGCCGGGGGGCGGGGTACGGAAACCGCCGGGTGGCGCGGGGGCCGGGGTGCCTGCGGGGGCCGGCCCGGGGTGGCGGTCGGCCTCGGTGCCGGGCCGGGGCCGGTCGCGTCGGTGAGGCGCGTCGGCCCGGCGCGGGACCGAGCCCGCGCGGCCGGGCACCATTCCCGGGAGCCCTGTCCTGCGAAGTCCCCTGTCGGCCCTGGAGTCACCGGACACCGCGGGGCACAGGCCGAGACACCCGGGTCACGGCCGGGCCGGGGTCGGCCCCGCGCGGCACGGCAGCGGGCGGAGGCCCGGTGCGCCGGGCCGGGCCCGCGCGGCGGGACGCGCCGCCGCCCGGCGGCGGACGCCGCGGGACGGAGTCCGCGCTCCAGCCGCGCGTTCTCCTGGGCCTGCAGGGTCACGGACGGCCACTGGCCGAGGCCCGGCACGATGCCGAGGGCGACAGGCGGAGAACCCCGATCGCGACCGGGCCCGGTTCCGCCCGGCCGGGCGCGGCGATGTCCGCACGTGCCGCAGGGCCGGGCCCGCGCGGTGGGGCCGGTCCCCGAAGCGGACGCCGCCCGGCGGCAGGGCTGCGGCGCTCCGATCGCCGCCAGGTTCGGGCCTGCGGCGCGCGGCTGTGCGGCGGGACGTCCGTCAGGGGCCGGCGGGCCCGGGCCTCAGCCCGGGATCAGCCCGTCGTCGCTGAGGAGTTCGCGGACCTCGTCCAGGGTGGCGTCCGGGGACGGGAGGATCAGCTCCGACGGCTCCAGGGAGTCGTCGGGGAGCGGTTCGCCCAGTTCCCGCACCCTGGTGAGGAGGGCGGTCAGGGTGCGGCGGAAGCCGGGTCCGTCGCCCTGCTCCATCTCCGCCAGGAGTTCGTCGTCCAGCTTGCTGAGTTCGGCGAGGTGGCCGTCGGCCAGCCTCACCTGCCCCTCCCCCATGATCCGTACGATCATGTCGCCCTCCTCGGCGTGGGCCCCGGCCTCGTCCGTCCGTCGTTACTGCTTGTCGAAGCGGGGGGTGTCCTGCGGCTGCTGCTGCTGGTTCTGCCGGCCGTCGCCGCCTTCGATGGCCTGCTGCCCGCCGGTCGTGCCGCCGGCCAGCTCGGCCTTCATGCGCTGCAGTTCCAGCTCTACATCCGTACCACCGGAGAGCCGGTCCAGCTCGGCCTGGATGTCGTCCTTGGCCATGCCCGTGGGGTCGTCGAGGGCGCCGGAGGCGAGCAGTTCGTCGATCGCGCCGGCCCGCGCCTGGAGCTGCGCGGTCTTGTCCTCGGCCCGCTGGATGGCCAGGCCGACGTCGCCCATCTCCTCGGAGATGCCGGTGAACGCCTCGCCGATCCGGGTCTGCGCCTGGGCCGCGGTGTACGTCGCCTTGATCGTCTCCTTCTTGGTGCGGAAGGCGTCGACCTTGGCCTGAAGCCGCTGGGCCGCGAGAGTGAGCTTCTCCTCCTCGCCCTGGAGCGTGGAGTGCTGGGTCTCCAGGTCCGTCACCTGCTGCTGGAGCGCCGCGCGCCGGGACAGCGCCTCGCGGGCGAGGTCCTCGCGGCCGAGGGCGAGCGCCTTGCGGCCCTGGTCCTCCAGCTTGGCGGACTGGCTCTGGAGCTGGTTGAGCTGGAGCTCCAGCCGCTTGCGGGAGGTGGCGACGTCGGCCACGCCCCGGCGGACCTTCTGGAGCAGCTCCAGCTGCTTCTGGTACGAGTAGTCGAGGGTCTCGCGCGGGTCCTCGGCCCGGTCAAGGGCCTTGTTCGCCTTCGCGCGGAAGATCATCCCCATACGCTTCATGACACCGCTCATGGGCTTCGCGCGCCCCCTTCTGACGGACTCCGGCTCACAGGTCTGCGACAGAACCCACAGTAAGGGCCCTGCTTCCATTACCGCACTGTTCGGGGACGGATGCGCTCATCCCCAAGGACGACTGAGTGCGCTTCTGCTCCGGCGTGAGGAGTAGGCGGATCTCCGGGTACGCCCCGGGGTCCGGTGCGACCCTTCGTCCCGTCTGCCCCCTACAGACGCACGGTGTTGCCGGATCGTTCCCCACCGCACTGGGGTCCATGCCTGTGCAGCACGTACCCTTGGCTTTTGTGTTCCGTAGCCGTGCCAAGGAAGAGAAGGCCGCGGTCGCCGCCAAGGCGACGCAGACCGACTCCAAGCAGCCCCGTGATCCGCAGGCCCCGAAGGGCCGGCCGACGCCCAAGCGCAGCCAGGCCCAGTCCCAGCGCCGCAGCGTCGCCAATACGACGATGACGCGCAAGGAGGCCGCCAAGCGTCAGCGCGAGGAGCGTCGTGCCGCGCTGGAGCGGCAGCGCCAGGCGCTGGCGGGCGGTGACGAGCGCTACCTCCCGGCGCGCGACAAGGGCCCGGTGCGCCGGTTCGCCCGCGACTTCGTGGACTCGCGGTTCAACATCGCGGAGTTCTTCCTGCCGATGGCCGTGGTCATCCTGGTGCTGAGCATGGTGCAGGTGCCGGCGCTGCAGAGCGCCTCGCTGCTGCTGTGGCTGGTCGTGATCGTGCTGATCGTGCTCGACTCCGTCGCCACCGGTTACCGGCTCAAGAAGCGGCTCGCCGAGCGCTTCCCCGACGAGAACAAGCGCGGCGCCGTCGCCTACGCGCTGATGCGCTCCCTCCAGATGCGCCGACTCCGGCTGCCCAAGCCGCAGGTCAAGCGCGGAGAGCGGCCCTGAGCGCCGCTTCCTTCTCCGGGGGTGCGGCACGCGCCTGGCTCAGCGGGCTGGGCGGCCTGCGGGACGTCGTACGGCAGGAACTGGTCGCCCGGCAGCTCGACGAGCAGATAGCCGGGCGGTTCCCCGTCGGGCGGCGGCTGCGCGTGCTCGACGTGGGGATGGGCCAGGGCACGCAGGCGCTGCGGCTGGCCCGGGCCGGGCACGAGGTGACCGGCATGGAGCAGGACGCCACGATGCTGGGCGCGGCGCGGGCGGCGCTGGCCGCCGAACCGGAGGGGATCCGGGAGCGGGTGCGGCTCGTGGAGGGGGACGGCCGGGAGACCGGCGCGCACTTTCCGCCGGGCAGCTTCGACGTGGTGCTCTGCCACGGCGTGCTGATGTACGTCGAGGAGCCCGACCCGCTCCTGGCGGGGCTCGCGCGGGTGCTGGCGCACGGCGGTCTGCTGTCGCTGCTGGTGCGCAACGGCGACGCGCTGGCGATGCGACCGGGCCTGTACGGCGACTGGGCCACGGCGCTGGCCGCCTTCGACACCACCGCCTACCGCAACCGCCTCGGTCTCGACGTGCGCGCCGACCGGCTGAGCGCGCTCACGGCGACGCTGGCCGGGATCGGGGCGCCGCTGCACACCTGGTACGGCGTGCGGGTGTTCACCGACACGGCCGCCGACGGGGCGCAGCTCCCCACCGACCTGGAGACGCTGCTGACGGTCGAGGAGCGGGCCGGCCGGACGGACCCGTACCGGGGGATCGCGGCGCTGCTGCACCTGTGCGGCGTACGGGGCTGACGGGCCCTCCGGCGCCCCTGTCGCTTTGCGCGGCGTACGGGGCTGACCCGGGGCCCTCCAGCGCGCCTGTCGCTCCGTGCGGCGTACGGGGCGGCGTGGCCCGGCGCGCCTGTCGCTCCGTGCGGCGTACGGGGCTGAGAGGGCTCGTCGCGCCCGTCGCTCCACGTTCCTCGCCCGTCCTCCCCTTCCTTCCCGTTCCGCCGTTCGGGCGCGCAGCGGGGGCCGGGCGGGGCCGGCGAGGTCATGCTCGGGGCATGGACGCTTCCCGCCGCTCGCCGTACCGCCGCGCCCTGCCGCCCGCCGTCGCCGCGCTGTGCTGTTCGCTGGCGTTCGTCGCGGGATGCGTGGGCTCCGGCGCCCCGGAGCGGCGGGCGGACGCCTCGCCCCGGCAGGCGACGCGGGCCCCGCAGGCGGCGCTGCCCGCCGCCGTGCCGCGGGCGGCGGCGCGTGACCTGGAGGACGACTACCGGAAGGTCATCAGGGACGTCCTGCCGTCGGTCGTGCAGATCCAGGGCCGCGAGGACCTCGGCTCGGGGGTCGTCTACGACGGCAGGGGCCACATCGTCACCAACGCGCACGTCATCGGGGAGGAGAAGACCTTCCGGGTGACCCTCGCGAACCATCAGGAGCCGCTCACCGCGCGGCTCGT
The DNA here is from genome assembly GCF_040611575.1 of Streptomyces sp. NPDC006610. Taxonomy (NCBI): domain Bacteria; kingdom Bacillati; phylum Actinomycetota; class Actinomycetes; order Kitasatosporales; family Streptomycetaceae; genus Streptomyces; species Streptomyces sp. NPDC006610. The sequence continues at coordinate 55,591 of NZ_JBEXOP010000020.1, forward strand.
GCACTCCTACCCCGAGCAGGACCTGGCCGTCGTCCGGCTGGAGGACCCGCCGGACGGGCTGCGCGCGGCGCGGTTCGGGGACTCGTCCCGGGTGGAGGTGGGGCAGATCGTGCTGGCGATGGGCTCCCCGCTCGGGCTGTCGTCCAGCGTGACGCAGGGCATCGTCTCGGCGACCGGGCGGACCGTCACCGAGGGCGGCGGCAGCGGCGGCACGGGCGCGACGATCGGCAACATGGTGCAGACGTCGGCGGCCATCAACCCCGGCAACAGCGGCGGGGCCCTGGTCGGCCTGGACGGGCGGGTGATCGGCATCCCGACGCTCGCCGCGACCGACCCCGGGCTCGGGGACGGCGCGGCGCCCGGCATCGGGTTCGCGATCCCGGCGTCGATGGTGCGGACGGTCGCCGACCAGATCATCAAGGACGGCCGGGTCACCGACTCCGGCCGGGCGGCCCTCGGCATCACCGGCCGCACGGTGGTGGACCGGGACTACCGGGCCGCGGGCGTCGCCGTCGTGGACGTGGTGGAGGAGGGCGCCGCCGAGCGGGCGGGGCTGCGCGCCGGGGACGTCCTCACCCGGGTCGGCGCCACGGAGATCACGACGATCACCTCGCTGGCGGAGGCGCTCGCCGCGGCCCGGCCCGGTGACCGGACGCGGGTGACGTTCACCCGCGACGGTGAGGAGCGCACCGTCGACGTGACGCTGGGCGAGCAGTGAGGAGGGGGCAGGCCGGCTTCCTCCCGGCCGGCCCCCTCCCCCCCCCGGCCTACGCCTCTTCGGCGTGCAGGCTCATCGGGCCGTAGATCTCCGTGGCGTCCTCAAACAGCCGCACCTGGTCCGCGCCGCCGGCGAGCAGTTCCTTCCAGTGCTCCCCGAGCCAGGATTCGGCGTCGCCCTGCGTGGTGAACTCCTCGGGCTCCACCGCGGGCGGGACCTCCGTCCCGTCGGCCTTCTCGAATCGCCACGTCCATGCCGCCATGTACGCCTCCCAGATGTGAGCCCGAGCCGAGCGGACCCGGCCATGCGGAACGGGACCGGACCTTGATCCGGCTCCCGCCCCGAGCGTAGGGCCTGTCCGGCGGATCATGCCCCGGACGCGGGGGTTCGCACGCCTCGGGACCGGAGGACCGGGGGCCGGTCCCGGTCCCGATCCGCCGGACGGAGCCCGGCCGGGCGCGCAGGAGCTGCGGGGACGCGGGAAAATCACTGCGTGGAACTGACTCTGCTCGGCACCGGCGCCCCCGCGGGACTGCCCCGCCCCGACTGTCCCTGTGCCGCCTGCGCGCGGGCGCACGGACCCGACGCGCGGGCGGGCGCCTCCGTGCTGGTGGACGGGGCGCTGCTGCTGGACCTGACGCCCGGTGCGGTGTTCGCGGCGGCGCGGGCGGGGCGTTCGCTGGCCGGGGTGCGGCAGGTGCTGCTGTCCCACCCGCACGACGGGCCGCCGGTGGAAGTGCCGGCCGGGCTGCCCGCACCGGGGCGGGTGCCGGACGGGCGGGAGCTGGCCCTGCTGACGGGACACCGGGTGCGGGCGGTCGCGATGGACGCGCCGGGCACCGGATACGCGGTGACCGGCCCCGACGGGCGCCGGCTGCTGTATCTGCCGCCGGGGGGCGCGCCGGCCGGCCTGGAGGAGGGGACCGGCGGGGCACAGCCGTACGACCTGGTCCTCGCGGACGTGGTGGGGCGGCCGGACGCGCTGGCCCGGCTGCGGGCGGTCGGCGCGGCGGGGCCGGCCACGGACGTGGTCGCCGTGCACCTGGACCACGACGTGCCGCCCGGCGCCGAGTTGCGGCGGCGGCTCGCGGCGGCCGGTGCGCGGGCGGTACCGGACGGGACGACGCTGACGGCGGGCGGGTACGAGCACCTGCCCGACGCGCCCGACGTGCCGCGGCGGACCCTGGTGCTGGGGGGCGCCCGGTCGGGCAAGTCGGTGGAGGCCGAGCGGCGTCTGGAGGCGTTCCCCGACGTGCTGTACGTGGCGACGGGGGGCACGCGCGGCGGCGACGGCGAGTGGGCCGCGCGGGTGTCGGCGCACCGGGAGCGCCGGCCGGGGTCGTGGCGCACGAAGGAGACCTGCGATCTGGTGCCGCTGCTGACGGAGGAGGGCCCGCCGCTGCTGATCGACTGTCTGTCGCTGTGGCTGACGGACGCGATGGACTCGGTCGGGGCGTGGGACGACGCGGAGTGGGCCGGGGGCGGCGAACGGGCGCTGCGCGCACGGGTGCGGGAGCTGACGGACGCGGTGCGCGGGGCGCGGCGGATGGTCGTCGCGGTGTCGAACGAGGTGGGCTCGGGGATCGTGCCGGCCACGGCGTCGGGGCGGCGGTACCGGGACGAGCTGGGGCGGCTGAACGCCGCGTTCGCCGGGGAGTGCGAGCAGGTGCTGCTGGTGGTGGCGGGGCAGGCGCTGGTGCTGCGGGGGTAGCCCGTGGGCGGTGCGCGCACACGGCGCACCCCACGGCCGAGACCCGCCGGCAGCACGCCCACGCGGCGCACCCCACGACCGAGACCCGCCGACAGCACGCCCGCACGGCGCACCCCACGACCGAGACCCGCCGGCAGCACGCCCACACGGCGCACCCCACGACCGCGACCCGCCGACAGCACGCCCGCACGGACCCTTGCAGGCGGCCGTCGGCTGCGCCCGCACGGACCCTGCGGGCGGCCCGTCTGCGGTGCCCTTACGCGGCGTCCTTGCGGGCGACGATCCGGTAGGAGTTGGCGAACGGGCCCTCGCGCAGCAGCGGGTACAGCAGCAGGTCCGCCGCCCTGGCGAGGGCGAGCAGTGGGGCCGAGACCCGGTCGAGGACCGTGCGGACCGTGCGCCGCACCTCGCTCGGGGGCGCCGGCCGCCAGGGCTCGTCGGGGTCCGGGACGGCGTGCGCGAGGGCCAGGGCGAGGGCGGCGGACAGGTCCTGGGGGCGGTGGGCCGGGCGGTGCGCGGCGACGAGCACCGTGCAGCCCCGGGACTCCAGCTCCGCGCGGACGTTGGCCAGGGGCAGCAGGTTCGGGTGGCGGGGCTGGGTGTGCGGGAACCACCACTTGCCGAGGATGGCGGCGAACGCGCAGTCCGGGTCGGCCGCTTCGAGCAGCAGGATGCCGCCGGGGCGCAGCGCGGTGAGGGCGGCGTCGAGTTCCGCGCGGGGGTCGGGGGCGTGCTCCAGGCGGTGCAGGACGGTGACGACGTCGTAGCGGGCGCGCAGCCGGGCGGCGAGGCCGGGCGTGGCGAGGTGGCCGACGTGCGCCTCCTCGATCCGGCCGGCCGCACGGGCCTCCAGCACCCTCGGGGTCGGGTCGGAGCCGTCGAAGGCGGTGTAGGGGAAGAACCGCCGGGCCACCGCCGGGAAGTCCGCGCGCCCGGTGCCGACGTCCAGCCAGCTCTCCGGCTCGCCGTACGGCAGCACCACCCGCGCGGTCGTGCGCAGCCGGCGCCGGGAGGGCACGCCGAGGCCGCCCTCGTACCGGTCCCGGTCGTGGAAGGCCACGCCCTCCGGGGTGAGCGGCGGGTTCTGGAAGGCGTGCGCGCAGTCCCGGCACTCGTCGAGGGTGAACCGGCCCGGCTTGTGCTGGAGGAGGTCGGGCGCGGTGAACCGGGTGCGCAGCTGCCGGGAGCCGCACCAGGGGCAGTCCGCGCGGGGCGCCTCATGGAAACGATCGGTGCCCAGGGCGAGTTCGGCCAGGTAGGCGGCGCGGCGCCGGTCGGCCGACGGCAGCGCCGAGGGCACGGGGGATGCGGACATGGGCGGCTCCCGGGCGCAGGAAGGTGGATACGACAATCCGCTGCAAACCGGAACGTATGGGATACCGATCTTGGGTGCAACGACGTCGGCCGGTCGCCGTGACCCGGTGGCGGCCCCCTGTTCGACCGGTGCCGGTACTGTTCGGCGAATGAGCTCGCTGAATCTCGACGACTTCACCGATCTGATCGAGCGCCCCGACGCCGGGGTGCGCCGTGACGCCGAGGCGCACCGGGAGAGCCGGAACGTGCCCCCCGGCGCGCTGGGCCGGCTCGACGAACTGGGTGAGTGGCTGGCCTCGGCGCAGGGCGCGGCGCCGGTCAGGCCGGTCGAACGGCCTCGCGTGGTGCTCTTCGCCGGTGATCACGGCGTCGCCGGGCTGGGCGTCTCGGCGCGCCCCGCGGGCAGCGCGGCCGAGCTGGTGCGCGAGGTCCTGGAGGGCGGCCGTCCGGTGGCGGTGCTCGCGCGGCGGCTGGAGGTGCCGCTGCGGGTGGTGGACATGGCGCTGGACTGCGATCCGTCGACGCTGCCCGAGGACGTCGTACGGCACCGGGTGCGGCGCGGCAGCGGCCGGATCGACGTCGAGGACGCGCTCACCCCCGAGGAGGCCGAGGCGGCGTTCCGGGCCGGGGTCGCGGTGGCCGACGAGGAGGCCGACGCGGGCACGGACCTGGTCGTGCTCGGGGACGTCAGCGTGGGCGGCACGACGGCGGCGGGCGTGCTGATCGCGGCACTGTGCGGGACCGACGCGTCGGTGGTGACCGGGCGGGGCGGGCAGGCGATCGACGACCTGGCGTGGATGCGCAAGTGCGCGGCGATCCGGGACGCGCTGCGGCGGGCCCGGCCGGTGCTCGGCGACCAGCTGGCGCTGCTGGCGGCGGTGGGCGGCGCGGACCTCGCGGCGACGACCGGGTTCCTGCTGCAGAGCGCGGTGCGCAAGACGCCGGTGATCCTGGACGGCGTGGTGTCGGCAGCGTGCGCGCTGGTGGCCCAGCGGGTCGCCTTCCGCGCGCCCGACTGGTGGCTGGCGGGCCACGACAGCGGCGAGCCGGGCCAGGCCAAGGCGCTGGACCGGATGGCCCTGGAGCCGCTGCTGGACCACGGCGTCCGCGTGGGCGAGGGCCTGGGCGCCCTGCTGTCCCTGCCCCTGGTCCGGTCGGCGGCGGCACTGGCGGCGGAGCTGCCGGAGAAGAGGCAGCCGGAGAAGGCGGAGCCGGAGGGGCCGGAGGAGCCGCAGTCGCCGCAGGAGCACGGGTCGCCGGAGCAGCCGGGCCGGGCGGAGGCAGCGGGCGGGCAGGCGCCGGCTCAGGGCGCGCAGGCACAGGAGCGGGCGAGCCGCCCGGAGTCCGTCTAGGCGTCGTCGGGGCGGCCCCCCAGCCAGTCCTGGAGCCGGCGGCGGGGCCCCGCCCAGCGGCGGTCGTGGCGCCGCGCCCGACGCTGGGCGCGCGCCCTCGCCCGCGGGCGGCGGGCGTAGAGCCGCCTGTCCCACGGCGACCCGGGCCGCGCCAGCCGGATCGCCCCGATGAGCGCGACGAGCGGCACGATCACCCCGAAGACCGCCGTCCGGGCCTTGCCCTTGCTCAGCGCGAGCAGCGAGAAGAAGAAGTTCACGGCGACGGTCGACACGACCGACCCCCGGCTCTGCAGCTCGTCCTCGTCGAGGTCGTCCACCCCGAAGGGCGCGAACCCGACGAGGAGCAGCCCCACCAGGGCCGCCGTGAGCACCACGGCCTCGACGCTCTTGCGGCCGGCCTCGGTCCAGTAGACGTCGTCCAGGTGCAGGATCAGCGCGAACTCGTCCAGCACCAGCCCCGCGCCCGCGCCGAAGACGACCGCCGCCAGCGCGGAGCCGAACCCGTGCTGCCCGCCCGCCACCGCGCCGAAGCCGCCCGCCAGGGTGAGGACGACGCCGGGGACGACGTGGTGAATGTGCAGTCCGCCCGGTGTGACGTCGCGGAAGGGGCCCTTCCCCGCGCGGATCATCCGGGTGATCAGGCGGGTGACCAGGAAGGTGACGACGAAGGCCGACAGGGCGAGCAGCAGGGGCAGCTTGCCGGGTTCGACGATGTTGCGCTCGAGCCAGGTCCCCATATGACCCAGTCTGGGCCGATCCGCCGCGAGGTGCGCCCCGACGGTCGCATAAGGTGCCCGCCATGTCCATGATCTCGCGGATGCCGCCGCTGCACGGTCTCCGGTTCGCGTTCGGCACGCTCACCGTGCTGCCGGTGCGGGTCGACCGCTGGGACCGCACGGCCGCCCGGGGCGGGATGCTCTGCGCGCCGCTGGCCGGGCTGGTCGTCGGGGGCGTGGCCGCCGGGGCCGGGCTCCTGCTGCTGTTCCTCGGCGCGGGCCCACTGCTCGCCGCCGTCGCCACGGTCGCCGTGCCCGCCGCGCTGACCCGGGGCCTGCACCTGGACGGGCTGGCCGACACGGCCGACGGGCTGGGCAGCGGCAGGCCCGCCGAGGACGCGCTGCGGATCATGAAGCAGTCGGACATCGGCCCGTTCGGCGTGATCACGCTGGTCCTGGTCCTGGCCGCCCAGACGGCGGCCCTGTGCGAGCTGTACGGCGGCTCCTGGGGCGCGGGCGCGTACGCCGCCGCCGTCTCCGCCGTCGCCGCCCGGACGGCGCTGACCCTGGCCGCCCGCGAGGGCGTGCCGGCCGCCCGGCCCGAGGGTCTGGGGGCGGCCGTGGCCGGGGTCGTCCCGGTGCGCGCCGCCCTGGGCGTCGCCCTCGCGGTGACCGTCGCCGCCGCGGCGTGCGGGGCGCCGTCCGGGCCGTACGGCGTGCTGCGCGCCGTCCTCGCCCTCGCCGCCGCGGCCGGCGCGGCCGAACTGCTGCTGCGGCACTGCACCCGCCGCTTCGGCGGGGTGACCGGCGACGTCTTCGGCGGTCTGGCCGAGACGGCCGCGACCACCGCGCTCGTCGTGCTGACCCTCGGCTGACCCGACGGACGCTCCACCGAGGGCTGCGGAGGGTGCGGGACGGTCGCCGGCGGTCGTCGCCCGCGGAAAATGACCACGACGCCACTCGCAGGTGAACGCCCGGGCGAACGATCGCGCGGGCACCCGGCGTAGGCTCGTGCCCGGGTCTTTCGCCTGTCCGGGCGAAGCCCGCTCCGCCCGAGGAACCTCAAGTCGGCTGTCGGGCCCGGCCGACCCACCCCCTCGGCCAACGAAACTTCACATCGGAAGCGAGAATTCACCACCGTGACTGCTCTCACTCTCAGCACCGCCGCGGCGCCCGGCCTGCGGGCCGACGCGATCGTGATCGGTGTCGCCAAGGGCGACAGGGGCCCGGTCGTCGCACCGGGCGCCGAGTCCGTGACCCAGGCCTACGACGGCGGGCTCGCCGGCGTCCTGGAGACCCTCGGTGCCTCCGGGGCCGAGGGCGAGGTGACGAAGCTCCCGGCGCCGGCCGGCTTCAAGGCGCCGCTCGTGGTGGCGGTGGGCCTGGGCGCACTGCCCGAGCAGGACGCCCCGTTCGGCGCCGAAGCCCTGCGCCGCGCCGCCGGCGTGGCCGCCCGCACCCTGGTCGGCGCCAAGAAGGCCGCGTTCGCACTGCCCGTCGAGGACGCCGCCGCCGTCGGCGCGATCGGCGAGGGCGCGCTGCTCGGCGCGTACTCGTTCGACGCGTACAAGGACACCGCCTCGGCCGGCAAGGACAAGAAGAACGGCAAGGCCCCGCTGGGCGAGGCCGTCGTCCTCGGCGCCAAGCCCCGCGACAAGGCCCACAAGGCCGCCGTCGAGCGCGCCACCGCCGTGTCCGAGGAGCTGAACCGCGCCCGCGACCTCGTCAACACCCCGCCGAACGACCTCAACCCGGAGGCCTTCGCCGCCGTCGCCCAGGCCGCGGCCAAGGAGCACGGCGTCAAGGTGCAGGTGCTCGACGAGAAGGCCCTCACCAAGGGCGGCTACGGCGGCATCCTCGGCGTCGGCTCCGGCTCCGCGTCGGCCCCGCGCCTGGTCAAGCTGTCGTACACCTCGTCCAAGGCGAAGAAGCACCTCGCCCTCGTCGGCAAGGGCATCACCTACGACTCGGGCGGCATCTCGCTCAAGCCGGCCGGGCACAACGAGACGATGAAGTGCGACATGAGCGGCGCCGCCGCCGTGTTCGCCGCCGTCATCGCCGCCGCGCGGCTCGGCCTGGAGGTCAACGTCACCGGCTGGCTGGCGCTGGCCGAGAACATGCCCTCCGGTTCCGCCACCCGCCCCGGCGACGTGCTGCGCATGTACAGCGGCAAGACCGTGGAGGTGCTCAACACCGACGCCGAGGGCCGGCTGGTCCTCGCCGACGCGCTGTGGGCGGCCTCCGAGGAGAAGCCGGACGCCATCGTGGACGTCGCCACGCTCACCGGCGCGATGATGCTGGCGCTGGGCAACCGGACGTTCGGCGTGATGGCCAACGACGACGCGTTCCGCACCGCGGTGTTCGAGGCCGCCGAGGAGGTCGGGGAGCCGGCGTGGCCGATGCCGCTGCCGGAGCACCTGCGCAAGGGCATGGACTCCGCGGTCGCCGACATCGCCAACATGGGCGAGCGGATGGGCGGCGGGCTGGTCGCCGGGCTGTTCCTGCGGGAGTTCGTGGGCGAGGGGATCACCTGGGCGCACCTGGACATCGCGGGGCCCGCGTTCAACGAGGGCGGTCCGTTCGGGTACACCCCGAAGGGTGGTACGGGCACCGGGGTACGGACGCTGGTGCGGCTGGCGGAGCTCACGGCGGCGGGCGACCTGGGGTGAGGTCCGCCCGCTGAGTCCGGCCCTTCCTCCCGCCCGGCGGGCGCGGCGACCCGTCCTCGCCCGCGCCCGCCCGGCGCGGACCGCGCACCGGCACGGCCCGCGCCCCGCGGGCGGAACGTGGGACGTCTCACACACCGGCCCCGCGTCTCCTCCGGGGGCGACAAGTGCGAAGATGGGGCCCGGCAGGACAGGGCCCCACCGAAGGGCCGAAGAACGAGCGGCCGGACACCAGCCGCCTGCCGGTCAGCGAAGACCGGCGTACGGCGCACATGCATGGAGGACGTGACGTGGCGAACGACGCCAGCACCGTTTTCGACCTAGTGATCCTCGGCGGTGGCAGCGGTGGTTACGCCGCGGCCCTGCGCGGGGCGCAGCTGGGTCTGGACGTCGCCCTGATCGAGAAGGACAAGGTCGGCGGCACCTGCCTGCACCGGGGTTGCATCCCCACCAAGGCCCTGCTGCACGCGGGCGAGATCGCCGACCAGGCCCGCGAGAGCGAGCAGTTCGGCGTCAAGGCCACGTTCGAGGGCATCGACGTACCGGCCGTCCACAAGTACAAGGACGACGTGGTCGCGGGCCTGTACAAGGGCCTGCAGGGGCTCATCGCCTCCCGCAAGGTGACGTACATCGAGGGCGCGGGCCGGCTCTCCTCCCCCACCTCGGTGGACGTCAACGGACAGCGCATCCAGGGCCGCCACGTGCTCCTGGCGACCGGCTCCGTGCCGAAGTCGCTGCCGGGCCTGGAGATCGACGGCAACCGCATCATCTCCTCGGACCACGCCCTCGTCCTGGACCGTGTGCCGAAGTCCGCCATCATCCTCGGCGGCGGCGTCATCGGCGTCGAGTTCGCCTCCGCCTGGAAGTCCTTCGGCGCGGACGTGACCATCATCGAGGGGATGAAGCACCTCGTCCCGGCCGAGGACGAGAACAGCTCCAAGCTGCTGGAGCGGGCGTTCCGCAAGCGCGGCATCAAGTTCAACCTCGGCACCTTCTTCCAGAAGGCCGAGTACACGGCCGACGGGGTCAAGGTCACCCTCGCCGACGGCAAGGAGTTCGAGGCCGAGATCCTCCTCGTCGCCGTCGGCCGCGGCCCGGTCTCGCAGGGCCTGGGCTACGAGGAGGCCGGGGTCGCCATGGACCGCGGTCACGTCCTCGTCGACGAGTACATGCGCACCAACGTCCCGACCATCTCCGCGGTCGGCGACCTGGTGCCCACGCTCCAGCTCGCGCACGTCGGCTTCGCCGAGGGCATCCTGGTGGCGGAGCGGCTGGCCGGTCTGAAGGTCGTCCCCATCGACTACGACGGCGTGCCCCGGGTGACGTACTGCCACCCCGAGGTCGCCTCCGTCGGCATCTCCGAGGCCAAGGCCAAGGAGATCTACGGCGCGGACAAGGTCGTCGCCCTGAAGTACAACCTGGCGGGCAACGGCAAGAGCAAGATCCTGAAGACCGCGGGCGAGATCAAGCTCGTCCAGGTCAAGGACGGTGCGGTGGTCGGCGTCCACATGGTCGGCGACCGCATGGGCGAGCAGGTCGGCGAGGCCCAGCTGATCTACAACTGGGAGGCGCTGCCGTCCGAGGTCGCCCAGCTGGTCCACGCCCACCCGACGCAGAACGAGGCGCTCGGCGAGGCGCACCTGGCGCTGGCCGGAAAGCCGCTGCACGCGCACGACTGACGCCCTCGGTCACAAGCGACGACCCAGACTTCCGCAATTCGTTAGGAGCAACCGAAACCATGGCGGTTTCCGTAACCCTTCCGGCGCTCGGCGAGAGCGTCACCGAGGGCACCGTCACCCGCTGGCTGAAGGCCGAGGGTGAGCGCGTCGAGGCCGACGAGCCCCTGCTCGAGGTCTCGACCGACAAGGTCGACACCGAGATCCCCGCGCCGGCCTCCGGTGTCCTCGCCTCCATCAAGGTCGCCGAGGACGAGACGGTCGAGGTCGGCGCCGAGCTGGCCGTGATCGACGACGGCACCGGCGCCCCCGCCGCGGCCCCGGCTCCGGCCGCCGAGGAGGTCGCCCCGCCGGCCCCCGAGCCCGCCCCGGCCGCCCAGCCGTCCACCGAGCAGTCCGCCCCGGCCCCGGCGCCCACCGCCGAGGCCGCCTCCGGCGGCGGTTCCGCCGAGGGCACGGACGTCGTCCTGCCCGCGCTCGGCGAGTCCGTCACCGAGGGCACCGTCACCCGCTGGCTGAAGTCGGTCGGCGACAGCGTCGAGGCCGACGAGCCGCTGCTCGAGGTCTCCACCGACAAGGTCGACACCGAGATCCCCGCCCCCGCCTCCGGCGTGCTGCTGGAGATCACGGTCGGCGAGGACGAGACCGCCGAGGTCGGCGCCAAGCTGGCCGTCATCGGCGCTCCGGGCGCGGCCCCGGCCGCCGCTCCGGCGCCCGCCGCCCCCGAGGCCCCGGCCGCCCCGGCCCCGGCCCCGGAGGCTTCCGCCGCCCCGGAGGCACCCGCCGCCCCGGCCCCCGCCCCGGAGGCTCCCGCCGCTCCGGCTCCGGCCCCCGCCACTGCCGCACCGGCTCCCGCGCCCGCCGCCCCCGCGGCTCCGGCGCAGCCCGCCGCCGCCCCGGCTCCGGCTCCGGCCGCCCCCGCTCCGGTCGCCCCGGCCGCTCCGGCGCCCGCCGCCGCGCAGCCGACCGACGAGGGCGCCTACGTCACCCCGCTGGTGCGCAAGCTCGCCGCCGAGAACGGCGTCGACCTGGGCTCCGTCAAGGGCACCGGCGTCGGCGGCCGGATCCGCAAGCAGGACGTCCTGGCCGCCGCGGAGGCCGCCAAGGCCGCCGCCGCTGCCCCGGCGCCCGCCCCCGCCGCCGCGCCGTCCGCCGCGAAGCAGGCCCCCGTCCTGGAGGCATCTCCGCTGCGCGGCCAGACCGTCAAGATGCCGCGCATCCGCAAGGTCATCGGCGACAACATGGTCAAGGCGCTCACGGAGCAGGCCCAGCTGTCGACGGTCGTCGAGGTCGACGTCACCCGTCTGATGGCGCTGCGCAACCGGGCCAAGGACGCGTTCGCGGCCCGTGAGGGCGTCAAGCTCTCTCCGATGCCTTTCTTCGTCAAGGCGGCGGCCCAGGCCCTGAAGGCCCACCCGGTCGTCAACGCGAAGATCAACGAGGCCGACGGCACGATCACCTACTTCGACACCGAGAACATCGGTATCGCGGTGGACTCCGAGAAGGGCCTGATGACCCCGGTCATCAAGAACGCCGGCGACCTCAACCTGGCCGGCATCGCCAAGGCCACGGCGGAGCTGGCGGGCAAGGTCCGGGCGAACAAGATCACCCCGGACGAGCTGTCCGGCGGGACCTTCACCATCTCCAACACCGGTTCGCGCGGCGCGCTGTTCGACACCATCATCGTGCCGCCGGGCCAGGTCGCCATCCTCGGCATCGGCGCCACGGTCAAGCGCCCGGCCGTCGTCGAGACGGCGGAGGGCACGGCGATCGGCGTCCGCGACATGACGTACCTGACCCTGTCCTACGACCACCGCCTGGTGGACGGCGCCGACGCGGCCCGTTACCTGACGGCGGTCAAGGCGATCCTGGAGGCCGGCGAGTTCGAGGTCGAGCTCGGCCTGTAATCCCGCTCCGCACGCACGCATCGGTGCCCCCGCCCGGAACGCTCCGGGCGGGGGCACCGGCGTCTGGGGCGGGGCCGCGGCGCCGCGGAGCACGGCCGGGGGCCGAGGCGGGACCGCGGGGCACGGCCGGCCCGCGGCCACCGGCCCGGCCCCGGTGCCGCGCGGCGCCACCGGCCGCCACCGGCCGCACACCGGAGGTGTAAGTCTCGTCTCACCTGCGCGAAAGCCCCCTCAAGCGCCTCTCCAGCAGCCCTGGACGGCCGTATTGTCTAAGCCAACGCCTCCCGCTAAGGAGCCCTCATGACCGCGCCCGTCGTCCACTCGCTGCGCGAGCAGATCCGCGAGCACATCCTCGAGGGGATCATCAGCGGACGCTGGCAGCCGGGCGAGCGGATCGTGGAGCGGCGGATCGCCACCGAGCTGGAGGTCAGCCAGACGCCGGTGCGGGAGGCGCTGCGCGAGCTGGAATCGCTGCGGCTGATCGAGTCCGCGCCGAACAAGGGCGTGCGGGTGCGCAATCTGACGGCCGCCGACCTGGAGGAGTCGTACCCCGTCCGGGCCGGCCTGGAGGCGATCGCGGCGGAGCTGGCGGCGGAGCGGCTGGCCCGGGACTGCTCGGCGCTGGAGCCGCACGTCGCGGCGCTGTACGAGGCCGACAGCAGGGCCGACGGCACGGCGCAGGTGCGGCACACGGTGGGCTTCCACCGCGAGATGGTGCGGGCCGCGGGCAACTCCGTGCTGCTGCACACCTGGGAAGGGCTCGGCATCGAGGTGTTCACGGCGCTGTCGATACGGTGGCTCGGCACCGTGCAGCAGTCGTACGCCGAGGAGCACGAGGAACTGGTGCAGGCGTTCCGGCGGCGGGACCCGCGGATCGCGGAGTTGGTGAAGGCCCACGTGCTGGGCTGCGCGCCGCGTCACGAGAGCTGAGCGCGGGTTCGCTCAGACGTCGTCCGACCTGCGAAAACCTTTCGAAAATGCGGCACGCCGTGCCCGCGGCCGAGGCACCGCGTGCCGACTTTCTCGATTTCGAGAGATTTTCCGGCTCCACCCTTTGATCGATCATCGATCAGGGGGTTACAGTCGCCGACGGGCTTCCACAGGAGCCCCGACGCCCTGTCCTGCCAAAGACCAAGGGCACCCCCGAACCCTTACCGATGAGGGAACCCCCTTCGACTGAGGAAGGCGGCGACATGACCGACCCCAACGCCATCCAGCCGAGCGCGCTCGACCAGCTTCCCGACCGCGACCCCGAGGAGACCGCCGAGTGGCGGGCATCCCTGGACGCCGTCGCCCAGGCGGCCGGGCCGCACCGTGCCGCGTACCTGATGCGCCGCACGCTGGAGCGCGCCGAGGGCGCCGGCATCGCGCTGCCGAAGCTCCTCGAGACCGACTACGTCAACACCATCCCCACCGCCGCCGAGCCCGCGATGCCCGGCGACCCGGAGATGGAGGCCAGGATCACCGCCTGGAACCGCTGGAACGCGGCGGCCATGGTGACCCGCGGCAGCAAATACGGCGTCGGCGGCCACATCGCCACCTTCGCCTCGGCCGCCTGGCTGTACGAGACCGGCTTCAACCACTTCTTCAAGGGCAAGGAGGCCGACGGTTCGGGCGACCAGCTCTACATCCAGGGCCACGCCTCCCCCGGCATCTACGCCCGCGCCTTCCTCGACGGCCGGCTGAACGAGACGCACCTCGACAACTTCCGCCGCGAGTCCGGCGGCAACGGCATCCCCTCGTACCCGCACCCGCGCCGGCTGCCCTGGCTGTGGGAGTTCCCGACGGTGTCGATGGGCCTCGGCCCGCTCTCCGCGATCTACCAGGCGCGGTTCAACCGCTACCTGACCAACCGCGGCGTCAAGGACGTCTCCGCCTCGCACGTCTGGGCCTTCCTCGGCGACGGCGAGATGGACGAGCCGGAGTCGACGGCGGCCCTCGCGCTCGCCGCCCGTGAGGAGCTGGACAACCTCACCTTCGTCATCAACTGCAACCTCCAGCGCCTCGACGGCCCGGTCCGCGCCAACTTCAAGATCGTGCAGGAGCTGGAGGCCCAGTTCCGCGGCGCCGGCTGGAACGTGATCAAGACGCTGTGGGGCTCCGCCTGGGACGAGCTGTTCCGGCTGGACACCACGGGCGCGCTGGTACGCCGGCTGCGCCAGGTGCCGGACGCGCAGGTGCAGACGTACCAGACCCGCGACGCCGCCTACATCCGCCAGGACTTCTTCGGCGCCGATCCCGCGCTCGCCGAGATGGCGAAGCTGCTGAGCGACGACAAGATCCTCGACTGCTTCCACTTCTCGCGCGGCGGTCACGAGCCGCGCAAGGTGTACGCCGCGTACAAGGCCGCCGTCGAGCACAAGGGCGCGCCGACCGTGATCCTGGCCCAGACGGTCAAGGGCCACACGCTCGGCGAGGGCTTCGCGTCGAAGAACGCCAACCACCAGATGAAGAAGCTGTCGGTGGACGAGTTCAAGGCGATGCGCGACCGCCTCGGCCTGCCGATCAAGGACAGCGACTTCGTCGACGGCGTGGTGCCCTACGGCCACCCCGGCGCGGACTCCCCCGAGGTGCGCTACCTCCAGGAGCGGCGCGCGGCGCTCGGCGGCCCGGCCCCGGCCCGCCGGGTCCACCCGGTCGCGCCGCTGCCGGCCCCGGCCGAGAAGGCGTTCGCCTCCTTCGACAAGGGCTCCGGCTCGCAGAACGTGGCGACGACGATGGCGTTCGTCCGGCTGATCAAGGACCTGGTCCGCGACAAGGAGACCGGCAGGCGCTGGGTGCCGATCGTCCCCGACGAGGCGCGCACGTTCGGCATGGAGTCGCTGTTCCCGTCGCTGGGCATCTACTCGCCCAAGGGCCAGACGTACGAGCCGGTCGACCGCGACCAGCTGATGTACTACAAGGAGGCCAAGAACGGCCAGATCCTCAACGAGGGGATCACCGAGGCCGGTTCGATGGCCGACTTCATCGCCGCGTCGACGTCGTACGCGACGCACGGCGAGCCGATGATCCCGTTCTACATCTTCTACTCGATGTTCGGCTGGCAGCGCACGGCCGACCAGATGTGGCAGCTCGGCGACCAGCTCGGCCGCGGCTTCCTCATCGGCGCGACGGCGGGCCGCACGACGCTGACGGGCGAGGGCCTGCAGCACGCGGACGGTCACTCGCCGGTGATCGCGGCGACGAACCCGGCCGCGCTGACGTACGACCCGGCGTTCGCGTACGAGGTCGCGGCGATCGTCAAGGAGGGTCTGCGCCGGATGTACGGCGAGGCCGCGCCGGGCGAGGACCAGGACGTCTTCTACTACCTGACCGTCTACAACGAGCCGCTGCCGCAGCCCGCGAAGCCGGCCGTCGCCGGGATCGACGAGGGCATCGTCAAGGGCCTGTACCGCTTCAACACGGCGGAGTCGGCGGGCCTGAGCCCGGCGGCGAACGCCCCGCGGATCCAGCTGCTCGGTTCGGGCACGGCGATCCACTGGGCGCTGAAGGCGCAGCGGATGCTGTCCGAGGAGTGGGGCGTGGCCGCCGACGTGTGGTCCGCGACGTCCTGGGGCGAGCTGCGGCGCGACGCTCTGGAGGCCGACGCGGCGCTGCTGCGCGGCGAGGAGCGGGTGCCGTACGTGCGCCGGGCGCTGCAGGGCGCGCAGGGGCCGGTGCTGGCCGTCTCCGACTACATGCGGCAGGTGCCGGACCAGATCGCGCAGTGGGTCGAGCAGGACTACACGTCGCTGGGCGCGGACGGCTTCGGCCTGTCGGACACGCGCGACGCCGCGCGCCGGCACTTCGGGGTCGACGCGGAGTCGATCGTCGTCGCGGCGCTGGCGCAGCTGGCGCGGCGCGGCGAGGTGAAGGCGACGGCGGTGAAGGAGGCGCGCGAGCGCTACGGGCTGTAGGTCCGGGGTTCGTGTTCCGAGGGGGGTCCGCCGGGCGGGCCCCCCTCGTTCGTGTGCTCTTCGGGGGCGGGTCGTGGGGCAGCGGGGCGCATGCGTTCGGCTGCGGGTTGTGAGGGCCGGTCGCGCAGTTCCCCGCGCCCCTTGGGGGGCGCCGGCCGGGCGCCGGGCGAGGCGGGGCATGATGAGGGGGTGCGGGCTGCTCGGCTGATCAGGATGGTGCTGTTGTTGCAGGCTCGGCACGCCATGACCGCCGCGGAGCTGGCGCGGGAGCTGGAGGTGTCCGAGCGGACCGTCGCGCGGGACGCGCAGGCGCTGTCGGAGGCCGGGGTGCCGGTGTACGCCGATCGGGGGCGGGGCGGGGGCTACCGGCTCGTCGGGGGGTACCGGACGGGGCTCACGGGGCTGCACCGGGGGGAGGCCGAGGCGCTGTTCCTGTCGGGCGTGCCGGGGGCGCTGCGGGAGATGGGGCTGGAGGACGCGGCCTCGGCGGCGCGGCTGAAGGTGTCGGCGGCGCTGACGCCCTCGCTGCGGGACGCGCCGCGGGCGGCGGCCCAGCGGTTCCACCTGGACGCGCCCGCCTGGTTCGCCGAGCCTCGCACGCCCGAGCTGCTGCCCGCCGTCGCCGAAGCTGTCTGGGACGACCGGTGCGTCACCGCCCGCTACCGGCGCGGGGACGGCGAGGTCGAGCGGACCCTGGAGCCGTACGGACTCGTGCTCAAGGCGGGGGTCTGGTACCTGTGCGCGCGGGTCGCGGGCGAGGGGCCGTTCCGGGTGTACCGGATCGAGCGGTTCGCCTCGGCGGAGCCCCTGGGGGAACGGTTCGCACGCGACGCGGACTTCGACCTGCCCGGCTTCTGGGACGCTCAGGCGGAACGGTTCGCGCGTTCCCTCCTGCGCGCCCGGGTCGTCGTACGGCTCACCGCCGACGGCGTGCGCAGGCTGCCGTACGCCGTCGAACCGGTCGCCGCGCGGGACGCCCTCGGGAGCGCCGGGGAGCCGGACGGCCAGGGCCGGGTGACCGTGACGCTGGGCGTCGAGTCGGAGGACGTCGCCCACACCCAGCTCACCGCGCTCGGGCCGGAGGCGGAGGTGCTGGCGCCGGAGTCGCTGCGCCGGCGGTTCGCGGCGGACGCGCGGCGGCTCGCGCGGTTGTACGGCGCATAACGATCCGCCCCACTCCGCGTGCGGGGGCCCCGCCGAGGCAGGATGCTGGACCCGTGATGGACGAGACGGAGTTCTGGGAACTGGTCGACAGCACGCGCGAGGCCGCCGGGGGCGACCCCGAGGAACAGGCCGACCTGCTCGTGGAACGGCTGCTGCGGCTCGACCCGGATCAGGTGCTGGACTTCGCCCGTCACTTCGAGGCGCGCTACAACCGCGCCTACACCTGGGACCTGTGGGGCGCCGCCTGGGTGCTGCTGGACGGGGCCAGCGACGACGCCTTCGACTTCTTCCGCTGCTGGCTGATCGGCCAGGGACGCGAGGTGTACGAGGGCGCGGTGCACGACCCGGACGCGCTCGCCGACCTGCTGGACGACTTCGACGAGGAGATCGACGGCGACGGCGAGGACCTGGGCTACGCGGCCGACGAGGCCTACGAGCAGCTCACCGGCACCGTCGCCCCCGACCTCGGCATCCCGCCCGCCGCGGCGGAGCCGGAGGGCACGCCGGTCGACTTCGAGGACGGGGCGCGGCTGGCCGAGCGCTTCCCGCGGCTGTGGGCCCGCTTCAAGGAGTGAGGCCCGCCGCGCGGATCACGCCGTGGCCCGGCGCCGGCCGCTGTCCGACGGGACGTACGCCTGTGCGGTGCCGGCCCTGTGGGTCGCCGTGGGGGCCCGGGGGCCTGTGCCGCGGACCTGTGGGTCTCAGCTGCGGCCCTGGAGCCGGGCCGCCAGTTCCCGGATCTCCGGCAGGCGGGCGGCCAGGGCGGCGCCGGGGCAGTTGGTCATGTAGCCGTCGCTGTGGCCGGCCACGGCGGGCAGGGCGACGGCGGTGCCGGCCGCGAACCGGCTGTGGCTGTTGCTGGAGACCAGCCGGACCGGGACGCGCGGGTCGGTGCCCGACAGGCCCAGCTTCCAGGCGGCCAGCGCCGCGATGGCGTCGGTCATCGCCTTCGGCACCTCGGCTCCCTCGGTGAAGGTGCCGAGGGCGGCGACGCCGGCCGTGCGGTGGTTGAAGCCCTGGGTGTGGGCGCCGGTGACGGCCCGGTCGGTGCCGCCCGCCCGGCCCTCGTAGACGGTGCCGCAGCGGTCGACGAGGAAGTTGTAGCCGATGTCGTCCCAGTCCCGTGCGCCCGTCTGGCCCGCGTACAGGTGGTGGATGATGCGGGGCGCGTCCGCGCAGTCGTAGCCGTTGGGCGAGTCGGTGTGGTGGACGAAGACGGCGACGACCCGGTCGTCGTAGCGCGGCGGCGGCTGCCGGCCGGGGGGCGGGCCGCCCTGGCTCAGCCAGACCGAGCGCGGCAGGATGCGCGGCCTGGGAGCCGTGTGCCGCGGGGCGGGCTCGGCGGTGAGCGCGCGGGTCGCGGCGCGGTGGGTGACCGTGCGGTCGACGCCGTGCGCGCACAGCGCCAGCACGGCGACCGCGGCGAGCCCGGGCAGGGCGCACAGCAGCGGGACGGCGGCGCTCGGTATGCGCACGGGGCGCCGCCGCGCCCGGGACCGACCGCTGGAGCGGCGGGGAAAGGCACACATGGTCCCACTGTCGACCGGATGTGCTCCGTCCGCGACGTGTGCTGTGCCAGCCGGTGGAACCGTCGTCCCGCTCGCTCCACGGCGTCTTCTCCGGTAAGCGCGTGTTGCCGGTTGCGCACCGGTTGCGGCTTCGCCGTTCGGGCGAGGGAGGCCGAGGCATGCGCGTTCCGGCTCCGGCGTGCGGACGCGACGGGAGGGCGCGCGTTGCCGGTCGTCGGCTCCGGCGTGCGGACGCGGGTGGAGGACGCAATTCCGCCGGTCGCGCGCCGGCTCCCGCTCGGCGCGCGGGCACGGCTGATCTCCGGCCCCTCCGGCGCGTACTCCCGCGTACCTGGGGCACGCGAACGCGTACCGACGGGTCGGACAGAAAGGCGGCTCAGTGGACGTGCTCGACATCCTGCTGGTGCCGGCGATCGTGCTGTACGCCGTTTCCGGCTACCGGCGAGGGCTGGTGGCCGGCTGCGTCTCGCTCGCCGGGTTCGTGGGCGGCGCGCTCGTCGGCGTGTGGCTGCTGCCGTGGACGACGGAGCTGGTGGCGGCGCCGGGCTCGACGGCGGCGGCGGTGACCGCGGTGCTCACGGTGCTGCTCGCGGCGGCGCTGGGGCACGCACTGGCGGGACGCCTCGTACCCCGCCTGCGCCATGAGAAGGCCCCGGGGCCGCTGCGGGTCGCCGGCGGGGTGGGCGGAGCGCTCTCGAACGCGGTGGCCGTGCTGCTGGTGGCGTGGGTGGCGGCGAGCGTGCTGGGCGCGTCGTCGTCGCCGCTGACCTCGGCCGTCCGGGACTCGCGGGTGCTGGGGGCGGTGCGGGGCACGATGCCCGACACCACCCCGGCGTGGTTCGCGCGGGCGACGGCGGCGCTGACGGAGGCGGGCTTTCCGCAGGGGTTCGACCCGTTCGAGGGCCGGTCGGCGGCCGAGGTGGCCAGGCCCTCCGGGGACAGCGTCACGGCGAGCGCGACGGCCGCCGCGCAGCGCAGCACGGTGAGGGTCGAGGGCGTGGCGGGCGACCAGGGGCGCGAGGGCAGCGGGTTCGTGTACGCGCGGGAGCGGGTGCTGACCAACGCCCATGTGGTGGCGGGCATCGACGCGCCGAGCGTGCGGGTGGGCGGGGTCGGGCCGTCGTACGAGGCGCGGGTGGTGCTCTTCGACCCGGACCGGGACGTGGCGGTGCTGTACGTGCCCGGACTGCGCGCCCCGGCGCTGAGCTTCGACGACGGGGCCGGGCACGGCGACGCGGCCGTGGTGGCCGGTTATCCGCGGGGCGGCGGCCTCGACCTCCGCGCGGCGACGGTGGCGGGCCGGGTGCGGGCGACCGGCCAGAACATCTACCGCGACGCGTCGGTCACGCGGGAGATCTGCTCGATCCGCTCCACCGTCCGCCCCGGCAACTCCGGCGGCCCGCTGCTGACCACGCAGGGGCGGGTGTTCGGCGTGGTGTTCGCCCGCTCCACCTCCGACGCGGAGACCGGGTACGTCCTGACGGCCGCCGAGGTCGCCGCCGACGCCGAGCGCGCGGCGGACGCGACGGCGCCCGTGGACACGGGCGAACTGGTGACCACGTGACCGCTGCTCCCCCGACCGCCGCCCCCGTGACCGCTTCCCCCGCACGCCGCCGCCTCCGACGCCGAAACGGGCACCGCCTCCCGACGGCGGCCGAGATCACCGCCGGCCCCCGGCGGGCGGCGGACACGACGACGCCCGTGGACACGGGCGAACCCGCGAGCGACGACCTGACCGCCTCCCCCGCGTCCCGCCGCGCACCGGGACAATGACAGGCATGCAACCTTCCCGAATCGTGGTGGCCGGCGCGTCCGGTCTCATCGGCGGCGCGTTGGCACGGTCCCTGACGGCGGACGGGCACGAGGTGGTGCGCCTGGTGCGCCGGGAGCCGAGAGCGGCGGACGAGGTCCGCTGGGACCCGGAGGGCGAGGGCCTGGACCCGGCCGGCCTCGCCGGGTGCGAGGCGGTGGTGAACCTGGCCGGGGCCGGGGTGGGCGACCGCCGCTGGACCGACGCGTACAAGGCGCGGATCCGCGACAGCCGGGTGCGGGGTACGGCGGCCCTGGCGGGGGCGATCGCCGCGCTGCCGTCGGGGGAACGGCCGCGGGTCTTCGTGTGCGGCAGCGCGGTCGGCTACTACGGGGACACCGGGGACCGTCGGGTCGACGAGGACGCGGGGCCGGGGACGGGGTTCCTGCCGGAGGTGTGCGTGGCGTGGGAGTCCGCCGCGGCGCCGGCCCGTGAGGCGGGGGTGCGGACGGTGTTCGCCCGGACCGGGCTGGTGGTGGCGCGCGAGGGCGGGGCGTGGGGGCGGCTGTTCCCGCTGTTCCGGGCGGGGCTCGGCGGGCGGCTCGGGGACGGGCGGCAGTACTGGCCGTTCATCTCGCTGCACGACGAGGTGGCCGCGCTCCGCCATCTCCTGGACCGCGACGACCTGTCGGGGCCGTTCAACCTCACCGCCCCGCAGCCGCTGACGAACCGTGAGATCACGGCGGCGATGGCGAGGGTACTGCGCCGGCCGGCCCTGTTCACCGTCCCGGCGCCGGTGCTGCGGGCCGTGCTGGGCGAGATGTCCGGCGATGTGCTGGGCAGTCAGCGGGTGCTGCCGCGGCGGCTGCTGGAGTCGGGGTTCGTCTTCGCGTTCCCGGGCATCGAGGAGGCGATCCGGGCGGCGTGAGGCGCTCGGCCCACGCCGCCCGCGCCGCCGTCCTTCCGCCCGCCTCCCGACCGCGCGAGCATCGGCGATCGTATGCGACCGCTGTGCGACCGTTCCCTGCCGACGTGCGACCTCCCGCGACCGCATACCGCCCTAACCTCGAAACGAACTCGGGTATTTCTGGAGCCGGTTGAGGGCATGACGTCTGCACCGGCCGCGCAACCTCGAGGAGGGGCACGTGCTTGAGCCCGCGTTTCAGGCGGACGTCGTCGTCGTGGGAGCCGGGGTCGCCGGACTCGCCGCGGCGCATCGGCTGACGAGTGCAGGAGTCACGACCACGGTGCTGGAGGCCGCGCCCTGTCCGGGCGGGCGGATGGCGACGGAGAAGGTGGACGGCTTCCGGCTCGACCGCATCGGACACCTCCTGTTCACGTCGTATCCCGAACTGGGCCTGACGCCGGGTCTGGACGCGCTCGCCTTGCGGCCGTTCGAGCCGGGCGTCCTGGTGCACGCCGACGGCAGCCGCCGGCTCGCGGGGGTGCCGAGCCCGAGGGCAGGCGGCGGCCGCGGGGTCGGCGCACGAGAGGTCGGCGCACGCGGTGGTAGCGCGAGGGGCGCACTGTACGCAGTACGCGCCCTTGCGAGCGCCCCCAGACCGCCCCGCACGGGGACCGCACCGCTGGGCGGCCCGCTGGACCAGGCCCGGCTCGGCGCGGCGCTGGCCCGGCTGGCCGGGACGCCCGTCCCCCGGCTCCTGTCCCGCCCGGAGCTGCCCGCCGGGCGGTCCCTCGTCACGCGCGGGCTGCCCGCCCGTACGGTGGACGGCTTTCTGCGCCCGCTGCTCGCCGCGCTGCTCGGCGACCCGGAACTGACCACCTCCAGCCGCTGCGCCGACCTCGCGCTGCGGGCGTACGCGGCGGGGCGGATGTGCCTGCCGGAGGGCGGGGCCGAGGCGGTGCCCGAGTTGCTGGCGCGGGCGCTGCCGCCGGGCACGGTGCACACGGGGGTGCGGGTGACGTCGGTGTCGACGACGTCGGTGGCCACGGCGGAGCACGGGGAGTTCCGGTGCCGTGCGGTGCTGCTGGCGACGGACGCGCGGGCCGCCGCCGAGCTGCTGCCGGGGCTGCGGGTGCCCGACTTCCACCCGGTGACAGTGGTCCACCACGCCACGGACGAACCGCCGGCCACGGGCGCGTCGCTGCTGCTGGACGCCGACCGGGGCGGGCCGGTGGCGCACACGGCGGTGATCAGCGCGGTGGACCCGACGCGCGCGCCGGCGGGCCGGGCGCTGGTGTCGTCGACGGTCCTGGGCGCCGCGCCGCCGGACCTGGACACGACGGTACGGACGCATCTGGCGCGGCTGTACGGCACGTCGACCGCACGCTGGGAGACGCTCGCCGTCCACCACTCCCCCGACGCGGTCCCCGCGATGCGCCCGCCCCACGACCTGCGCCGCCCGGTGCGTCTGATGGCGGGCCTCTACGTCTGCGGCGACCACCGCTCCACCAGCACCCTCCAGGGCGCCCTCCACTCGGCCCACCGCGCCGCGCGAGCCGTCCTGACGGACCTGGGCGCGTCGGGCTCCCTCCACCTGGCGGACCCGGCACCGAGGGCACGGGCGGCCTGACCGCCGCCCGGACGGGCCGACGGGCGGCGGCCCGTCCGGGCCGGCCGGACACCGCGGGCCCCCTGCCGACCCGCACCCGGCCGGATGCCACCGCACCGGCCGGGCCGCCGGATCGCCGCCCGCACCGGCCGGACGTCCACGGGCCAGACCCGGCCACACACCACGGCCCCCGCCCTGCCGACCCGCACCCGACCGCATCCGCACGGACCGGCACAGCCCCGGCATCCGCCGACCGAAGCCCGCCGGCCCGCACCTGCCCTGCCCACCGGACCACCTGGCCACCAGCCACCAGCCACCAGCCACCAGCCACCAGCCGACCCTCGCCCTCCCCGGCCCCCGCGCCCCGCCCCGCCAAGGGCACCCCGCCCCTCACCCCAACGCGGCCACCTTCTCCCGGTACATCCGCACCGGCGCCGCGTCCTTGTACGGCTCCAGCCTGCGCTCGAAGTCCCTGACGTACTCCACCGCCCGCACGGACCGCATCTCCGACGCCTGGGCCGCCGCCTCGGCCGCGAGGCGGCAGGCCTGTTCGAGTTCACCGAGACCCAGGCGGGCGGTGGCCAGGACGACGCGGCAGAACAGGCGGCTGCGGGCGTACGCGGGCGCGCGCAGTTGCAGGGAGCGCTCGGCGTGCTGTGCGGCGGCGCGGAACTGCTGCAGGTCCCGGTGGCAGTGGCCGAACTCGTCGGCGAGTTGCGCCTCGTCGAAGAAGCGGGCCCAGTGCGGCACCTCGTCGCCGGGCCGGGCCGCGGCCAGCGCGCGCTCGGCGCGGGCCAGGCTCGCGGTGCACGCCCGCACCTCGCCGAGCACCCCGTGCGCCCGGGCCTCCGCGGCGTGCAGCAGCGCCAGCACCGCGGGGGGCGCGGCGCCGCCGATGCCCTGCTGGGCGACGCGGGCGAGCTGCACCGCCTCCCGGCCGTGCCCGAGGTAGACGGCCTGCCGGCTCATGGTGACCAGCACGTACGCGCCGTACGCCCGGTCGCCGGCCGCCTGGGAGAGCCGCAGCGCCTGGACGAAGTACCGCTGCGCGAGGCCGTGCGCGGCGATGTCGTACGACGTCCAGCCGGCGAGCCGGGTGAGGTCGGCCGCGGCGGCGAACAGGCGCCGGCCGGTCTGCTCGCCGTAGACGCCGCGCAGCATCGGCTCGCACTCGTGTTCCAGATAGCGCACCAAGGCCTGGCGGGCGTGGCCGCCGCCGTAGGCGTCGTCCAGGCTGCGGAACAGCTCGCCGACCGAGCGCAGCGCGGCGAGGTCCCCGGCGGTGACCCGCTGGGCGGCGGAGTGGTCGGCCCGGCCCCGCGGGACGCCGGGCACGAGCGGCGCCGGGGGCCGGGGCGCGCCCGGACGCCCCTGCGCCGGCACCCGTGCGGTCGGCTCGCCGCGCGCGACCCTCTCGTCGGCCCGCCCGATCAGCCAGTCCCGGCTCGGCACCACCAGCCCGGCGGGCGTGAACGCGATCTTGCGCAGCTCGGCGTGGCTGCCCGAGTCCTTGCGCCACAGCCCGCTGACGATGTCCACGGCCTCCTCGGGCCCGGCCGCGAACTCCAGCCCCGCGTACACGGGCGCGCAGGCGTCGAGGCCCAGGTCCTGCGCCGTGAGGCGGCGCCCCAGCCGCCGGGTGAACACCTCGGCGATCAGCGCGGGCGTGGCCCCTCTCGGCTGCTGACCGCGCAGCCACCGGGTGACCGAGGTCTTGTCGTATCTGAGATCGAGTCCGTGCTCCAGGCCCAGCTGGTCGACACGACGAGCCAGACCCGCGTTGGAGAATCCCGCCTCCGCGATGAGCGCGGCGAGCCGGCGGTTGGGAGTGCGCTGCGCGGGTCGTTCCGTCATCTGCGGTGCGATCTCCTGCCTGCGGTCACCCGGCGGCGGACCGCCCGGATCCCGGATTGCCTGTGAGCAGCCCTGATGGCCTCGTGAACGGCGCGAATGTAGCGGAGAGTGAGCGTCCGATCGCACATCTCGACGTGCATTCATCCGATCGTGTGAGGATTGGCCCCGGGGCTGACGCACAGTGCGCAGTCGTACAGTGGCGTAGGCGCCTTTCGCGCCTGACGACCGAGGGAGGCGCTTGCCGTGAGTGAGTTGCGGTTCGTCCGGATGGGATTCGGCGCGGACGCCGTGGAGTACCGGGAGGCGTGGGACGAGCAGCGCCGGGTGCACGCGGCCCGGTTCGCCGACGAGATCCCCGACACCGTCCTGCTGCTGGAACACCCGCCGGTCTACACCGCCGGCCGCCGCACCGCGGACAGCGAGCGCCCCCTGGACGGCACCCCGGTCGTGGACGTCGACCGCGGCGGCAGGATCACCTGGCACGGCCCCGGCCAGCTCGTCGGCTACCCGATCCAGAAGCTGCCCCGCCCGGTGGACGTGGTGGCGCACGTACGGCGTCTGGAGGAGGCCCTGATCCGCGCCTGCGCGGAGTTCGGTCTGGAGACCACCCGGGTGGAGGGCCGCAGCGGCGTCTGGGTCCTCGGCGACCCGGTCGAGCGGCGCCCCGCGCTCGGGGGCCTCTCCCTCGACTTCGACCCCCGCCTCCAGGACGAGGAGTTCGACCCCCGGCTCAACGGCCCCGAGTACGCGCCCTCCAACGCCGGCCAGCGCCGCGAGGACCGCAAGATCGCGGCGATCGGCATCCGGGTCGCCAAGGGCGTCACCATGCACGGCTTCGCGCTGAACGTGAACCCCGACAACGCGTGGTTCGACCGCATCATCCCGTGCGGCATCCGCGACGCGGGCGTCACCTCGCTGGCGAACGAACTCGGCCGCGACGTGACCGTCCACGAGGTGCTGCCGGTCGTCGAGCGGCACCTGCGGGACGTCCTGGAGAACGCGGACCTCAAGCCGCGGCGGATCGAGCCCGCGACCGCCTGAGCCCGCCGCCCGCGGCCGCCCCGGAATGCATCCCCGCATCCCGCGGTTGGCCTGACGGAAAGGCCCGTCGAACACGGGCGTACCCTGGTGTACGCCGAAGAATCGAAGCACAGGGAGCCGATGTGTCCGCAGTCGCACCCGACGGACGCAAGATGCTGCGCCTGGAGGTCCGCAACAGCCAGACCCCCATCGAGCGCAAGCCCGAGTGGATCAAGACCCGGGCGAAAATGGGCCCCGAGTACACCAAGATGCAGAACCTCGTCAAAAGCGAGGGCCTGCACACGGTCTGCCAGGAAGCCGGCTGTCCCAACATCTACGAGTGCTGGGAGGACCGCGAGGCGACCTTCCTCATCGGCGGCGACCAGTGCACCCGGCGCTGCGACTTCTGCCAGATCGACACCGGCAGGCCCGAGGCGCTCGACCGCGACGAGCCCCGCCGCGTCGGCGAGTCCGTGGTCACCATGGACCTGAACTACGCCACCATCACCGGCGTCGCCCGCGACGACCTGGAGGACGGCGGCGCGTGGCTGTACGCCGAGACCGTGCGCCAGATCCACCGGCAGACGGCGGGCCGCGAGGCCGGCCGCACCAAGGTCGAGCTGCTCGCCCCCGACTTCAACGCCGTCCCGGAGCTGCTGCGGGAGGTCTTCGAGTCCCGCCCCGAGGTCTTCGCGCACAACGTCGAGACGGTCCCGCGCATCTTCAAGCGCATCCGCCCCGGCTTCCGCTACGACCGCTCCCTGAAGGTGATCACCGAGGCCCGCGACTTCGGCCTGGTCACCAAGTCGAACCTGATCCTCGGCATGGGCGAGACCCGCGAGGAGGTCAGCGACGCGCTCCGGCAGCTGCACGACGCCGGCTGCGAGCTGATCACCATCACCCAGTACCTGCGCCCCTCCGTGCGCCACCACCCGGTGGAGCGCTGGGTGAAGCCGCAGGAGTTCGTGGAGCTGAAGGAGGAGGCCGAGCAGCTCGGCTTCTCCGGTGTGATGTCCGGCCCGCTGGTGCGCTCCTCGTACCGCGCCGGACGGCTGTACCGGATGGCCGTGGAGAAGCGGGGCGCGTTCGTCGCCACCCAGGCGGTCTGACGGCGGCGGCCTGACGAGCCGTCACTTCCCCGGCGCGCCCCGGGCGGTTGAACGATCCGGGCACCCTGTGAATTCGCGCACAAGACGCTACCCACCAGTAGTGGCCGATACGACGCGGCCCCGACCGTCCTCGCAGCTGGGGACGCCGGTCGGGGCCGCGCCGCCGTTCACGGACCCCGAATCGGGCCTTCATGCCCGTTTGACCGGTCGGTCACGTCCTGGTAACACCAACGAGTGACCCTTGACGCACACCACGTACCTCCGCACCCGGAGCCGTACCGAGGGGGGACCTCCACCATGCAGGCCGCACCCGTCCGCGCCACCGCCATCCCGTCCGTCACCGGCGCCCTGCGCGCCGTCGAGTCGCTGCTGCTCGCCGGCGGCCAGCGCACCGCCCGCCGCAACGCGTGGAACTCCGTGCTGGAGGACCGCCGCCGGGCCAAGGACCGGGTCGAGGCGCAGCGGATCCTGGAGCGGGCGGACGCCGCCCGGACACTGCCGTCGTAGGCGCTCCGGGGTACACGTAGACTTCATTGCATGGCGAGGAAGGAAACCGCAGCGGACGCTGCGAACCCCGGGCGACTGAAGCAGATCGCTCTGACCTACAAGATGACCCGCAAGGCCGACAAGAAGATCGGTCTTGTACTCGCGGCTGTCGGAATCGTCACCTTCGGTGTCTTCCTCGCGATCGGTTTCTTGATCGGGCACCCCATCTATCTCGGCATCCTGGGCCTGCTCGTCGCCTTCCTCGCGACGGCCATCGTCTTCGGGCGCCGGGCCGAGCGGGCGGCCTTCGGGCAGATGGAGGGCCAGCCGGGCGCCGCAGCGGCCGTGCTGGACAACATCGGCCGAGGCTGGACGACCACGCCCGCGGTGGCGATGAACCGCA
This sequence comes from Streptomyces sp. NPDC006610, assembly GCF_040611575.1. Classification (NCBI taxonomy): domain Bacteria; kingdom Bacillati; phylum Actinomycetota; class Actinomycetes; order Kitasatosporales; family Streptomycetaceae; genus Streptomyces; species Streptomyces sp. NPDC006610. Next base: position 83,375 of record NZ_JBEXOP010000020.1, read on the forward strand.
ACCAGGACGTGGTGCACCGGGCCGTCGGCAAGGCCGGCATCGTGCTGGTCGCCGAGGGGAACCCGAACCGGGTCAAGAGCCTGCTCGCGGCCGAGAAGAAGAAGATGAACCGCATCGTGGCGGACGTGCCGGTGCACGACCTGATCGTGGGCAAGGGCGAGGGCACGGTCGAGCTGACGAAGCTGCGCACGACCATGCTGAAGCTGCCGCGGGTGCTGACCGGCCCCCAGGTGACCGCGACCAACGACCGGCTGCGCGCGCTGGGCGACCTGATGAGCAACATGCCGCTGCCGAAGGGCCCGATGCCCAAGGGCATGCGGATGCCGCGGGGCGGACCACGGGCTCGCTGAGGCCGGCGACGAACAGCAACAGGAAAGGGCGCCCGCACCGGGCGCCCTTTCCTGTTTCCTGTTTTCCCGTTGCTGTTCCCGGTCTTTCTTCCTGCGCCTACATCCGGACTTCCACGGTGCCGGCGAGCCGGTCGTGCAGGCCGCGGCCGTCGCGGTCCCAGACGAGGGCGGGGATCGCCAGGCACAGCAGGGCGGTGCGCAGCAGGGCGCGGCCGGGGTGGACCATGCCGGTGGCGAGGGTGACCACGCGCAGTCCGAGGATCCGCTTACCCGGCGTGCAGCCGATGGTGCCGACGGTGAGGACGCTCATCACGAAGAAGATGAGCAGGGTCCAGTTGGAGGTGGCCTGACCGTAGCCGTCAGTGATGAGACCGTATGCGATCAAGAGGCACAGGCCCCAGTCCACGGCCAGTGCGGCGAGCCTGCGTCCCGGCCGGGCGATCGAGTTCGGCCCGTCCTCCGGGAGACCCAGTTGCTGACCGCGGTATCCGACGTCGGCGCCGGCTTCCTCCATGGCCGCGCGGGGTCCGGAGAGCCATGATCCGATTGCTTGCCTCTTGTCCACCCGACCACGGTACTGCGGGCGGGTCCGCCCGAGGCACCCCGGGGTGCGCAAGCGTTACCGTGGAACGGGGCTGGTTAACTTCTGCGAAACAAATGGGTCACGCACGAGAAATGACGCGTCCCTAGGGTCGAGGCAGCGTGTGCCACCGCACTGGCAGCACGAACGAACTACCACCCCGGCAGGACGGTCGGGAGTAGGAGGAGCTGGATGTTCCAGAACGCCGACGAGGCCAAGAAGTTCATCGCGGACGAGGACGTCAAGTTCGTCGACGTCCGCTTCTGCGACCTGCCGGGCGTCATGCAGCACTTCACGATCCCCGCTGCGGCGTTCGACCCGGACGAGGAGCTGGCCTTCGACGGATCCTCGATCCGCGGCTTCCAGGCCATCCACGAGTCCGACATGGCGCTGCGCGCCGACCTGTCGACCGCCCGCGTGGACCCGTTCCGCCGGGACAAGACGGTCAACATCAACTTCTTCATCCACGACCCGATCACCGGCGAGCAGTACTCCCGTGACCCGCGGAACGTGGCGAAGAAGGCCGAGGCCTACCTGGCGTCGACCGGCATCGCCGACACGGCGTTCTTCGGCCCCGAGGCCGAGTTCTACGTCTTCGACAGCGTGCGCTTCAAGACCGCCGAGAACGAGTCGTACTACCACATCGACTCGGAGGCCGGCGCCTGGAACACCGGTGCGCTCGAGGACAACCGCGGTTACAAGGTCCGCTACAAGGGCGGCTACTTCCCGGCCCCGCCGGTCGACCACTTCGCCGACCTGCGCGCCGAGATCTCCCTGGAGCTGGAGAAGGCCGGCCTGCAGGTCGAGCGCCAGCACCACGAGGTGGGCACCGCCGGCCAGGCCGAGATCAACTACAAGTTCAACACGCTGCTCGCCGCGGCCGACGACCTCCAGCTCTTCAAGTACATCGTGAAGAACGTCGCCTGGCGCAACGGCAAGACCGCGACCTTCATGCCGAAGCCGATCTTCGGCGACAACGGCTCGGGCATGCACGTCCACCAGTCGCTGTGGAGCAACGGCGACCCGCTGTTCTACGACGAGCAGGGCTACGCCGGCCTGTCGGACACCGCCCGCTACTACATCGGCGGCATCCTCAAGCACGCCCCGTCGCTGCTGGCCTTCACCAACCCGACGGTGAACTCGTACCACCGCCTGGTCCCGGGCTTCGAGGCCCCGGTGAACCTCGTGTACTCGCAGCGCAACCGCTCCGCGGCCATGCGCATCCCGATCACGGGCTCCAACCCGAAGGCCAAGCGCGTCGAGTTCCGCGCGCCGGACTCCTCCGGCAACCCGTACCTGGCCTTCTCGGCGCTGCTGCTCGCGGGCCTGGACGGCATCAAGAACAAGATCGAGCCGGCCGAGCCGATCGACAAGGACCTCTACGAGCTGGCTCCCGAGGAGCACGCGGGCGTCCCCCAGGTCCCGACCTCCCTCGGCGCGGTCCTCGACTCCCTCGAGGCCGACCACGAGTTCCTCCTCCAGGGCGACGTCTTCACGTCCGACCTGATCGAGACGTGGATCGACTACAAGCGCACGAACGAGATCGCTCCGCTGCAGCTGCGGCCGCACCCGCACGAGTTCGAGCTGTACTTCGACGTCTAAACCGTCTGAACACGCCGCAACACCGCTGCACCGGGATCGCCGCTGCACTGACCGAGCCCCTGCCGCTCCTCACCCGGGCGGCAGGGGCTCGGCCGTGCGCCGGCGGGATTTCCGTCGGCAGAATGAGCTCCATGACCGCAGACCAGCCCGCGACGTTCGCGCTGCCGCGCGGTGCCACGGGCTTCGTCGGGCCGAAGGGCGGGCCGCTGCCGGAAACCGACCTGCGGGCCTTTCGGACGGCGCTGCATGCGGCCGCCCGCGCGGCCGGAGGCCGGGTAGGCGAGATGGAGACCCGGGTGTACCCCCGCACGTTCCACACCGCGTCGGTCGTCGAGGGCACGGGCGAGTGCGTCGTCCTGTGCCACGCCCACCACCCCTGGATTGCCGTCGCCCAGGAACGCCGGGACTGGTACACCGAGGAGTTCCTCGCACCGCCGCCGTGGGCCCGCACCTTTTCCGACCTGGGGTTCGCCGTGCTCGATGGTGCGCAGCTCACTCTGCCGCTCTCGGACGTCGACACCTCGGTCCTCACCCGGGACGAGTGGCGCCGCATTCGCTGCCACCGCATCACCACACTGGGCGGACTGCTCTTCAACTCATGGGACTGACCCCCGGGTTACGCTCGGCCGTGTCCGGGCCGTGTCCGGGCCGTGGAGCCGTCGGAGGGCCCGACGATTCCCGCACGGCGACGGCGTGCCGGGACGAGCAGTCAGGGGGACAGTGGGGGTGGGTCTCGTGGGACAGCGTGAAGGCGACGGGCTTGCGCGGCTGCGGGCGGCGCTGGACGGCGTGGGCGTGGGCTGGGGCGAGGTGGCGGAGTACGAGGAGCTGGGCGGTGGCACGTACAACACCGTGTTCCGGGTGCGCCTGGCCGGCCGGCCGGGGCTGGTGGTGAAGCTCGCGCCGGCTTCCGGCTCCCCCGGGCTGCGGTACGAGCGGGGCATCCTCGCGACCGAGGCCCGGTTCTACGCGCTGGCGGGCGAGGTCGCGGGGGTGGAGACGCCGGCCGCGCTGCCGTCGGCCGGCGGGGACGGCGTATCCCCTGATCACCTGGTGATGACGGAGTGCGCCGGGACCCCCTGGCACGCCCTCGGGGACCGGATCGGCGCCATCGAGCGGGCCCCGCTGCGCAGGGAACTGGGGCGGTGGACGGCCGCCCTGCACACGATCACCGGGGACGCGTTCGGCTACCCCGCCGAGCCGTGGGGGCCGCTGCGCGCGACCTGGCGGGAGGCGTTCCTGGAGATGGTCGGCGCGGTGCTCGACGACGCCGGACGGTTCGGCGTGCCGCTCCCCCGGCCGGCGCGGGAGATCCGGGGGCTGTTCGCCTCGCGCGGCCCGCTGCTGGACGAGGTGACCGTCCCGGTGCTGGTCCACTTCGACCTCTGGGACGGCAACATCCTGGTCGACCGGGGCGACGGCGGGCCGCGCCTGAGCGCGCTGATCGACGCCGAGCGGGCGTTCTGGGGCGATCCGCTGGCCGAGTTCGTGTCCCTGGCGCTCTTCGGCGACATCGAGGAGGACGACGCCTTCCTCGGCGGGTACCGGTCGGGCGGCGGCCCGGCGGTCATCGACGCCGCGGCCCGGGAGCGTCTGGCGCTGTACCGGGCCTATCTGTATCTGATCATGTGGGTGGAGGCGGTCCCCCGCGGATTCGGCGCCGAGCATCGCGACTGGCTGCGTCAGGCGGTCGTCCGGCCGCTCACGGCGGTGCTCGACGCCTGGGCCGTCGAGCACCGGCGGGAAGGCGCGTGAGCGGGCGGCGGCGGCCGATCTGACAGCCCCCCGCCATGGGGACTAGTGTTCTATTCAGGCGTACGGCGACGAGATCTCCGGGGGAAGCGGACATGCCCGAGCGCGAGCACGAGGACGGCCGGGAGCGGGAGTTCGATCTCCGCTGGGCCGATGCCGCCGAGCACAAGGAGCCCTCGGCGCGGGCCCGGATGCTGGCGGCGCGGTGGAAGCACGACCCGCCCGGTCCCGTGCCGTTCCGGCCCGATCCGGAGTCGGTGGCGCACCGGCGGTCGGGGTGGGTGTCGACGGTCGTGGTGCTGGGGTGCGTCGTCGCGGTGATCCTGCTGCTGGGATACGTCAATTTCCGGGCTCCGTACTGAGCGGGCGGGGGCCTTCCATGAGTGAGCCTCGGTACATCGCGGCGGCGGAGCGCCGGGCGCGGCTGGGCGTGCGGCAGCTGCTGGCGCCTTCGGCGCGGGCAGGGCGGCCGGAGGAGGTCGCGGAGGCGCTCGTCGCGCTGCACGGCACCGACCCCGCGAGCGTGTACCTGTCGGTGGGCGCGCGGCTGAAGGACGCGGCGGAGACCGTCGCGGAGACCGGGCGGGCGCTGTACGGCGAGCGGACGCTGGTGCGGATGCACGGGATGCGGCACACCGTGTTCGTCTTCCCGGCCGCGCTGACCGCCGTCGTGCACGCCTCGACGGGCCTCGCGGTCGCCGCACGCGAACGGGCCGCGCTCCTGAAGGACATGGCGAAGGCCGGGGCGCCGGACGCGGTGTGGCTGAAGGAGGTCGAGGAGTCGGCACTGGCGGCGCTGGCCCGGCGCGGCGAGGCGACCGCGAGCGAACTCGCCGAGGACGAGCCGCGGTTGAGGGAGCAGTTCGTCTACGCGGCCGGCAAGAGCTACGAGGGCGTGCACACCGTCTCCACGCGGCTGCTGAAGGTGCTGGGCGTGGAGGGGAAGGTCGTACGCGGGCGTCCGCTCGGATCCTGGACGTCCAGCCAGTTCCGGTGGGCGCCCGCGCCCGAGCATCCGGAGCTGGATGTCGCCGAGGCGCAGGCGTCGCTGCTGCGCCGCTGGCTGGCGGTGGCCGGCCCGGCGACGGAGGCCGACCTAAAGTGGTGGACGGGGTGGCGGGTCACCGAGGTGCGGCGGGCGCTGGCCGCGATCGGGGCCGAGGAGGTGCGGCTGGACGAGGGGCCGGGGTACGTCCTGGAGGGCGACGCCGGGCCGGTGGAGTGCGAGGAACCGTGGGCGGCCCTGCTCCCCGCCCTCGACCCCGCGCCGATGGCCCGACAGCACCGCGACTGGTTCCTCGCCCCCGGGCTCCGGGCGGCCCTGTTCGACCGCAGCGGCAACGTGGGGCCGACCGTGTGGTGGAACGGCCGCGTGGTGGGCGGCTGGGCCCAGCGGGCGGACGGGGAGATCGTCTGGCGGATGCTCGACGGCGAGGGCGCGGGCCGGGATGCGGAGGCGGCGGTCGCCGCCGAGGCTGAGCGGCTGCGCGCCTGGGTCGGCGGGACCAGGATCACGCCGCGGTTCCGGACGCCGCTGGAGCGGGAGTTGGCGACGGGCTGAGACGGGGGCGCCCCCGTGCGGGGGCGCCCGGTGTCCTCGGTCAGCGGGAGTAACGCATCAGGGCCCGGACCATGTGGCACGTCGTGTCCGACGGCGGGTGGATTCCGATCTCTTCCGCGGTGGAGCGGATCGTCTCGTCGCGGGCCTGGTTCGGCACGTAGACGCCCGCGTCGAGCAGGGCTATGGCCAGGCGCATCGCCTTCAGCCGGCGGTTGTGCGTCACGTACCACTCGCGCGGCCTGCCGGGCGGCAGCGGACGCTTCTTCACGGGGGCGTGGGGCAGGTCGAACAACGGCTTCTGCTTCAGGGCGGCAGCGGGCACAGGCATCCTCCTGTCGCGGTCAGGGCACCGCCCGGAAGTCCCGGCGGCACCCTCGAACACTGCTTCCAGTTTAGTGCCCGGCACTGACAATCAGGGGGTCCAGGACGTCCAGCGAAACGCCTGTTCAGCGGCCAACTGTCACGGGGTTGCGCAGGGTTGGAGAGGGGAGTGCGAGGTGGTGCCAAATTCGAACAGAGGGCCTCTGGCGGGTGCCGTCGCCCCGTCAACGTGAACCGGAACAGTCGCCACACACCGGCGACTTCCGCTCTAAACGCTCATAACCTTGGGCAACTCGCTCCAGGGATCGCTTTACAGGGGGGGCGATCAGACCGCGGCGGACCAGGGGCCCGACAGCAGGGCCCGACCGCGTCGAACCGCCGGCCACCGAGCGAGAGACGGACGTCATGAGCATGATCCAGACAGGCAAGCTGCAGCTGAACTCCACGAGCGCCGCGGTGGTGACGGGCGGGGACACCTCGACCTTCACCCAGGTCACCTTTCCCGCGCCCTTCCCCGACAACGCGGCGGTGATCGTCGTGCCGTTCGTCCAGACCTTCAACGGTCCGGAGACCCCGGGCCTGCGCATCGCCGACGTCACGCCCACGGGCTTCAAGATCCGCCTGAACGAACTCGTGGGCGGCGGCAAGGCGATCTCCGACGGCATGCACGCCTCCGAGACCGTCGGCTGGATCGCCACCACCGTCTAGGTGCCGGCCCGGAGGGGAGGGGCACGACTTCGGGGAAGGGGCACGGCGACCTTCCCCGAGCGCTCCGGCACACCTCTTCGCCACCGACAAAGCCCCTGGCCACAAGGGCTGTCGAGGACTCCGTGGCGTACCGTGGGGCGCATGGAGATCTGGATCAACCCGGCATGTTCCAAGTGCCGCAGCGCCGTCAAGCTGCTCGACGCCGAGGGGGCCGAGTACACCGTCCGGCGGTACCTGGAGGACGTGCCGAGCGAGGACGAGATCAGGGACGTGCTGGAGCGGCTCGGGCTGGAGCCGTGGGACATCGCCCGGACCCAGGAGGCCGAGGCCAGGGAACTGGGCGTGAAGGACTGGCCCCGGGACGCCGGCGCGCGCGACCGGTGGGTCAGGGCCCTCGCCGAGCATCCCCGGCTCATCCAGCGGCCCATCATCACCGCGGACGACGGTACGGCCGTCGTCGCCCGCACGGACGACGCCGTACGGGATGCTCTGTCCCGGTAGGCAGGGGAACACCGGGTTCGCAACTGTTTGCCGGGCGGCGGGAGTTGGGGCGGTCACTGCTGTTACCCTCCGCCGCCATGGACTCTGGTGATCATGGAACGGCCCGGACCGTCGTCGTCGGCACGACCTGCGCCCTGCTGCTCGCCGCCCTCGTCGCGGGCGGCGTTCTCCACACCGGCGAGGCGGACGGCGGCTCGCCCGCGGCGGTTCCGTCCGTCACCGCCTCCCCGCCGTCCGGCGCGCCCTCCGACGGACTCTCCGGCACGCCCTCCGCGCTTCCCTCCCTGCTCGCCCGCCCCGCGATCAGACCCGAACAGGCCTTTCCGCAGCGCGGCGTGCGACTGGCGGACGGTTCCCGGTACGACCGGGTCGACCTCGTCACCACCACTGACTGCGCCCGCGCCGTCTCCCCCGGGCTGGCCTCCCTCCTGGACCGGGGCGAGGGCTGCGCCCGGCTCACCGCCGCCCTGTTCACCGACGTGGAACGGCGCTCCCGGGTGACGGTCACCGTGCTGAGCATGCGGCGCGTCGAGGACGCCTCGACGGTGTTCGCCATGGCATCCCTGGACCCGGTGACGTACCGGGTGGTCTCGCTCGATCCGCCGCCCGAGGCCGGGATGCCGACGGTGCCGCCCGGGTCGGCGGGGGTGTTCCGGCGGCTGATGACCGTGCGGTCCGTCGTGTTCGCCAACGGGCAGTGGGGCGACGGCTCGGAGCGCGACGAAGCCGCGATCACCCGGCAGACGGAAGGGCTGCTCCAGTACGTCAACGACGGGGTGGCGGCGTACGAGGAGGGCGGGGGGCACGAGAGTGCCGGGGGAGCCTGAGGGAGCGGGGATCACCGCCCAGGCAGCGCGGGCAAGCAGGCAGCGCGGGCTCGGGAGGTACGGGCGTGCAAGGCGCGTGTGACGCACGTTAGCTCCGCCGCTTCCGTGACCGCCGAGCAACCTCGTTCGGTATCTCGTACATGACGGTGTACGCTCCCCTACCTCCCAGGAGGCGCGCATGTCGCGCAGGAGAACTCTCAGTACGCGGGAAAAGCCGGCGCTGCTGGCCGGCGCGGCGACGGTGGCCGGCAGCGGCGCCTTCGTCATGGCGAGCACCTCGAACGCGGCGCAGTCCGCCGACGACTCCGGCGTCTGCCGGGGCTCGCCACCGCCCTCGGCAACAGCCAGCGGTTCATCGACGGCCAGCGGGCCGCTCCGGACGCGCAGTCCGCGGCGCGGATCGCCAACCGCAAGGCGGTGATCGCCGAGATCGAGCGCAAGCAGGAGGCTTCCGGGTGCGTGGTCGAAGAGGCCGTCGGAGGGACGACGGAGGGGACGGGCGGAGCGGGTGGAGCGGCCGGGGCGGGTGGAGCGGCCGGGGGGGTCGGCTCAGGACTCCCAGACCGGGCAGCCCGCCCCAGCCCGAGCAGCCCGACCAGCCGTCCCAGCCGGCCGCCCTCGGTGACGGCGCCGCCTTCGAACAGGTCCGCGAACCCGGTAAGTTCCTGATCCGCCGGGCCGTGATCGAGAAGGCGGGGTGACGTCCGGCCGCTGAGACCGGTGCGGCGCGACTGCTCGTTCCCGGCTCATTCCCATCGCATACGAGCCGCCGCCCCGCGCCCGTCCGCCGGCGCGCGGGGGCGTCTTCCGCGCGTCCGTGCACCCGGCGGACGCCTCACAGCGTGAAACGCGCCACACGACTACCAGGTAACACGGGGTTCACATTCGGGCAATGACCGGGAAATCGCCTGTTGACAGGCTTCCGGGCACACAACGCGGCGCCTCAGTGCCGCAGCGCCGCAGCACCCGCAAGCCCTGACCCACCCCCGAAGGAAGTGGCCCGTGACCTTCAAGGCTGAGTACATCTGGATCGACGGCACCCAGCCGACCGCCAAGCTCCGCTCCAAGACGAAGATCCTGGCGGACGACGCCAAGGGCGCGGAGCTGCCGATCTGGGGCTTCGACGGGTCCTCCACGAACCAGGCCGAGGGCCACGCCTCGGACCGTGTCCTCAAGCCGGTCTTCTCCTGCCCGGACCCGATCCGCGGCGGCGACGACGTCCTCGTCCTGTGCGAGGTCCTCAACATCGACATGACGCCGCACGAGTCCAACACCCGTGCCGCGCTCACCGAGGTCGCCGAGAAGTTCGCCGCGCAGGAGCCGATCTTCGGCATCGAGCAGGAGTACACCTTCTTCGACGGTTCGCGTCCGCTGGGCTTCCCCGAGGGCGGCTTCCCGGCCCCGCAGGGCGGCTACTACTGCGGCGTCGGCGCCGACGAGATCTTCGGCCGCGAGGTCGTCGAGGCCCACCTCGACAACTGCCTGAAGGCGGGTCTGGGCATCTCCGGCATCAACGCCGAGGTCATGCCGGGCCAGTGGGAGTTCCAGGTCGGCCCGCTGTCGCCGCTGGAGGTCTCCGACCAGCTGTGGGTCGCCCGCTGGCTGCTCTACCGCACCGCCGAGGACTTCGGCATCTCCGCCACCCTCGACCCCAAGCCGGTCAAGGGCGACTGGAACGGCGCCGGCGCGCACACCAACTTCTCCACCAAGGCGATGCGCGAGGGCTACGACGCCATCATCACCGCCTGCGAGTCGCTCGGCGAGGGCTCCAAGCCGCTGGACCACGTCAAGAACTACGGCGCCGGCATCGACGACCGTCTGACGGGCCTGCACGAGACCGCCCCGTGGAACGAGTACTCCTACGGCGTCTCCAACCGCGGCGCCTCGGTCCGCATCCCGTGGCAGGTCGAGAAGGACGGCAAGGGCTACATCGAGGACCGCCGTCCGAACGCCAACGTCGACCCGTACGTGGTGACCCGCCTGCTCGTCGACACCTGCTGCTCCGCGCTGGAGAAGGCCGGCCAGGTCTGATCCGGGCCCCGTACAGCTCCTTCGAAGAGGCGTCCGCCCTTGCGGTGGACGCCTCTTCGGCGTATTCCCGGGGACGAGGATCTGCTTCAATGGGGGGCATGGCCAGTTTCCAGAAGTACGACGCGACGGGTCGCCATGACCTCGAGCCCTTCTGGCCTTCCCGTCAGCACCACGACTTCGACCGGGTGTGTTGCCGCGCGATGACCGCGCCGGCCCTCTGAAGCCGTTCCACCGGCCCCCGGCCTGCGCGACACGACGTACGTCCACATCCGACGCACCTCTCGCGCGAAAGAGCTGACCCGTCATGGCGACCGTCCGTTCCCTGTCCTCCGTACCCGCTCCCGCTTCCGTTCCCGCTGCCGTCCCGGAGACGACGTCCTCCCCGGCGTCCTTCCTGCCGCCCGGGGCCACCTGGTTCCCCGCCCCGCAGCACGCCCTGCCCGCCCTTCCCGGCCGGCCGCCCATGGTCGGTTACCTGGTCCTCGTGCCGGCGGACCAGGCCCCGCCGTTCCGGCCCGTCGCCGTACCCGCACCGGCGCCCGCGCCCGCTCCCCCGGCCGCCCATGACGACGACGGCCTCCCGCACGGCGGCGAACCGCCCGTCCGCATCGACGCCGTGCGCCGCACCGCCGAGGTCGACGGGCGTGAACTCGACCTCACCTACCTGGAGTTCGAGCTGCTCGCCCATCTCGTCGCGCACCCCCACCGGGTGCACACCCGCGACCATCTGGTGAGCACGGTGTGGGGGTACGGCCACGTCGGCGACGGCCGCACGGTCGACGTCCACATCGCGCGCATCCGCCGCAAGCTGGGCGCACAGCACCGCGACACCATCCGCACCGTCCGCCGGGTCGGCTACAAGTACGCCCCGCCGGCCTGACCGCCGCCGACGGCCCGGTCATTCGTCCGACGGGCGGCGGCCCGGTCTCCCAATGACGGCCCGTTCGTCCGCCGACCGCCCGGTCTTCCGGTGACGGCACGGTCATTCGGTGGCGGTCCAGTCATTCGGTGAGGCACGGTCATTCGTCCGGCCGCAGCCCGGTCGTCCGCCGGCCGCCCGTTCGTCTGCTGACGGCAGATCCCCGTTCCCCGGCCCTCCCCCACCGGGCAGAGTCACCCGCATGAGACTTCTGATGCTGGGCGGGACGGAGTTCGCGGGGCGGGCCGTCGTGGAGGCGGCGCTGGCCCGGGGCTGGGACGTGACCGTCTTCCACCGGGGACGGCACCAGGCGCCGCCCGGCGTGCGCGTGCTGCACGGCGACCGCACCGCCCCCGGCGGGCTCGCCGCCCTCGACGAGGCGGGCGGGGCCGGGGACTGGGACGCCGTCGTGGACACCTGGTCGGCCGAGCCGCGCGCGGTGCGGGACACGGCGCGGCTGCTGCGGGACCGGGCCGGACGGTACGCGTACGTGTCGAGCTGCTCGGTGTACGCATGGCCACGCCCCGCCGGGTACGACGAGGACGCTCCGCTGGTGGAGGGCGCGTCCGCCGACGCCGTGGCCACCGACTACGCGCGGGACAAGCTGGGCGGCGAGCTGGGCACCGTGGAGGCCTTCGGGGCGGAGCGTTCGCTGCTGGTGCGGGCGGGGCTGCTCCTCGGGCCGTACGAGAACGTCGGCCGGCTGCCGTGGTGGCTGAACCGGATCGCCCGGGGCGGCCCGGTGCTCGCGCCGGGTCCGCGTGACCTGCCCCTGCAGTTCGTGGACGTCCGCGACCTCGCCGAGTGGACCCTGGACGCGGTCGAGGGCGGGCTGAGCGGACCGTACAACCTCGCCGGACCCCAGGGACACACCACGACCGGCGAGCTGCTGGAGGCCTGCGTGCGGGCGACCGGCGCGGCGGCCGAGCTGCGCTGGACCTCGCCCGAGGCCGTGCTGGCGGCCGGCGTCGAGCCGTGGACGCAGCTGCCGGTCTGGGTGCCGCCGGACAGCGAACTCCACGACGGCGTGCACCGGTTGGACGTCTCCCGCGCCCTCGCGGCGGGACTGCGCTGCCGTCCGGCCGCCGAGACCGTCGCCGACACCTGGAGCTGGCTGTGCGCTCTCGGCGGCCGTGCCCCGCAGCGCCCGGACCGGACCGTGAAGGGCCTGGACCCGGAGCTGGAGGCCGAGATCCTCGCCGCCGGGGACGACGCCACGGACGGGGGTGGGGCTGGCACCACCGTGTGACCGGTGGCCCGGCCCAGTGACCGGTCCCGGCCGCTCGACCAGACTGGCGTCATGACCACGGAGAAGAACAACGGCGGCGCGCCGACGGCCCGCAGGGACACGCGGGCCGCCGCGCTGGCCGCCGTACGGGGGCTTGGCCTGGCGCTGGTGTCGTTGCCGGTGGCGGTGTTCTGTCTGACACTGTCGCTGGTGTCCATCGCGCTGATACCGGTCGGCGTCGGCATCGTCACCACCCCCTGGATCCTGACGGGCGTGCGGGCGTTCGCCAACTGGCGGCGGGTGCTGGCCGCGGAGTGGGCAGGCGTGCGGATCCCGGCGCGGTACCGGCCGGTCCCGCCGGACGCCAACCCGTGGGCGCGCACCTTCACCATGCTGCGCGACCCGGCGACCTGGCGGGACCTGGGCTGGCTGTGGGTGGACACGACGGCCGGGTTCTTCACCGCGCTGCTCCCGGCGATGATGTTCCTCTATCCGCTGGAGGGGTTCGCGATAGCGGCGGGGGTGTGGCGGGTGCTGCCCGACCCGTACTGGTACGGCTTCGTGCCGGTGACCGGACAGGCGAGCGCGCTGGGCGCCGCGGGGCTCGGCGCGGCGGTGCTGATCCTCGCCCACCGGTTCGCGCCCGCCGTATTGACCGGGCACTTCCGGCTCACCCGGGCGGTGCTCGGTTCGCACCAGGGTGAACTGGCCGAGCGGGTCAAGGTCCTGACCGAGACACGGCAGGTCGCCGTCGACTCCTCCGCCGCCGAACTGCGCCGCATAGAACGCGACCTGCACGACGGGGCGCAGGCCCGGCTGGTCGCCATGGGCATGGACCTCGGCACCGTCGAGATGCTGCTCGACAAGGACCCTCAGCAGGCGAAGGCGCTGCTCGCGCAGGCCCGCCGCTCCTCCGCCGAGGCCCTGGCCGAACTGCGCGACCTGGTGCGCGGCATCCATCCCCCGGTCCTCGCCGAACGCGGACTGGGCGATGCGATACGGGCCTTGGCGCTGCGGCTGCCCATCGCCACGGAGGTGACCGTCGACCTGGACGGGCGGGCGCAGGCGCCGGTCGAGTCGGCCGCGTACTTCGCCGTGAGCGAGGTGCTCACCAACGCGGTCAAGCACGCGGACGCCGAGCGGATCTGGATCGACGTGCACCACACGGACGGGCGGCTGCGCATCGGCGTCACCGACGACGGCAGGGGCGGCGCGGTGATCGAGGCGGGCTCCGGGCTGGCCGGGGTGGAGCGGCGGCTGGGTACATTCGACGGCGTCCTCGCCGTCAGCAGCCCGGCCGGCGGCCCCACCATGGTCACCATGGAGATTCCGTGCGCGTTGTCCTAGCCGAAGACCTGTTCCTGCTCCGCGACGGGCTGGTCCGGCTGCTGGAGGCCTACGACTTCGAGATCGCCGCCGCCGTCGAGACCGGCCCCGAACTGGACCGGGCACTGGCCGAGTCGGAGCCGGACGTGGCGGTGGTGGACGTTAGGCTGCCGCCGACGCTCACCGACGAGGGCCTGCAGTGCGCGCTGCGGGCGCGCCGGGCACGCCCGGGCTTTCCGGTGCTGGTGCTGTCCCAGCACGTCGAGCAGCTGTACGCGCGCGAGCTGCTCGCCGACGGCAGCGGCGGGGTCGGCTACCTGCTCAAGGACCGGGTGTTCGACGCGGAGCAGTTCGTGGACGCGGTGCGCCGGGTCGCGGCGGGGGGTACGGCGATGGACCCGCAGGTCATCCAGCAGTTGCTGGCCCGGCGGGCGGCCGACGACCGTCCCCTGGCCCGGCTGACGCCCCGCGAGCGGGAGGTGCTGGAGCTGATGGCGCAGGGGCGGTCCAACGCGGCGATCGCGGCGCAGCTGGTGGTGACGGAGCGGGCGATCGCCAAGCACACCTCCAACATCTTCGCCAAGCTCGGGCTGGAGGTGTCGGACGACGACAACCGCCGCGTCCTGGCCGTACTGGCCTATCTGGACCACGGCCGCTGAATGCCGGGCGAACCCCTGTGGTCACCGCCGAGTTGAGGACCAGTCCCGGCCACGGCTGAACACTGCCGCCCACGGCCGCGTATGGAAGGGAGCCGCTTCACTCCTGTCGGGCGCCTCGATGCTGCCCCGCAAGGAAGTCAGAGGAGTTCCATGGGACGCAACACACGAAAACGCCGTACGCCGCCGGCCACCAAGGTCATTGCCGCATCGGCGGCCCTAGCCCTCGGTGGGGGCGGGCTGATCTGGGCGAACGTCCACGCCTCTGCGCACGAGGAGAACCGCCGGCAGAACGGGATCCGGGCAGCGGCGGCGCAGATCGCCACGATCGACTGCCCCGACGTCGGCCAGCAGCTGTCCGACGTGCCGGACGGGGCCCGGGGCGAGGTCGACGGCGAGCTGGCCACCCTCGACCAGCAGATCACCGAGGCCTACCAGCGCCTCGCGGCGACGCGGGATGCGCAGGCGAGGGACGCGGGTTTCGTCGGGAACACCATCCTGCAGCCGCTGAAGGACCGGCGGCAGGCGATCATCGACCGCATCCAACTGGAGATCAACCGAGCCGGGGGCAGCGCCCCCGAGAACCTGGACGACCTCTCCGGCTGCACCGGCACCCCGGCGGAGCAGCCCCGGACCAACGACGGTCAACAGGACGGCGACGGCCGGCAGGGCGGAGACCAGGGCGGCGGGGACCAGGGTCAGGACGGAGACGGTCGGCAGGACGGCGGGGAGGGCGACGGCCGGGACGGGGACGGTCAGCAGGGCGGCGGCATCGGCGGGCAGGCCGGCAACGGCCCGGTCGCCGACGACTTCGTCGAACTCACCACCGTCGAGCCCAACGTCCAGGCGCCCCCGCGCAGAAGCCGGTCCGCCTCCACCGGACGGTTCGTCACCCGCTGCGGTGTCAACGAGAACGAGAACCACAACACCGACAACGTCATCGTGGCCCCCGGCGTCACCAACGGCGCGCACCACCTGCACGACTACGTCGGCAACCAGGACAACGACGCGTTCTCCGACAACGACGCCTTCGCGAACGCCGAGACCTCGTGCCAGAACCAGGGCGACAAGTCGTCGTACTACTGGCCGGTGCTGCGCGTTCAGGACGGTACGCAGGACTTCGACCAGAACGACGCGGGCGGCGGCGCCGAGGGCAACGTCGGCCGGATCCTGACGGCGAAGCAGGCGGAGATCAAGTTCGTCGGCAGCCCGAGGAGCAAGGTCGTGGCGATGCCGCGGTTCCTGCGCGTCATCACCGGCGACGCCAAGGCGTTCACCAACGGCCCGGCCAACGCCAACGCGCACTGGTCCTGCACGGGCTTCGAGAACCGGGTGCAGCTGACGGACAAGTACCCGATCTGCCCCGAGGGCAGCGACGTGGTCCGCTCGTTCGCCTTCCAGAGCTGCTGGGACGGGCAGAACATCGACAGCGCCAACCACCGCACCCATGTGGCCTTCGCCGACGCGAGCGGGCGCTGCCAGAACGGCTTCGTCGCCATCCCGCAGGTGCGGATGCGGCTGGTGTACGACGTGCCGACGCCGGTCGTGGAGGACGGGCAGGTGACCAACGCCTACGCGGTGGACGGCTTCCCGGAGCAGCTGCACAAGCCGATCACCGATCACGACGACTTCATCAACGTCTTCGACGAGAGCCTGATGAACAAGATGGTCAACTGCATCAACACCGGCCGCAAGTGCCAGTGAGGTCCGGGCGGGAAAGCCGGCGGTGCGCCCCGCACGCACCGCCGGCTCCTCCCTGCCCGCCCACCGTCAGTGGGCCCCGTGCGCCGTCAATGGGACCCGTGCCTCTCGCCCTCCTCGATCGTGCCGCCCAGCGTGGCGCGCAGCGCGGTCATCACCCGCGTCTCCCCCACGGCCACCCACTTGCGGCCGACGAGGTAGTGGCCGCCGTAGTCCTTCGCCTCGTTGATCCACTCCCGCTGGCCGCGGTCGGTGGCGAAGGTGGCGAGCACGAACCGCCCATCGCGGTTCTCGCACAGGGCCTGCCGGATCTCGTCGGCGTCCGTCTGCACGTCCGGCTCGCAGCGCGCCTCGGCGGCCAGGTGCTCCAGACTGCCGGTCGCCGTCGGCGGCACGGCATCCTCACGTCCGGCCCCACCGGAACCGCAGCCCGCGAACACCAGCACCGCCACGACGGCGCCGATCGGCACGACGCCCGTCGGCACGGCTCTCACCGGCACGAGCGCCGGTCGCTTCCACCTCATCCGTTCCTCCTCCTCATCCCTGTCCCCCACCTCGCCGCATCGCCCGGCGGGCACGCACGCCCCCGGATCGGATACGGCTGGGAACGCCCCGGCGCTCAATCCGGGAGCGGTACCGGCGCTCGCATTCCGGTACCGCGGCCCGTACGCCCGTGCGAGGCTGGGCCGGTGAACCAGGACTGGGAAGACCGTGCGACCGCCGCCTGGGCCGCCCTCGACGAGCGCTTCGAGGCCGACCCGGCCGGCTTCCGGGCCGTGATCGACACGCTCGTCGCCGAGCTGCCCGAGCACAGCCCGCTCGGCCCGTTCGAGCGGGCCTGCGCCTGGGACTCGACCGGGCACCCCGAGGAGGCGGTGCCGCTGTACCGGGAGGCGCTGGCCGAAGGGCTCGGCGAGGTGAGCCCGTACCGTGCCCGCCGGGCGCGGATCCAGCTGGCCAGTTCCCTGCGGAACGTCGGCCGGCCCGAGGAGGGCGTCGAGCTGCTGACGCCGGAACTGGACGCTCCGTCCGACGAGTTGGACGACGCGGTGCGGGCCGTGCTCGCCCTGTGCCTGGCCTCCCTGGGCCGCGACCGCGAGGGCCTCGCCCTCGTCCTCGGCGCCCTCGCGCCCCATCTGCCCCGCTACCAGCGATCGATGGCGAACTACGCCCGCGCGCTCGTCGAACCCTGACCCCGGGCCCGGACGGAACCGTCGGGCGGCGGCCCGGACGAAGCGGTCGGGACGGCCGCCCGGAGCCCCGGGACGGCAGGCCCCGGTGACCAACCACCGGCCGGCTCGTTCTGCTCAACGTGCAGTCACAGGAAGCAGCCCCGCGTCACAGGAAAGACGGTTCCTCCCCCGCCGGCCCGGTCGTCGGCGTGGCACAGGCGGAGGCCGCGCTCGTCGAGCACTATCCGCGCCTGGTCCGCCTCGCCTACCTGATGCTGCCCCCGGACCGGGGCCGCGGCCGGCGGGTCCTGACCGCGCACGCCCTCACCCAGCGCGCGCTGCCCCGGGGACGGACGCGGACACCGGTGATCCCGGCCCAGTCCACCGGTCCCGGCGGCGACCCCGGCTACGCCTTCGTGCGGGTGCGGATCGTACGCGCGGCGCTGGAGGCGGACCGGCCCCGCAGGCGGCTTTCACTGCCCCGCCGGTCCACCGTGCCGCCCCTGATGCCGCAGGTGTGGGGGCTCAGCCTCTTCCCGCGTGCGGGCGGCGCCGGCGAGCTGGCCTTGGAGCAGCGGATGGCGGGTCTGTCCACGGAGGGGCGTGCCGCGTTCGTGCTGCGCGGCCTGGAACGGCTTCCGGACGCGGACGTGCTGCGGGTCCTGGCGGCCGCGGGCGCCGTCGACCCGATGCGGGCGCTGGCGGAGGCCGCCGCCGTGCCCGCGCGGTACGCACTGCTGGAGTCCCCCGCGTTCGACCCTTCCTGGCTGCACGCCCGGCCCACCGACCTGATGCGCCGCCGCCGGCATCTGAAGGCGGCGCTCGCCGCGGCGGTGGCGCTGGCCGTGGGCGGGACGCTGTTCGCGCTGCCCGTCGGCGGCTGGGGCGGCGACGGTCCCGTCTCCCCCGCGTCCGCGCAGAACCCGGCCGCCCGCGCCGCCCTCGACCCGGACAGGCTGGTCAGGGTGCCCGCCGCCGCCTGGCGGTCCTCCGCCCGCACCGACTTCTCCGTCTGGCCCGCGCGCGGCGGCCTCACCGGCGACCGCGCCCTGCTGCGCCGCGCCCTCGCCGTCTGGGCCCGCCCCCACGACGCCGTCCAGGTCTCCGCGACCGCCGGCACCCCCACGGGCGGCCCGCCCGGCCCGCCCCAGCTGCTGTACGCCGGGGACGTCGGCACGGCCCGCGTGGTGATCTTCTACGACGGGCTGCGCATCACCCGCTACGCCGAGCCGAACGACGGCACGGCCGGCGCCGCCCTCGACCTCGCCCGCGCCGACGCGGCCGGCCGGGCCGAGGCGGGCGCGGTGGTGCTGGACCGCGCCGACGGCAACGTCCGCTATCTGACGGCGCCCTGGGTGCGGCAGGCCGCCGAGCGGGATCTGCGCAACCCCAACTCCGGCACCATGGACCTCACTCTCACCGACGGCATCACCTCGCCCCTGGCCAGCCCCGCCCTGCGCACCGGCGCCTGCACCTCGTGGAACGTCCTCCAGCTGACCGACGCCTCCGGCGCCCGGCTGCTCACCGACCTCGGGGAGCTGATCCCGGCCCGCCTCACCACCGGCCGTCCCGGCGAGGTGCACGACGCGGCGGGTGCGGAGGCGCTGCGCACCTGGGCGCCGTTCGCCTGCTCGCTGTCGCAGATGCGGGCGCGGGGCGTGCGCTCGGTGAACGCCTGGCAGTACGCCGAGCAGCCGCTGCCCGACGCGAGCGGCATCGCGGCGTGGGTGTGCACCCGGGCGGAGACCTGGCGGGGCGGCGGCGAGCGGGTGCTGGCCCAGTTCCACACGCCGGGCGGACCGGACGGCGCGGTCGCCGCGCAGGCGCGGAGCGTGCCGGCGTGCGGGGCGCGCGATCCCCAAGTGCTCGCGGGCGTGCTGTGGAAGTCGCAGGACGGGTCCTGGTACCTGCTGGCGGCGGGCGGCCGGGACACCGCGACGATCAGCGCGACCGGCGGCGTGGAGCACACCGCGCAGGGCAACCTGCTCGCCGTGCCCGCGCAACCGGGCGCGAAGCCCGGGCTGGAGGGGACCCTGACGGACGGACGGTCGATCGACGCGCTCAAGTAGGCGACTCGGGGCTCGTCACACCGCTGACCGATCCTGACCGTTCGGGGCTGGAATTAATCGGTAAGGTGTTCGCATGTCTACCGGGGTACGCCGCAGGATGGCGGTCGAGGAGCGACGGCAGCAGTTGATCGGCGTCGCCCTGGAACTGTTCAGCCGGCGCTCCCCCGACGACGTCTCCATCGATGAGATAGCCGCCGCCGCGGGCATCTCGCGCCCGCTGGTCTACCACTACTTCCCCGGCAAACTCAGCCTGTACGAAGCCGCGTTGCAGCGGGCGTCGGACGATCTGGCGAGCCGGTTCGTGGAGCCGCGGGAGGGTCCGCTGGGGGCCCGGCTGCTGCGCGTGATGCGCCGCTACTTCGACTTCGTGGACGACCACGGCCCCGGTTTCTCGGCCCTGATGCGCGGCGGCCCCGCGGTCGGCTCGTCCACCGCCAACGCCCTCGTCGACGGCGTACGGCAGACGGCGTACGAACAGATCCTCGTCCACCTGGGCGTCGAGAAGGCGCCCCCGCGGCTGGAGTTGGTCGTCCGGTCCTGGATCTCGCTGGCCGAGTCGACGGCGCTGATCTGGCTGGACGGGCGGAACATCCCCCGCGCCGAGCTGGAGACCCAGCTGGTGCACGACTTCGCGGCGCTCACCGCCGTGAGCGCCGCGCGGGACGAGGAGCTGGCCTCCCTGATGCGCCGGGTCCTCAAGGACGAGCCGGGCCGGGGGCCGTTCGCCGACCTGGCCGCCCGGCTGGTCGCCCTGGCCTCCTGAACGACGAGATCGGAAGACGACGGGGCCCGGATCACCCCGGCACCGCTCAGGCGTCGAACTTCCGGTAGGAGGCGTCGAGTTCGCGCACCTCCGCCGAGGCGTGCAGGGCGACTCCCCCGGCGGGCTTGACGTACTGGCGCAGCAGGTCCAGGACCGCCTCGGTGAGCCGGGCCTTGGTCTCCTCGGTGCGCCCGGTCAGCAGCCCGAGCGAGACGTGCACGATGGCGTGCCCGTCGGCGTCCTCGCCGACCGCGGTGTCCTCGGTCCGCCGGAACTGGGTCTTGCACGCGTGCGGCTTGGCGGCGGCGACCTCGACCACCGCGGCGTGCAGGGCACGCGCGAAGGCCGGGCGGTCGAAGTCGTCCGCCAGCGTGGCGGAGTAGTCGACGGTGATCTGCGGCATGGGTGCTCCTGTTCTGGTAGGCAGGAGCACCCTAACCGCAGTCCCGTCAGCCGGCCGGGGTGAAGACGGCCACAGTGCGGGCCGGGACGGTGAACGTGCCCGAATCCGCCGTGTGGGCCGATTCCTTCACGACCTCGTCCGCGCCGGACGCCTGCACCGGGTGGAGCCGGTAGCGCTCGCCGGACAGCGCCTCGACGCGCTGCTCCTGCCGCTCGGGCGTCGCGTTGAAGACGACGACCAGCTCACCGAGGCGCATGGTGATCACGCCCGGCGTCTCGTCCTTGCCGGACAGCGGGAAGGACAGCGCGTTCTGCACCTGCGCGGCCGTGTCGAGCCGGAAGGCGCTCTCCGTCGTACGGATCCTGAGCAGGTCCCGGTAGGCGGCCGAGGCGCCCTGGATCTGCGGGCAGCCGACGCCGACCGAGGTCAGCAGGGGTTTGGCGTACGGCCACTTGGCGGCGTTGTCGGCGGCCGGCGGCAGACCGCGGCCGAAGCCGTTGCCGTCGGCGCAGTTCCAGTGGATGGCGTTGAACCAGTCGCCGCTGTCGTAGGAGTTGCGGTCCAGCGACTTGGAGCGCAGCAGGTCGGTGCCGGCCTGGGAGAGGGCCGGGCCCTGCGAGAGGGTGGCCGTGGCCATCGCCAGGACCTGCATCCTGGCCCGGTCGGCCGCGCTCACCGAGGACGGCAGCTTGAACGCCAGGGCGTCGAACAGCGACTCGTTGTCGTGGGCGTCGGCGTAGGCGAGGGCGTCACCGGGGGCCTCGGCGTATCCGGCGGGGGCGCCGTTGTAGTCGACCTGGGAGCCCTTGACCTCCTTGCCGCTGGTGTCCGTGAAGGTGTAGTCGGCGAGGTTGCCGGAGAGCCCGACCTTGATCAGGTCCTGGTAGTGCAGCAGTCGTGCCCGCTGCTGGGCCTCGGTGCCGTTGGCCGCCGAGGAGTTGGGCTCGGTGTAGAGGCCGGAGGCGAAGCCCTGGACGCCGGGGTCCTCGTCGAAGGGGCCGCCGCCGCGCACCGCGTCGCGGGCCCGGTCGGAGAAGGTCGCGATGCCCGTGCCGGCCATGTTCTTCTGGGTGGCCTGGGTGAAGCGGGCGTCGTCGGCGACCTCGCCGAAGTTCCAGCCCTCGCCGTAGAGAATGATCTTCTTGCCGTCGACGCCGTCCTTTTCGACGGTGAGGGCGTCGAGGGCCTTGCGGACGGCGAGGATGTTGGCCTTCGGGTGGTGGCCCATCAGGTCGAAGCGGAAGCCGTCGACCTTGTAGTCCTTGGCCCAGGTGACGACGGAGTCCACGACGAGCTTGCCCATCATGGCGTTTTCGGTGGCCGTGTTGGCGCAGCAGGTGCTGTTGGCCACCGAGCCGTCGGCGAGGAGCCGCTGGTAGTAGCCGGGCACGATCCGGTCGAGGACCGAGGTCTCGGCCTGGCCGGCGGCCGCGGTGTGGTTGTAGACGACGTCCATGACGACGCGCAGGCCGTCCTCGTTGAGCGCCTTGACCATCTCGCGGAACTCGACCGTGCGCTCGGTGCCGTCCGGGTCGGTGGCGTAGGAGCCCTCGGGGACCGTGTAGTGGTAGGGGTCGTAGCCCCAGTTGTAGGCGTCCTTGGCGGCGGCCTTCGCCACGCACTCCTGCTGCTTGTCGGAGTCGGCGGCGAAGGAGGCGAGGTCGCAGTCGACGGTGGTCTGGTCGGCCTTCCTCTCGGGGATGGTGGCGATGTCGAACGCGGGCAGCAGGTGGACGTACGACGTCCCGGCCTCGGCCAGCCTGCGCAGGTGCCGCGAGCCGTCGCTGTCCTTGTCGGCGAAGGCGCGGTAGGTGCCGCGGTGCTTCGCCGTGTCGTCCTCGACGGAGAAGTCCCGGATGTGCAGCTCCTGGATCTGGGCGTCCTTGAGCGGCACGGCCTTCGGCTTCTTCAGGGTGTTCCAGCCGCTCGGGGCGAGGGACCGGTCGCGCAGGTCCACGACCAGACTGCGCTCGGAGTCGGCGGTCAGCGCCACCGAGTAGGGGTCGGTCACCTTGTTGACGACGACCTCGCGGACGCTGGGCGCCCACACCTTGACGGCGTAGCGGTACGGCTTGTTCTTCCAGGACGCCGGGCCGGTGACCGACCAGACGCCGGTGGCGGCGTCGCGCTTCATCGGGACGGTGCCGCCCCCGATCTCCAGGGCGACGCTCTGCGCGGTGGGCGCCCAGACGGACAGGGTGGGCCGGCCGTGCCGGAAGGTCGGGCCGAGGTCGGCGTCGGTGGCGTCGTACAGGTCGTCGAGCACGCCGGCGATCTGCACGCCGGTCGCGGTGAGGACGGCGCCGCTAGCGGCCCGCTGGGCGGCGACGAGCTGGCCGCGCAGGGCGGCGCGGACCCGGTCGCGGTCGCGCGGGTCGACCGTCCAGGCGGTGTACTCCTTCAGGTGCGGGAACTTCTCCTTCTGCGCGTCGGTGAGCGTGCCCTTCTTCAGGCGCAGCCAGGTGGCGTCGCCGGTCAGGGTGCCGTTCTCGACCTTGAGGGAGCCGTCGCGGGAGGCGAGGAGCTGGGTGGAGGCGGCGGCGTCGGAGCCGTTCCAGGCGACGGTGTCGCGGTCGATCCAGACGGCCCTGGAGGTGCTCAGGTCGAGCGCGGCGGCGGAGCCGGCCGGCTGCGGGAGCAGGTGGTCCTCCTGGCCGCTGAGCAGCCACACCTCGTGGCCACTGGCCTTGAGGTCGAGGGCCTGGTCGGTGGGCAGGTCCTTCTCGTCGCCCTTGTGGAGGATGTAGCTGAGGCTGGTGGCGCCCTCGGTGAGCGGCACCTCGTAGACCGCGCCGTAGGAGTCGGTGCGCACCGGCATGAGGGGCTTCGACCACTCGGTGGGCTGCGCTGCGCCGGACCACACGTGCAGGCCCCAGCCGTCGTAGTTCCCGTCGGCGCGGTGGTAGTGCAGGACGGCCTTGGTGGTGTCCTGCGCCGGGTACTCGGGCCGTTCGGTGCGCAGGGTCTCCTTGCCCTGCTCGATCCAGACCTCGCCGGTCTTCGTCACGTCGATCGTGCGGTCGGCGGCGACGTCCTTGTTGCCGTGCTTGTCGATGACCAGGAAGCCGACGTCGGTGGCGCCGGGCTTGAGCTTGACGTAGGCGAAGGCGCCGTAGGCGTCGCGGCCGATGAAGGGGTGGCTGTCGGGCCAGTCGGTGGCCTCGCCGTCGGCGAGGTCGCCCCAGGCGTACAGGCCCCAGTCGTCGTAGTTCCCGTCCTCGCGCTTGTAGTGGACGATCGCGTAGTCGCGGGAGGACGCGGTGGGAACCTCCTCGGCGGGCGGGACGCCGGTCGAGGAGGCGGCCAGGGCGCTCGCGGTGCGGCCGGCCGAGTCGACGACGACGGCCTTGTAGCGCAGGGCGGTGCCGGGCGGCACGTCCTCGCCGATGGTGTGGGTGACCTTGTAGGGGGCGTGGTCGGCGGAGCCGAGGGTCTGCCAGGCGCCGTTGCCGGTCTGGGCGGCGAAGACGACCCGGTTGAGCCGGCCGCCGTCGACGTCGGCGGTGATCTCGACGGTGCCGGTGGCTCCGGCATCGGGGGCCTTCAGCGTGACGGTCGGGGCGGCGGTCGCCCTGTCCACGGGGCCGGTGGCCCGCAGGACGACGGCGGAGCCGGCCGGGACGGTGACGGTGACCTTCTTGTCGGCGTCGGAGCGCACCGAGTCGTCGGTGCCGTGGATGCCGCGGAACGTCATGCCGGCGGAGCCGGTGGCGAAGGTGGCCGGCCTGGCGTCGTCCGCGTTGTTGAAGGCGACGACGTACTCGACGCCGGTCCTCGCGTCGGTGCGGGAGAAGGCGTAGACGCCCGCGCCGTCGGCGGCGTACCGCTCCGTCTGGACGCCGTCGGCGAGGGCCGGGTGGGCCTTGCGCAGCTTGGCGAGAGCACTGATCTGCCGGTAGAGCGGCGCACGCGTGTCGTAGGCGTCCTCGGCGTGGGTGCGGTCGGTGCCGAGCTGGTCGTCGTCCAGGTAGTCGGCGGTCTTCGACGCGAACATCGTCTGGCGGGCGTCCTTGTCGCCGCCCGCGCCGGTGAATCCCTGCTCGTCACCGTAGTAGACGACGGGGTTGCCGCGGCTGAGGAACATCAGCTCGTTGGCGAGCCGGGCCCGCTGCAGCAGTTCGGCGTCCGAGGCGTCCGCGTCGTCCTGCTTCAGGAAGGCGCCGAAGCGGCCCATGTCGTGGTTGCCGAGGAAGGTGACCTGCTCGTAGGCGTTGGCCCGGCCGGTCGTGTACTTGTAGTCGTCGCCGAAGACGGCCGCGAGCTTCTTGGCGCTGCCGCCCTGGGAGGCGTAGGCGCGGGCGGCGTCCTGGAAGGGGAAGTCGAGCGTGGAGTCCAGGCGGCCCTCGGTGACGTACGGGGCGGTGACGGAGGTGTCGGCGGAGTAGACCTCGCCGAACATGAAGAAGTCGTCCCGGCCCTTCTTGGCCGCGTAGGCGTCCAGGGCGGTGGCCCACTGGGTCCAGAACTCCATGTTGACGTGCTTCACGGTGTCGATCCGGAAGCCGTCGATGTCGAAGTCCCTGACCCACCTCTTGTAGATCTTCTCCATGCCCTCGACGACCTCGGGACGCTCGGTCCACAGGTCGTCCAGGCCCACGAAGTCGCCGTAGGTGGCGGACTCGCCGGCCCAGGTGGAGTCGCCCCGGTTGTGGTACATCGTCGGGTCGTTGAGCCAGGAGGGGACCTTGACGTCCTTCTCGTCCTCGGCGACGACCGGGGTGCGCGGGAAGGAGCCGGAGTCCACGGCCGGGAAGTCGCGCCCGCCGTCCGCGTAATCGGCGTCGTCGAACGGCTCGCCGTCCTTGGTCAGGTACGGGAACGCGCCCTTGGAGAGGTAGTCGTAGGACTTCTCCTCGTAGTCCACGACGTCGGCGGTGTGGTTGGTGATGACGTCGAAGAAGACCTTCATGCCCTTGGCGTGGGCCTTGTCGATGAGGGTCTCGAGGTCGGCGTTGGAGCCGAAGTGCGGGTCGACCTGGGTGAAGTCGGTGATCCAGTAGCCGTGGTAGCCGGCCGAGGCGCTCGCGCCCTCGCCCTGCACCGGGCGGTTCTTGAAAATGGGGGCGAGCCAGATGGCGGTGGTGCCGAGGCCCTTGATGTAGTCCAGGCGCTGGGTCAGGCCCTTGAGGTCGCCGCCCTGGTAGAAGCCCTTGTCGGTGGGGTCGTGGCCGGTGGCGAGGCGGGAACCGGTCAGGCCGCCCTTGTCGTTGCCGGTGTCGCCGTTGGCGAAGCGGTCCGGCAGGACGAAGTAGAACTGCTCGCGGGTGAGGTCGTGGCGGGCCGGCGCCTTGGCCAGCGAGGCGTCGGACGGCGGCGGGGGCGCGGTCTCGGCGCGTGCGGCGAGCGGCTGGACCACGGCCGCGGCGAGCGCGGCGACGGTGACGGCCGCGACCCGTCTGACATGCGCGGTGCGGCGCTTCGGGCGCGCCGGCCATCTGGGTATCACAGGCGTGGACTCCTTGCGATTACGGCTCAAGAGGGGGCCTGTGCTCAGGCCCCGTGCGCCACGGCTCGGCTCCGTCACCGGGCGTCCGCGTGACCGTACCGGTGGCGAAAGCCTTACTGCAAGAGTTCTGAAACCCTCGGTAAGAACTTCCATCCACCGGTACGGCGTTACGTCAGCAGCTGGACTTGCCGGCGTACACCGCGAGCGCGGTGTTGGCGCCCAGCGTGGCCGTGAGCTGGCCGGAGCCGTTCACGGTCACGGTGGTGTTGTTCTGGACGTTGCAGTAGGTGCCCGCGGGGAGCGAGGTCTGGTAGGTGCGGGTGAGGGAGCCGGACTCGTGGTTGATGGCCACGAAGCCCTTGCTGCCACGGCCGAACGCGATCGCGTCGTTGCCGTTGTCCCACCAGTTGGTCACGGCCTGGCCGCGGGTGGCGTTGCGGAAGCCGACCATCGACATGATCTCCCGCCAGGCGTGCTGGCACTTCCAGCCGTTCTGCCAGCAGGCGCCGACCTGGCCGCCGTTCGGAGGCCCGGCGTCGTGGTCGGTGAACTCGTATCCGGAGTTGATGTCGGGCGCCCCGTAGGGCCAGGCCAGCATGAACACGTTCGCCAGGGTGTAGTTGGCGTTGTCCTTGTAGCTGAGGGTGGATCCGTTGCGCTCGGTGTCGTGGTTGTCGACGAAGACGCCGGAGACGGAGCTGTTCATGTAGCCCCAGCCCTCGCCGTAGTTCTTGAGGTAGGCGAGGTTCTCGTTGTTGAAGACCCGCTTGAGGTCGTAGGCGTAGCGGAACTCCTGGACGTCGCCGTTGCCCGTGTACTCGGTGGGCTGGACGGCCTCTCCGGCGCCGTGGATGACCTCCTGCTTCCAGTAGGCCGACGGGTTGCTCAGCCGGGACTTGATGTTGGCGAGGTCGGCGGCCGGCATGTGCTTGGCCGCGTCGATGCGGAAGCCGTCGACGCCCAGGGAGAGCAGGTCGTTCATGTACTTGGCGATGGCCGAGCGGACGTAGTCCTCACCGGTGTCCAGGTCGGCCAGGCCCACCAGTTCGCAGTTCTGGACGTTGCCGCGGTCACCGTAGTTGGTGATCTGCGCGGTGCAGTTGTCGAAGTCGTAGGAGCTGTACAGCCCCGGGTAGTTGTACTTCGTGTACGACGAGCCGCCGGTGCCGGTGCCGCTGCCCGCGGACATGTGGTTGATGACGGTGTCGACCACGACCTTCACACCGGCCGCGTGACAGGTGTTGACCATGTTCTGGAAGGCGGCCCGGTCGCCCAGCCGACCGGCGATCTTGTAGCTGACCGGCTGGTAGGAGGTCCACCACTGCGAGCCCTGTATGTGCTCGGCGGGCGGGGAGACCTGGACGTAGCCGTAGCCGGCGGGGCCCAGGCGGTTGGTGCACTCCTTCGCCACGGAGGCGAAGTTCCACTCGAACAGGACGGCCGTGACGTCCTTGGTCCCGGGCGGGGAGGCCTGTGCGGTGGATGGGTTCATGACAAGGGCGGCGGCCGCGAGGGCGAGCGCGCCGGAGAGGATTCTGCGTGCCATGTGGGGTTCCTTCTCCGTTGAAGGCTTGGATGAAGGCTCTTGCTGAAAGCTTCAGCAAGCCTTTGTGACGCAGATGTTAAAGGCCCGCCGCCCAAAAGGCAGCGGGCCGTACCAACTTCAAGAAAAAAACTTTCGCGGTGCCGTCAGGCCGCGGACAGACAGGCCGTGGACCGACAGGCCGCGGCCGACAGACCGTGAATCGTCAGGACGGCAGACCGTGGGCCACGAGGCCCGTCAGACCGTGGGGCATCAGGCCGTCGCCCACCACACCGTGGTGTCGCCGGGCACCTTGATCTCGCCGTCCGCCTCCGCCACCTCGTCGCTGGCGATCAGGACGCGCCCGCTGCCCACCGGAGCCGTCACCGACTCGCCGGTGGTGTTCGCCACGCACACGAACTCTCCGCGACGGAAGGCCAGTACGCCCTCGGGCGCCTTGAGCCACTCCACCGAGTCGCCCGCACCGAGGTCGGGCCGCTCCCGCCGCACGGCCAGCGCTGCGCGGTACAGCTCCAGCGTGGAGCCGGGCACGCCCTGCTGCGCCTCGACGCTCAGCTCGCCCCAGCCCTGCGGCTGCGGCAGCCAGCTGCCCCCGCCGCCGAAGCCGTACGACGACCCCTCACGGGTCCACGGGATCGGCACCCGGCAGCCGTCGCGGAAGCCGTCCTGGCCGGCGCCGCGGAAGTACGCCGGGTCCTGGCGCACCTCGTCGGGCAGGTCGACGACGTCCGGCAGGCCCAGTTCCTCGCCCTGGTAGATGTACGCCGAGCCGGGCAGCGCCAGCATCAGCAAAGTGGCGGCGCGGGCGCGGCGCAGGCCCAGCTCGCGGTCGCCGGCGCTGCGGATCTGGGTGCCGAGGCCGGGCGGGTTGGCGAAGCGGGTGGCGTGCCGGGTGACGTCGTGGTTGGACAGCACCCAGGTGGCCGGGGCGCCGACCGGGCGCATCGACTCCAGCGTGCGGTCGATGACGGACCGCAGCTCCTCGGCGTCCCAGTAGGCGCCGAGGTACTGGAAGTTGAACGCCTGGTGCAGCTCGTCGGGGCGCACGTAGTTGGCGGTGCGCTCGACGGTCGGGGTCCACGCCTCGGCGACGAAGATGCGCTCACCCGGGTACTCGTCGAGGATGAGCCGCCACTGCCGGTAGATGTCGTGCACGCCGTCCTGGTCGAAGAACGGCATGACATCGTTGCCCAGCAGCTTCAACTGCTCGTGGGATCCAAGGTCCGGCAGGCCCTCGGCCTTCACCATGCCGTGCGCGACGTCGATGCGGAAGCCGTCGACGCCCATGTCGAGCCAGAAGCGCAGGATGGAGCGGAACTCGTCGCCGACCGCCGGGTGCTCCCAGTTGAAGTCGGGCTGCTCGGGGGCGAACAGGTGCAGGTACCACTCGCCGGGGGTGCCGTCGGGCTCGGTGACCCGGGTCCAGGCCGGCCCGCCGAAGATGGACTCCCAGTCGTTGGGCGGCAGTTCGCCGTTCTCGCCCTTGCCGGGGCGGAAGTGGTAGCGGTCCCTCAGCGGGGAGCCGGGGCCCTCGCGCAGCGCCCGCTTGAACCACTCGTGCTGGTCGGAGGAGTGGTTGGGGACCAGGTCGACGATGATGCGCAGGCCGAGCGCGTGGGCGTCGCGGATCAGCGCGTCGGCGTCCAGCAGCGAGCCGAACATCGGGTCGACGGCGCGGTAGTCGGCCACGTCGTAGCCGGCGTCGGCCTGCGGCGAGGCGTAGAAGGGGCTCAGCCACACGGCGTCCACGCCGAGGGCGCGCAGGTACGGGAGTCGGGAACGTACACCCTCCAGGTCGCCCATGCCGTCGCCGTTGCTGTCGGCGAAGCTGCGCGGATAGACCTGGTAGATCACCGCGTCCCGCCACCAGTCGCGGCGCTTGGCGACGGTGGCGACGGCGGAGTTCGGTGCCGGGTCGGCGGAGTGCTGGCTCATGGCGTCCTATGCGTAAGGAGACGTGGTCGGGTGGGTGCGGTTGCGGGGGCCGTGGTGCAGGCGGCCGCGACGCCCGGCGGGGCGGAAGGGCGTCGCGGCCGCCACCCGCGCCGGTCAGGAGCGCGGGAGCCCTCGGGGCGGCAGGGCGCTCAGCCCTTGGTGCCGCCCGCGGTGAGGCCGGTGACCAGGTTCTTCTGCACGAGGTAGAAGAAGGCGGACACCGGAATGGCGATCAGGACCGCGGTCGCGGCCATGAGGTTGCGCTGCGCGTCGTGCTCGCTGACGAAGCTCTGCAGACCGACGGCGAAGGTGTACTTCTCGTCGTCCAGCATGAAGGTGGAGGCGAACGCGACCTCGCCGAAGGCGGTGATGAAGCTGTAGAACGCGGCCACCGCCAGGCCCGGCCGGGCGAGCGGCAGGATCAGCCGGAAGAAGGTGCCGAACGGGGAGAGCCCGTCGACGCGTCCGGCCTCGTCGATCTCGAACGGGATGGTGTCGAAGTACCCCTTCAGCAGCCACGCGCAGTAGGGCACCGCGGTCGAGCAGTACACCAGGACCAGGCCGAAGTAGGTGTCGATGAGCCGCAGCTCCGACAGGATCTGGAACATCGGCACGATCAGCACGGCGATCGGGAACATCTGGGTGCACAACAGGACCCACATGAACTTCTTGTACCCGGGGAAGCGCATCCGGGAGACCGCGTAGCCGGTGGTCGCGGCGATGCACACGCCGATGACCGTGGTGCCCAGCGACACGATCAGCGTGCTCCACAGCCAGTCGAAGAAGTTGGTGTTCTGCAGGACGTGCGTGTAGTTGTCCAGCGTCATCGTCGACCAGATGCGCCCGGGGTACAGGTAGTCGTCCTTGTCCGGGCCGAGGGACAGGAAGACCAGCCAGGCGATCGGGAACAGCGCGATCAGGCTGGCGACGATCAGCAGGCCGTGGGAGGTCAGGCTCGCGGCGAGGCCGCGCTGCCCGCGCCGGCGCACCTTGCCGGGCGCGGGGACGACGGGGACCGGGCCGTCGGCGTCGGTCTTCTGGACGGTCGTGGTGCTCATGGGGACTCCTGCCTCAGATCGCGAGCTGCTGCTCATCGCGGTTCAGCCAGCGGCGGTAGAAGGAGGTGAAGACGATCAGGATGCCCAGCAGCAGGATGCCGTAGGCGGCGGACTGCGCGAAGTCGCGCGGCTGCTGGCCGAAGCCGAGCTGGTAGGCCCAGGTCACGAGGATCTGCGCGTCCGGCGCGGTGTTGCCGAACAGCAGGAAGATGATCGCGAACTGGTTGAACGTCCAGATGATGCCGAGCAGGACCACGGTGGAGCTGACCGCCCTCAGACCGGGCAGCGTGACGTGGCGGAACTGCTGCCAGGGGGTGGCGCCGTCCATCTCCGCGGCCTCGTAGAGGGTGGCGTCGATGGACTGCAGGCCGCCGAGCAGGGAGACCATCATGAACGGCACACCGCACCAGGTGTTGACCATGATCGCGGCGAAGCGCTGCCAGAAGGTGTCCTCCAGCCAGGCCGGACTGGGCAGGTGCAGCGCGTCCAGGGCGGAGTTGATGATGCCGGTGTCGGCGAGCATGAAGCGCCAGCCGAAGACGGTGACGAAGGTCGGCACGGCCCACGGCAGGACCAGGATCAGCCGGTAGAAGGTCCGCCCGCGCAGCTTCTGGTTGAGCAGCAGGGCGAGGCCGAGGCCGATGGAGTAGTGCAGGGCGACGCAGGCGGCCGTCCACACGATCGTCCAGATGAAGTGCGACCAGAACCGGTCGTAGGCCGTCTCGCCCCACAGGATGTCGGCGTAGTTGTCGAAGCCGATGTACTTGTAGGTGGCCTCGATCTCGTTGACGCCGATCGTCCGTGCCGTGTTCAGGCTGGTCGCGTCGGTGAGCGTCAAATAGAAGCCGTAGGCCAGGGGGTACAGCACGAGGACGCCGAGCACGACCGCCACGGGCGCGATCATCACATAGGCGTACCAGTACTTCTGGTAGCTGTTCTTGAGACGCCGGCCGAGCCCGGACCGGGGACCGCGGTCACCGCTCGCTCTGCTCTTCTTGCCGGTCGCGCGGTCGATGGCGACTGTCATGGTTCGACACCTTCTGGAAGATCAAAAGACCAAGGGGTACGGCACACAGGCCGATGGCCGCCGGATCCTTCCCCCTCTGTTCCTGCTGGAGGATCCGGCGGCCACGCGGGCTTACTTGCTGAAGTCCGGGACCAGCTTGGCGATCGCGGTCTCGGCGTTGCTCAGGCCCTCGTCGAGGGACACCTTGCCGCCGGCGACCTTCAGCAGCTCGTCGTCGAGCGGACCCCACAGGGAGCTGTACTCGGGCAGCTCCGGGCGCGGCTGGGCGGCGTCCAGGACGCCCTGGTAGCCGGCGATGCCGGGGTCGGCGACGACCTTGACGCTGTAGGCGTCCTCACGCGTGGGCAGCGTGGAGTTCTTCAGCGCGATGGTCTCCTGCGCCTTGGCCGAGGTCATGAAGTTGACGAACTTCAGCGCGGCCTTCTGCTTGGCCTCGTCGGAGCCGGCGTAGACCGCCAGGTTGTGGCCGCCGGTCGGGGCGCCCGCCTGGCCGGAGGAGCCGGCCGGGACGGTGGCGATGCCGAGGTTCTTCTTGTCCTTGAAGGCCGAGCCCTTGTAGAAGTTCGTGATCTCCCACGGGCCCTGGATGATCGAGGCGACCTTGCCGTTGACGAACGCCTCCTGGATGTGGGCGTAGGCGTCGGCGGTGGTGTCGGCCTTGTGCAGGCCCTTGCCGTCGAACAGGCTCAGCCAGGTCTCGTAGCCCTTCTTGGCCTCGGGCGAGGTGACCGTGATCTTCTTGGCGTCGACGTCGACGGTGTCGGCGCCCTCGCCGTAGAGGAAGGACTGGGCGTAGTAGGCCTGGGTGGAGCCCCAGTAGCCGTCGACGCCGGTCTTGTCCTTGATCGTGGCGGCGGCCTTCTTCAGGTCGGCCCAGGTCTTGGGGACCTCGACGCCGGCCTTCTCGAACAGCTCCTTGTTGTAGACCAGGGCCAGCGTGTCCGTGGTGAAGGGGACGCCGTACGTCTTGCCCTCGTACTGGGCCTGCTTGAGCAGGTTGGGCTGGAACTTGTCCTGGTCGGCGAGGGCCTCGGTGCCGTCCAGCGGCAGGAAGAAGCCCTTCTTCGCGAACGCGGGGGTCCAGCCGACCTCGGAGCGCAGCACGTCCGGGGCGCCCTTGGAGCCGGCCGCCGTGTCGAACTTGTTCTGCGCCTGGTCGAAGGGCACGTTGACGTACTTGACCTTGACGTCCTTGTTCGCGGCCTCGAAGTCCTTGATCAACGCCTGGTAGGTCGGCGCCTCGTTGGTGGCGTTCGAGGTGTCCCACCAGGTGATGGTGACCGGACCGTCAGAGCTGTCGCTGCCGCTGTCGTCGCCGCCGCAGGCCGTCGCCGCGAGAGCGAGGGACGCCACCAGCGCGGTGGCCGCTATGCCACGCCGCATGAGTTCTCCTTGAGGGTGAAAGCCCGAGTGGTGCAGGGGGCGGTCCCGTCCGCCGCCCCTGCGACTTGCCGACTGCGCCGTTGCCGCCGCCGGGCGACTGGAACGTAACAGCCGTGTAAGCGTTCCGAAAGACCTTGCAGAAAAAAAGTGCAAGGCATCACCGAAGTTATCCTCGCGTAACCTCTCCTGTGTCAGTCCGAGACCGCTCCGAGACCGCCTCTTGCTGGTTCTGAGCGGTTCGGGGCCAGGTTGTGCAAGACTCTGCAAGCTCTTGCCACACGTTCCGGGCCGGGGGACCATCCTCTTGCGGACCGGACGCCGACCGAACTTCAAGGGGACGCAATGAAGCAGCAACCCGCAGCGGGCCGGGCAACCGCCCGCGGCCGGCGTCCGATTGGTGGGCAAGGGGAGATACGCCCGGTACAGTCCAATCCCGTGACCACACGGCTTGCCGACATCGCTGCTCAGGCGGGGGTGAGCGAAGCGACCGTCAGCCGCGTCCTCAACGGGAAGCCGGGCGTCGCCGCCACCACCCGTCAGTCCGTACTGGCCGCGCTCGACGTCCTCGGGTACGAGCGCCCCGTACGGCTGCGCCAGCGCAGCGCCGGCCTGGTGGGCCTGATAACCCCTGAGCTGGAGAACCCCATATTCCCGGCCCTCGCCCAGGTCATCGGACAGGCGCTGACCCGGCAGGGCTACACCCCGGTGCTGGCCACCCAGACCCCCGGCGGCTCCACCGAGGACGAGCTGACCGAGATGCTGGTCGACCGCGGCGTCGCCGGCATCATCTACGTCTCCGGACTGCACGCCGACACCACCGCCGACATGCAGCGCTACGAACAGCTGCGCGCACAGGGAGTGCCATTCGTCCTCGTGGACGGCTTCTCCCCGAAGGTGCAGGCGCCGTTCATCTCCCCCGACGACCGGGCCGCGATGGCCCTGGCGGTCACCCACCTCGTCTCGCTGGGGCACACCCGGGTGGGGCTGGCGCTGGGGCCGAAGCGGTTCGTGCCGGTGCAGCGGAAGATCGACGGTTTCGTCCGGACGATGCAGGAGCAGCTGGGGCTGTCCGCGGAGGTCGTCGAGACGGAGCTGATCCAGCACTCCCTCTACACCCTGGAGGGCGGCCAGGCCGCCGCCACGGCGCTGATGAAGCGCGACTGCACGGCGGTCGTCTGCGCCAGCGACATGATGGCGCTCGGCGCCATACGGGCCGCCCGCCAGCGGGGCCTGGACGTGCCGAAGGACATCTCGGTGGTGGGCTTCGACGACTCCCCGCTGATCGCCTTCACCGACCCGCCCCTGACGACGGTCCGCAAGCCGGTCCCCGCGATGGGCCAGGCCGCGGTGCGCACGCTGCTGGAGGAGATCGGCGGGACGCCGGCCCCGCACAGCGAGTTCGTGTTCATGCCCGAGCTGGTGGTGCGCGGTTCGACCGCTTCGGCCCCCGGCGACCGGAATCGTCCCTGAGTCGGAGAGTGAGCGGGCGCCTCTCCTGCGCGGGTACGAGGCGGGCGCCTGTGTCCGGCGTACGAGGTGCACCCCGGACGGGACCGGGGGATGATCGGACCGGAACGTCTTTTCTGGCAGACTCTGGCCCATGGGTGACACGACCGTGACGACATCGGAAGGCCGCGCCGAGGCCGTTCCGCACCCCGTCGCGGACGCCACGGGGCGGGAGCGCCCCCGCAGGTTCCGCGCTCCGCGCCGGCCCCGGCTGTGGTTCGAGATCCTGCTGATCGCGGTGAGCTACTGGACGTACTCGTTGATCCGCAATGCCGTCCCGGAACAGCGTGCCGAGGCACTGCGCAACGCGGACTGGATCTGGAAGGCCGAGCAGCAGCTGGGCATCGCGGTCGAGCAGTCGGTCAACCACGCCGTGAACTCGGTGACCTGGCTCATCGTCGGGATGAACTACTACTACGCCACGCTGCACTTCGTGGTGACGCTCGGCGTGCTGGTGTGGCTCTACCGCGGCCATCCCGGCCGGTACGCAGCGACCCGCACGGTGCTGTTCGCGACGACCGGTGTCGCCCTCGTCGGCTACTACCTGTATCCGCTCGCCCCGCCCCGGCTGATGACCGGCGGCGATTTCATCGACACCGTCCTGGTCCACCAGACCTGGGGCTCGATGGCGTCCGGCGACCTGAAGAACATGTCCAACCAGTACGCCGCCATGCCGTCGATGCACATCGGCTGGTCCCTGTGGTGCGGGCTGACGCTCTTCGCCCTGGCTTCGGTGCCGTGGGTGCGGGTCCTGGGCCTGCTCTACCCGGCGGCCACGCTGGTCGTGATCGTCGCCACCGCCAACCACTTCTGGCTGGACGCGGTGGGCGGCATCCTCTGCCTCGCCTTCGGCTACGGGGTGGCGTGGCTCTGGTACGGCGGCCTGCCGCACACCCTGCCCAGGTCGGTGACGGCGCTGCCGCGGCCCCGGCCGGGTTCCGGGACGGGGCCGGTAGCCGTGGGCCCGGCGTCCGCGCGGAGCACGGCGGGAGACCCGGGGGCCGCGCAGGAGGACGGGGAGGCCAGGCCGGAGCGGGCCTACGCCCCGTAGGGCCCCCAGGGCGGGAGGGCGGGAAGGCCCGGCCGGAGGAGGGCCTACGCCCCGTAGAACAGCTCGTCCACCACGGCCCGCGCCTTGCGCGTCGTACGCCGGTACGCGTCGAGCATGTCGCCCGCGTGCCCCGGCCCGTAGCCCAGGTAGCGCCCCACCGCGGCCAGCTCGCGGATGTCGGACGGGAAGGTGTCGCCCGCCCGGCCGCGGACCAGCATCACCGCGTTGCGCACCCGGGTCGCCAGCACCCAGGCCTCGTCCAGCGTCACCGCGTCCTCGGCGGACAGCAGCCCGGCCTCGCGGGCGGCGGCCAGCGCCTCGCGGGTGCGGGTGGTGCGCAGCCCCGGCACCTCCCAGCCGTGCCGCAGCTGGAGCAGCTGCACCGTCCACTCCACGTCGGACAGCCCGCCCGGCCCGATCTTGGTGTGCAGCTTGGGGTCGGCCCCGCGCGGCAGCCGCTCGGTCTCCATGCGCGCCTTGAGCCGCCGGATCTCCCGTACGGCCTCCTCCCCCAGCCCGTGCTCCGGGTAGCGCAGCGGGTCGATCAGCTCGGTGAACCGCCGTCCGAGGTCCTCGTCGCCGGCCACCGGCTCGGCCCGCAGCAGCGCCTGCGACTCCCACACCAGCGACCAGCGCCGGTAGTAGGCCTCGTACGACTTCAGGCTGCGCACCATCGGGCCGGACTTGCCCTCGGGTCGCAGGTCGGCGTCGATCAGCAGCGGCGGGTCGGCGCTCGGGACCTGCAGCAGCCGGCGCATTTCGGCGACGACCTTGTTCGCGGCGTCGCCGGCCTCCCGCTCGTCCACGCCGTCGCACGGCTCGTGCACGAAGATCACGTCGGCGTCGGAGCCGTAGCCCAGTTCGTGCCCGCCGAAGCGGCCCATGCCGATCACGGCGAACCGGGTCGGCAGGTTCTCGCTCCAGTGCTCGCGGACGACGGCCCGCAGGGTGCCCGAGAGCGTCGCCGCGGTCAGGTCGGACACGGCCGCGCCGACCCGGTCGACCAGCGCGCCCCGGTCGGCCTCGGCAGGCTGCGTCTCGGTGCCGTAGGAGCCGACGATGTCGGCGGCGGCCGTGCGGAACAGTTCCCTGCGCCGCACCCCGCGGGCGGCGGTGACCGCCTGTTCCGCGCCGCTCGCGCGGCCGACCGCGGCGAGTATCTCCTGCTCCAGGTGTGAGCGCGGCCTCGGCGCCAGACCGTCGCCGTCGCCGTCGCCGAGCAGCGCCACCGCCTCCGGGGCGCGCAGCAGCAGGTCGGGGGCGAGGCGCCCGGCGGACAGCACGCGGGCGAGGTTCTCCGCCGCGGCGCCCTCGTCGCGCAGCAGCCGCAGGTACCAGGGGGTGTTGCCGAGCGCGTCGGAGACCTTGCGGAAGTTGAGCAGGCCGGCGTCCGGGTCGGCGGAGTCGGCGAACCAGCCCAGCAGTACGGGCAGCAGGGTCCGCTGGATCGCCGCCTTGCGGGAGACGCCGGAGGCCAGCGCCTCCAGGTGGCGCAGGGCCGCGGCCGGGTCGGCGTAGCCGAGGGCGACCAGGCGTTCGCGGGCCGCCTCGGGGCTGAGCCTGGCCTCGCCGGGGGCGAGCTGGGCGACGGCGTCGAGGAGGGGCCGGTAGAAGATCTTCTCGTGCAGGCGGCGGACGACGGCCGCGTGCCGCTTCCACTCGCGGTTCAGCTCGGCGACGGGGTCCGCGCGCAGCCCGAGCGAGCGGCCGAGACGCCGCTGGTCCTCCTCGGCCTCGGGGACGAGGTGGGTGCGGCGCAGCCGGTAGAGCTGGATGCGGTGCTCCATGGAGCGCAGGAAGCGGTACGCCTCCTCCAGCTGGGCGGCGTCGGACCGGCCGACGTATCCCCCGGCGGCGAGCGCGGCGAGGGCGTCCAGGGTCGTGCCGCTGCGCAGCGAGGCGTCGGCGCGCCCGTGCACGAGTTGCAGCAGCTGCACCGCGAACTCGACGTCCCGCAGTCCGCCCGGCCCGAGCTTCAGCTCCCGCTCGACCTCGGCGACGGGGATGTTCTCCACCACCCGGCGGCGCATCTTCTGCACGTCGGCGACGAAGTTCTCCCGCTCGGCGGCCTGCCACACCAGTGGTCCGAGCGCCTCGGTGTACTGCGCGCCCAGCTCCGGGTCGCCTGCTACCGGGCGGGCCTTGAGCAGGGCCTGGAACTCCCAGGTCTTGGCCCAGCGCTGGTAGTAGGCGAGGTGGCTGCTGAGCGTGCGCACCAGCGGGCCGTTGCGGCCCTCGGGGCGGAGGTTGGCGTCGACGGGCCAGATGGACCCCTCCACCGTCGTCTCGGAGCAGATCCGCATCATGTGCGAGGCGAGCCGGGTGGCGGCGCGCAGCGCCTTGCCCTCGTCGGCGCCGCCCTCGGCCTCGCCGACGAAGATGACGTCGACGTCGGAGACGTAGTTCAGCTCGTGGCCGCCGCACTTGCCCATCGCGATCACGGCGAGCCGGCACTGCGCCGCGTCCTCGGGCGCGGCGGCCTCGGCGAGGGCGAGGGCGGCGCGCAGGGTGGCGGTGGCCAGGTCGGCCAGCTCGGCGGCGGTCTGGGCGACGTCGGTGGTGCCGCAGACGTCGCGGGCGGCGATGGAGAGCAGGCAGCGGCGGTAGGCGACGCGCAGCGCCACGGGGTCGGCGGCCCCCGCGAGGCCGCGCTCGAACTCGGCGACGCCGGGATGCAGGTCGCGCGGCTCGTACATGACCAGCGCCCGCCAGTCGCCGGCGTGCCGGGCGAGATGGTCGCCGAGCGCGGCGGAGGCGCCCAGCACGCCGAGGAGGCGGTCGCGCAGGGGCTTGGCGGAGATCAGCGTGCCGAGCAGCTCACGCCGGGCGGCGGGCGAGGGCTGCGCCTCCAGGAGGCGGACCAGGCCGGCGAGGGCGAGGTCGGGGTCGGCGGTGGCGCCGAGGGCGTCCAGGAGGACGGGGTCGTTCCTTATGGGCGCGAGGTCGGGGCTGTCGAGCATCCCCTCGGCCGCGGAGGGGTCGGTGAATCCGTGCCGCAGCAGCCGAGTGAAGGTACTGCTCCTGCGCCCCGGCGTCATCATCGCCCTCCCGTCCGGATCAGCGGTGGTACGGAGCGAGCCTAACCGGAGGGGGTGGACGGGGCGTGTCCACGGTGGCGCGGGGAGCGGTTTTCCGCTTCGGTGGAAGCGAGCGGGGCGGGGCCTGCCGGCCCGGTCAGGCCGGGCCCGTACGAGTCCCATGGCCCGTGCGCATTCCTGCCCGTGACCATGACCGTGACCGTGACCGTGACCGTGACCATGACCGTGACCGTGACCGACGGAGGCTGAGCCGATGGACTACACGCTCGAAGTGATCCCACTGCCGGTGAGCGACATCGACCGGGCCCGCGACTTCTACCGCGACAAGGTCGGCTTCCACGTGGACATCGACCAGGAGGTCATGCCGGGCATGCGCATCGTCCAGCTGACCCCTCCCGGCTCGGGCTGCTCGATCGCCCTGGGCGACGGCATCTGGGACATGACCGGCGCTCCCCGCCCCGAACCGGGCTCCTACCAGGGCCTCCAGCTGTGCGTCGCCGACATCGAGGCGGCCCACGCGGAACTGGCGGGGCGCGGTCTGGACGTCTCCGACCCCGTCCGCTACGCCCCCGACGACGGAGCGACGTTCCTCTACTTCAAGGACCCGGACGGCAACGGCTGGGCGATCCAGGAGTACCGCCGCCGGGCTGCGGAGCCGCTGTACAAGGTGCTGTCGGACCCGGCGGGCGGTCGGCCGTAGCCGTCACGGCGCGGCCCCGGAAGCGGTCAGGCCCGCAGCCGACCGGCCGGACGGTGCGGAAGCCCGCAGGTTGGGGGTGGCACCGGCGTTCGTCGCCCGCGGCCCGGCGCCTGACGCCGCCGGATACGGAGCGCGGCCCCGTCACGAACGCCGCCGGCCCGGCGCCTGGGGAGGCGTCGGGCCGGTGGGTGGTGCGGGGACGGGGACGGCGTCAGACGGTGGCGGGGACGGCCTTGGGGTTGAAGCCGTACTCGTTGGCCTCCGGCTTGCTGTCGCTGACCGTGAAGACCAGCAGGACGATGCCGCCGACCAGCGGGACGAAGCTGATGAAGAACCACCAGCCGGAGCGGCCGGTGTCGTGCAGGCGGCGCACCAGCACGGCCAGGGTCGGGACCAGGACGGCCACCATGTAGAGCGGGGCGATGAAGCCCAGGCCGAGGAGGCCGAAGTCCAGCGCCAGCAGCGCGGCGTAGATCACCGTGTTGATGAGCGTGAACATCCAGTATTCCTTGCGGCGGGCGCGGCCGCTGAAGGTGGCGTACTTCTTGAGAACGTCTACGTACCAGTGCATGGGTGGTCCCCCTGGGGAGTGAGCGGTGGGGCCGTCCGAAAGGATCAGGCCAGCGGAATGTAGATGGCCTGTTGTGCACCGGTCAAAAAGTTACCGCTCAGCGGCCGATCGGTGACCATGATCGGCCCGACCGGAGCCGGTTTCGGCCGGTTTCACCCCGAGATAGACGGATCGCCCGAGGAACAGCCCGGTACACCCGGGTGAAGTCGCCGGGGCGCCGGACCTCATCGCCCGGCCGCCGGACCTCGTCGGCGGGCGACGGGCCTCCACGGCCGGGCGACTCAGGGCCGGATCTCGGCCAGGTCCCCTGCGCGAAGGAGCGCCGTCCGCCCGCGACGGCGCCGTGGTCCCCTGCCGGTGGGACGCGGTGCACTCTGCGCCGACCGCTCGACGCCGACCGCCTGGAGTGCGGGCCCCGGCCCTGCCTGGCCGGCCCACCCGACGGGGGCGGCGCACCGCCGCCGCCCGATCGCGGCGGCGGCGGTGCGCCCGACCAGGCCCTCTACGCCGTCTCCCGCCACCCGTTGGTGATCGGCAGCCGCCGGTCCTTGCCGAAGCCCTTCGGGGAGATCTTCGTCCCCGGCGGGTACTGGCGCCGCTTGTACTCGGCCGTGTCGACCATCCGCAGCGTCTTCGTGACGAGCGCGGCGTCGAACCCGGCGGCCACGATGGTGTCCGCGCCCTCGTCGCGGTCGACGTAACGCTCGAGGATGGCGTCCAGGACGGGGTAGTCCGGCAGGGAGTCGGTGTCCACCTGGCCCGGGCGCAGCTCGGCGCTCGGCGGCTTGGTCAGGGAGTTCTCCGGGATCGGCGGGGTCTGGCCGCGCTCGGCCGCCGCCCGGTTGCGCCACTGGGCGAGCCGGAACACCGACGTCTTGTACACGTCCTTGATCGGGCCGTACGCGCCTACCGAGTCGCCGTACAGCGTGGAGTAGCCCACCGCCAGCTCGGACTTGTTGCCGGGAGCCAGGACGATGTGGCCCTCCTGGTTGGAGATGGCCATCAGCAGCGTGCCGCGCAGCCGGGACTGGAGGTTCTCCTCCGCGAGGCCGGTCAGGCCCAGCGACCCCATGTAGGCGTCGAACATCGGCTCGATGGACACGGTGCGGAAGTTCAGCCCGGTCCGCCGGGCCAGCTCCGCGGCGTCGCTCCGGGAGTGCTCCGAGGAGTACTTCGACGGCATGGACACGCCGTACACGTTCTCCGCGCCCACCGCGTCGCAGGCGATCGCCGCGACCAGCGCCGAGTCGATGCCGCCGGACAGACCGATCAGCACGGAGCGGAAACCGTTCTTCGCCACGTACGCGCGCAGGCCCACGACCAGCGCCGAGTACATCTCCTCGTCGTCGTCCAGGCGGTCAGCGTACGCGCCGGCGTGCTCGGGCTCGTACGCCGGCAGCGGCTCCTCGGACAGCACCAGCCGGTCGATGCGCAGTCCGTCGTCCACGACGCCCTTCGGCGCGTCCGGAAGTGCGGCCGGCAGGTCCAGGTCCAGCACGAGGCAGGTCTCGGCGAACTGCGGCGCCCGCGCGACGACCTCGCCGTCCCGGTCCACGACGATCGAGTCGCCGTCGAACACCAGCTCGTCCTGGCCGCCCATCATGGCCAGGTAGGCGGTGGTGCAGCCGGCCTCCTGGGCGCGCTTGCGCACCAGTTCCAGCCGGGTGTCGTCCTTGTCGCGCTCATAGGGCGAGGCGTTGATGGAGAGCAGCAGCCCGGCCCTGGCCGACCGCGCGGCGGGCACCCGGCCGCCGTCCTGCCAGAGGTCCTCACAGATGGCGAGGGCCACGTCGACGCCGTGCAGCCGCACCACGGGCATGGTGTCGCCGGGGACGAAGTAGCGGAACTCGTCGAAGACGCCGTAGTTGGGCAGGTGGTGCTTGGCGTAGGTGAGGGCGACCTCGCCGCGGTACAGCACCGCGCCCGCGTTCTGCGGGGCGCCCGGCGGCTGGCCGTAGCGGGGCTGGGCCCGGTCGCTGCGGTCGAGGTAGCCGACGATCACCGGCAGCTCCCCGAAGCCCTCCTCGGCGAGCCGGGCGGCGAGCGAGCGCAGGGCCGCGCGGGACGCCTCGACGAAGGAGGAGCGCAGGGCGAGGTCCTCCACCGGATACCCGGTCAGCGCCATCTCCGGGAACGCCACGAGATGCGCTCCCCGCTCGGCGGAGTGCCGGGTCCAGCGGAGGATCGTCTCGGCGTTCCTGGCGAGGTCGCCGACGCGCGCGTCGATCTGGTTCAGTGCGAGGCGTAGTTGAGGCACGGGATCAGTGTAATCGTCAGAGCGACGCGATGGGGGTGCGGGGATGTGGCGCGCACCACGCGACCGGGGGCGGCCGTGCGGCCGCGCCGCGGCGGGAGCGGCCGTTGCACCGCGCCGCGGCGGGAGCGGACCTGCGACGGCCCCTCGGAGGGAGCGGCCCTGCGACGGCGCCTCGGCGCCGCCGTTAGGGCCGCTCCGTTGCGCCGCGCTCCTCGAGCATCCCCGCCATCAGGTCGATCTCCGACTCCTGGCCCTCGACCATGCCCCGGGCCAGCTGCTTCTGCACCGGGACCGCGCACCTCTCGACGCAGGCCTCGGCCATGTGGACGCCGCCCTTGTGGTGCTCGGTCATCAGCTGGAGGTAGAACACCTCGGCGGCCCGCCCGCTGAGCCTGCCCAGCCGCTCCATCTCGTCGTTGGTCGCCATCCCGGGCATGAACGCGCCGTCGCCCTTGGTGGGCGCGTCGCCCATGTCCATCCAGGTCATCGGCGGGTCGGCGGACACCTTCGGCAGACCCCACAGGTCCAGCCAGCCCAGCATCATGCCGCGCTGGTTGGCCTGCGTCTGCCCGATGTCGTACGCGAGCCGCCGTATCTCCTCGTCGTCGGTGCGGTCGCGCACGATGTACGACATCTCCACCGCCTGCTGGTGGTGCACCGACATGTCGCGGGCGAAGCCGGCGTCGGCGGAGTCGGCCGTCGGCACGCCGTCGTCGGCGCCGCCGTCCTGGGCGACGGCGTACGTGATCCCGCCGACGCCCACCAGCAGCGCCGCCGCGGCGCCCGCGATCCAGCCGGCCTGCGCCTGCCTCACCTGTCCCACTCGCCTCACTTGGACAGTCCGCCGGTGCAGGCGGCGCCCTTCTCGGGCGTCTGCTCGCCCTGGACGAACTTCTCCAGGAACTTGTCCACGTTCGGGTCGTCCGCGCCGGTCACCGTGCGCTGGTGGCCCCAGGCGGTGAGCATGATCGGGTCCTTCTGCTCCTCGTTGGGGCTCATGAGGGTGTACGGAGTCTTCTTGACCTTCTCCGCCAGGGCGTCGACGTCGGCCTTGTCGGCCTTGTCGGTGTACGTGACCCAGACCGCGCCGTGCTCCAGGGAGTGCACGGCGTTCACGTTCGGTATGTCGTCGGTGTAGACGTCGCCGTTGCAGTTCATCCACACCTGGTTGTGGTCGCCGCCGACCGGGGGCTCCACCGAGTACTTCACGTCCTTGCTGACGTGGGTCCGGGAGAGCTCGCCCTCCCACTTGCTCACGCCGTCCGCTCCGGCCACCAGCTTGCCGGTGGTCTTGGAGTCGGTCGCGGTGTCGGAGTCGTCGGACTGGGTCTTCACCAGCACCACGCCGCCGACGACGAGGCCGACGACGATCACCGCGCTGGCCGTGATGGTGAGGATTCTGCTGCGGCGCTCGCGGGCACGCTCCGCGCGCCGCATCTCCTCTATGCGCGCCTTGCGCGCCGCACTGCTCTGCTTGTTCTTGGCGGAACCCATGGGGCTGGCCCTTCTGGGGAAGGAGGACGGTCGGGTTTGCTGATCGTAGTGCCGCAGGTGGGTGATCTCGTAGAGAGGCGGCGGGAACCGACCATGAAACCCTCCCTGAAATGGCCCGATCACTGCCACGGGGCCCGGCCCGGCATTACGGAAGCCGGTGCCGGCAGGCAAGATGGAGGCAGGACAGCCGTGACAGCGGTGACGCGGCGGCCGGCGCCGCCGACAGCGGGACACCTGCCGTACGCGAGGCGTTCAGTCCGGGGTCGGCCGGGCGATCGGGGTCCGCAACGCGCGTGAAATGGTGTTGTGGTGGGATGCTCAGGTGCCCGACCGCCTCCCGCGCGCGGGAGACAGGCGGCCTGACCAGCAAGGATGGGGAAGCGGAAGATGGACAAGCAGCAGGAGTTCGTGCTCCGTACGTTGGAGGAGCGCGACATCCGGTTCGTACGCCTGTGGTTCACGGACGTGCTGGGCTTCCTCAAGTCGGTGGCCGTGGCCCCGGCCGAGCTGGAGCAGGCGTTCGACGAGGGCATCGGCTTCGACGGCTCCGCCATCGAGGGATTCGCCCGCGTGTACGAGTCGGACATGATCGCCAAGCCGGATCCGTCGACGTTCCAGATACTGCCGTGGCGTGCGGAGACCCCGGGCACGGCCCGTATGTTCTGCGACATCCTCATGCCGGACGGCTCCCCGTCCTTCGCCGACCCGCGCTACGTCCTCAAGCGCGCCCTGGCCCGCGCCTCCGACCTGGGCTTCACCTTCTACACCCACCCCGAGATCGAGTTCTTCCTGCTGAAGAACAAGCCGGTCGACGGCTCGGTGCCCACCCCCGCCGACAACTCCGGCTACTTCGACCACACCCCCACCAACGTCGGCATGGACTTCCGCCGCCAGGCGATCACCATGCTGGAGTCGATGGGCATCTCGGTCGAGTTCTCCCACCACGAGGGCGCGCCCGGCCAGCAGGAGATCGACCTGCGCTACGCCGACGCGCTGTCGACCGCGGACAACGTGATGACGTTCCGCCTGGTCATGAAGCAGGTGGCGCTGGAGCAGAACCTCCAGGCGACGTTCATGCCGAAACCGTTCTCCGAGCACCCCGGCTCCGGCATGCACACCCACCTCTCCCTCTTCGAGGGCGACCGCAACGCGTTCTACGAGTCCGGCGCCGAGTACCAGCTCTCCAAGGTCGGCCGCTCCTTCATCGCGGGCCTGCTGCGGCACGCGGGGGAGATCTCCGCGGTCACCAACCAGTGGGTCAACTCCTACAAGCGCATCTGGGGCGGCTCCGAGCGC
This sequence comes from Streptomyces sp. NPDC006610, assembly GCF_040611575.1. Lineage (NCBI taxonomy): Bacteria > Bacillati > Actinomycetota > Actinomycetes > Kitasatosporales > Streptomycetaceae > Streptomyces > Streptomyces sp. NPDC006610. Next base: position 128,150 of record NZ_JBEXOP010000020.1, read on the forward strand.
ACGGCCGGCGCGGGCGGCGAGGCCCCGTCGTACATCTGCTGGGGCCACAACAACCGCTCGGCCCTGGTCCGCGTCCCCATGTACAAGCCCGGCAAGACCGGCTCCGCCCGCGTGGAGGTCCGCTCGCTGGACTCCGGCGCCAACCCCTACCTCTCCTACGCCGTCCTGCTGGCCGCCGGCCTCAAGGGCATCGAGGAGGGCTACGAACTTCCGCCGGGCGCCGAGGACGACGTCTGGGCCCTCTCCGACGCCGAACGCCGCGCGATGGGCATCGAGCCCCTCCCCCAGAACCTCGGCGAGGCCCTGACCCTGATGGAGCGCAGCGACCTGGTCGCGGAGACCCTGGGCGAGCACGTCTTCGACTTCTTCCTCCGCAACAAGCGCCAGGAGTGGTACGAGTACCGCTCCGAGGTGACGGCGTTCGAGCTGCGGAAGAACCTGCCGGTGCTGTAGGGGCCGGGAAACGGGGCGCGGCGAGGGCTTCGCCGAGACGCTTCGTGAGAGCTGGAGGCCGACGGTCGGGAACCGTCGGCCTCGGCGCGTTTTTGAGGGCCGGGAAGCGCCATGACCGGGTCGACGGGGTGGCCGCGGAGAGCCCTTCTGTCCACTCGCCCGTCCGGCGAGTCGGCCGACCGGGCAGTTCGCCGGCCGACCGCCGGTCAGTCAGCGGGCACGCCGAACCAGCGGAGGAGCACGGGGCGCGCGTCGTCGGGAGCGTCCTCGGGCCCGCGGGCGTAGCGCGCGAGCAGGGCCAGATAGTCGTCGTGGAACGCGTCCAGCTCGCTCTTCGTGAGGTGGACAAGGCTGCGTGAACCCCGCATCCAGCCTGCGGAATCCGCCTGGTCGGCGGTGAACCGCCGGGCGAGTTCGATGTCCTCCTCCAGCCTCAGGCGGTCCAGCTCGGCCGACATGACGCGCTCGGCGTCCGTCAGCTCGTTCTGCGGCGGTCTGCGGATGTCGAGGCCGCGCACCCCGCGCCACCACCGCTCGCGCCCGGCGGAGCGCTCGGGGATGTCCTCGATGAGGCCACTGCGCTCCAGCATGCGCAGGTGGTAGCTCAGCGTTCCGGTGTTCTCTCCGAGGGCGGCAGCCAGCGTGGTCGAGGTGGCGGGGCCCGCCGTGCCGAGGTGGCGCAGGATGCGCAGGCGCAGTGGGTGCGAAAGGGCCTTGAGCACCTCGGGGCTGTCGACCGTGCGCCGCCCTGTGTCGTCCGTTCTCCGCTCTTGCGTCATGGGGGCAGTCTATCCAGAAGGCGGAATTTTCTCTGCAGAGGTTCCTCTGCAGAGAAATCTCTGCAATGCTGACGGCATGACGACGAACCGAATGACCTTGGGTCCCGCAGTCCGGTGCTTCACAACTGCCACTGCCGGGATCCTGCTTGCCGGACTCACCCTGGGCGCCGCACCCGCGTACGGAGCAGAACGGGCCGCGGATCTGCCCGAGTTCGACTTCTCCGCCTGCCCGACCGCCGATGAGCTGCCCGCCGCCGCGGACCCTGGGACCTGGCGCTGCGAGGTCATGCATGCCACGGGGCATCTGCGCATGGGAGCAATCGACGAGCCGCTCGCCGAACCCATGAAGATCACCTTTGCCGAAGGCCGGGTGGGCGGTGAATTCCGGCAGATCTTCGGGGAGATGACCGCTGAGCCGATCCGGGTGGGAAGCACCCCGCTGTCCCTGACTCCGCAGTACGGCGGCTACTCGGACTTCCTGTCCGACGACCGCCGGCGAGGCGAGTTCGACATCAGGTTCGCCATAGGTTCGGCGCACGGGCTGCCCCTGCTGCCGTCGGACTGTTCTGTGGGCAGCGATGAGAACGCGGTCCACCTGGTGCTCAAGGACACCGAGCCCACCAGGCTGATATCCCAGGACCCCTTGGTCGCCGTCTTCGGCGCCCACGACGCGGAGTTCGCCGCACCGGCCACCAGTGGCTGCGGCCGCCTGGGCCGCGCGCTCGACCGGGTCCTGGGTCTGCCGTCCGCAGCCGGAGAGAACGTCTTCGACATGGATGTCACGGTGGCCATCCGGCCCTACTCGTAGACCGGTACGGCCGCCGTGTCACCCCGCTCCCCTCACCCGGTCGGCCACGCATCGGCCATCTGGAAGGAGACGACGGTTCCACCGAAGCGGCTGGGCCCCGTGTGCCAAAACTCGGCGAGGGAGTCGACCAGGAGCAGTCCCCGCCCGTGCGCGTCGTCGGCGGCGGGACGCGCACGCCGAGGTGCGGTACCTGGGCGGGGAGCGCTGCGTGCACCGGGCTGTTCGTGTTCAGGAGCGCCGTGAGGACGTCCGTCACGTCGGCGGGCAGGCTCTCGGTCACCCCGTGACCGTATCCGACCGGACGGGGGTGGATACGGTCACGAGGTGAGAGCCGGTCAGCAGCCGATCGGGGACGAGCCCACCGCCACGTCGTCGAACCACAGGGTGTCCGCCCCCGTGCCGTAGCTCTCCCAGCCCAGGCGCAGGGCCGTGGGGCGGGGCGGGGTGGTGCGGGCCAGCCACTGCTGGTCGATGTCGTGGGTGGGGACGCCGTCGGCGTGCAGGCCCGGGATCTGTTCGTCGCCGAGCCAGGTGTCGAGCTTCGGGGCCGTCGTGTCGATCGCGAAGCGCAGGCACTGCCACGTTCCCGTCGGCAGCGGGCGGCTCAGGGCCACGCCGGCCGGACTCTGCGCGGGCAGGGTGGCGTCGTCGACCTCGCGGTTCCACTGGAGGGCGCCGTTCTGGCCCCCGACGCGCAGGGTGCGGCCGTTCTGCGAGGAGTCGGGCAGGGTGACGAACGTGACGTGGGCGGCGGGGAGTGCGGTGGTGTGCCGTACCCACATGCGGACGTGCAGGACCGGGCCGACCGAGGACAGGTCCGCGGTCGAGGCGACGAAGGCGTGGTTGCAGTAGCCGACCCCGCCGTCGACCCGCAGCGACTTGCCGCCGCTGTGCGCGACCGTGGTGTCCACCGAGGCCTTGCCGGTGCCCTGGCAGTCGGGGGCGGTGAAGCGCCAGTCGCCGGAGGGCGTGGTGCCGGTCTGGTTCTCGAAGTCCGAGCAGATCACCGCGGTGCCGCACTCGGGGCTGGGCGGCGGAGTGGTGGGAGGCGGGGTCGTGGGGGGCGGCGTGGTCGGCGGCGGGGTGCCGGTGCCGCCGCAGGAGACGCCGTTGAGGGCGAAGTCGGTCGGCGCCGGGTCGGACGACCGCCAGGTTCCCTGCACGCCGAACTCCGCGGAACCCTCCGTGGCCAGCGCGCCGTTCCAGCCCGCGTCGGTCGCGACGACGGAACCGCCGGTCTGGGTGACGGTCGCGTTCCACGCCGACGTCACCTTCTGGTCGCCGGTGTACGTCCAGGTCAGACGCCAGTTGCTGACCGACGGGCCGAGGTTGGTGACCTTGATCTGGGCCGTGTAGCCGCCGGTCCACTTGTTCACGCTGTAGTCGACGCGGCAGCCGGACTCCGCGCCGCTCGCGGACATCGCCGTGAAGCCGGATGCCAGCACCACGGCGGCGGTCAGGACCGCCGTCCAGGGCCTGGCCAGTAATCGCGGGAGAGAGACGCTCACGTGTGCCTCCGGGGTGGGGGTGAGGGGGTGGGGGGTGGCTCGCGAGCGCCAGCAGACCGCCCTCCTGAACGACGTGACGAACCTGTGGCCGGACCTGTCCGACAGC
>NZ_JBEXOP010000021.1:0-51471 GCF_040611575.1 Streptomyces sp. NPDC006610
GCAATTCCCGCAACTACCTGGCCTTTCTCGGCCTGGCTGCCGCCCTCTGCTGCTACAAGCGACTCGTCCGCCTCACCACATAGGACACGGCCTTAAGGAAGGCCGCCGAACACACCACCCCGAACTGATGCTCTTCCCATGCTGGGGCGACCTGCAGGACTACGCCGCCCACGACCCGGCCGGCAGCGACCTGCAGCCCCTCGTCAACCTGGTCGACCACCACGGCGCCGACGCCATCCTCGCCGCCGTGGCCCAACTCGCCCCGGACAGCAGGCCCAGGTCACCGTCTCCACAGCACACAGGGCCAAGGGACGCGAATGGCCGCGCGTACTCATCGCCGACGACTTCGCACGCAACCAGGACGACGACGGCCGAGAACAGGCAGAAACAGTGCAGTCCTCAACCTGTATCGACGATGCCGAAGCCCGCCTGGCACACGTGGCCGTCGCACCCGCCACCGCCTCGACCTGGGAGGCCTCTCCTGGATCCATGGTCATCGCGACAGCACACGCCCCGCGTAAGCGATAAGGCCCCTGCCCGAGTTGTCTTCCGAATGCCAGTGGGGGTGGCGCTTTGGCGGCACCCGCTGGTCACCGTCCTGGCGACCCTCTCCTGGGAGCAACCCGCTCCGAGCACGAGCGGGCCGTTAGGGACCGGCGAAGGACAGGCCAAGGACGCCACCGAGCGCTTTCGCCTGCTTCCGGTAGTCCTGGGGCGTTCGCCTGCCTGTACGACTCCGCTGGTGAGAAGCCCGTGCTTGAAGAACCATGACAGCACCCGCACGCTGCTCGACCGCGTGAAAAGCCCTCCCCGGGATCGACGAGGACTTCTCACGCGGTTTTCGAATCTCTCAACCGTGGAGGGCTGTTGTCAGGCTTCCAGGTTGTAGAGAACGAACTGCTCCCACGAGCCGCCGACATCTGTGGAGCGGGCCCGCAAAGCGTACTGGAGGGACCCGCTATAGCTGTTCTCCATGGCGACGAACAGGCCGTTCAACGTGGACTGGAGAGACCACCGTTGCAACTCCTCGTTGTAGAAGAGATGAAACTGCTCCCAGCCGCCCACGCTCGCCGAACGGGCGCGAAGCACGTTCTGCGAGTCACCCGTGAAGTTCTTCTCCACTGCCACGTACAGATCGTTTGCCAGGGATCTCAGGGACCACGTCTGGCTGACCTCGTCCCACTGAAAGGCAAAGCCCTCCCAGGAACCTCCGTACTCGGCGGAACGGGCCCGCAGCAGACCTGTGTTCGGGGCCGGGTAGTTCACTTCGGTTGCGACGAACCGGCTGTTGCGGACCGACTGGACGGCGAGTAATTCGGCCTCCGCCGCCTGGGCGGAGACGTTGTTACCTGTGAGCGACGGAGCCTGAGAAGCATCCAGTTTGCCGGGGACGCCCTGTAGTTCGACACCCTCCACCACTTCCCATCCGTCGGGCACGGCGGACGGAGTGGCTCCGGCCGCGGGCGCGGTGAGCACGGATGCCATTAGCAGACCGCTCAAGGACAGCAGAACGGAAGTCGCACGTCGCACAGGAATTCCTCACCTTCATCTATTCTGACAAAGTTGACTGGCGTTTCTAAGGATTCCGCAGTGATGGTCACAGGAGGGCTGGGGCAGGGATTTAGGCGCTGCGACTGTCAGTGAAAGCTGCCCCAGCCTGGCCCTGTGATATTTTCTCATCAGGCTTTTGTGCGGCATCAGGGAAAACATGGACGCGAAGCACGGCAGGACCGGCCGACGATCCGTGCCTCCCTGTCGATCATGTGGTGGGAGGCACGGCCGTCGTTTCCGGTCTCATTCCTTGCTGTCGGCCTCGGCTTTGAGTTTCGCCTGCCGAGCGGCCTCGATGTAGCGCGGGGCGAACTTCATCTCGAACGCCTCGGGCACATCGTATGGAGACTGCCAGTAGTCCGGCACGAAGGTGTCACCGTCCTCGTGGCAAAGGTGGCATGAGGCGCACCACTCGGTCCGCCAGCCGTAGGCGACGGCGCGGACCCCGTCGAAGGTTTCGTCCAGCGGTCCCTCCACCCGGTACCAGCGGTGGAGGTCCGACGCGCCGCACTGGGGACAGCGAGTCGAGAGGTCGGCAGCGGCCGGCTCTGCGTCGAAGGCTGCCCGCCAGACATTCATCAGCTCGGGCGGGACCAGCCGCCAGCCGCCCGGCCCCGGCAGGGCGAGTTCATCGACGTCGAACAGGCCCAGCTCCTTGGCCTCGAGAGAGCCGAGCATCCTGCAGTCGCCCGACGTCAGATCGACCCTGACGGGGCCGATGCCGATGGTCATCTGCGAGGGGTCCCCGGTCTCCAGATAGGCCCGGTTCTGAAATCCGAAGTAGGCGGCCTCGCCGACCACGGTCACATCACCCTCGATGGGCACCAGGTCCACCTGGGCGTTGAGCGGATCTTCGTCCACGAATTTCCGAGCCAGATCCGCTGCGCGTTCGAGACTGATCACTGGTCGGTCCTGAGGAATCCGTAGTTCCGGTAAACACCTGGCCTGGCGTGCCCCGACTGTCCGTCGAGGAAGATGACGTCTCCCTTCACGTTCACCACGTTGAAGACATGCGAGTCATCCTTGCCGGGCCCGAACCCCCACACGATACCGCGTGCGCCGTCTCCGCCGGCCAGGACGTCACGCACGATGCCGCTCAGGGTCGTGCGCAGGAACGGCCTGCCGCCATAGAGACCGGTGATCGCCGAGTCGGACCCCCGCCCGAGATTCGCAGGAGCAGAGGACGGAGCACCATCGGCCAGCAGCCGGTCGACGGCGATGGCGCAGGCCCGGCAATTCTGCCCGCCGTTCTGAGGGTTGACCAGCTTCGTCAGCTCCGGCGTGATCGGCGTCTTGTAGGAGAGCTTGCCTCTCAGATAGTGCACCGTCCCGCCGCCGCCCGCACCGAACCTCAGATTCCCGATTGAGGAAGCAGCATCCTCTGGGGAGACGGCTGCTCGCCGCCATCCGGTGAGGCCGCCGATGCCCACGAGGGCGATCTGCTGGGTCAGTTCTTCGGCGGCTTCGGCGTACAGGTCGGCGAGCGCGTCGCAGCCCTGCTGGCGGAGCATGTACTCGGCGCGGTAGAGACGGTAGGCGGGGCGGATGGGGAGGTACTTGTCGACGAAGGCTCCGGCACCGCCGTTCTGGCCGGTGACGGCGTCGTAGGCGTCTCCTGCGAAGTCGAAGGGCAGCTTGAGCCCTTGCAGGAAGCCTTCCCCGAAGATTCTCAGGCCTTCGCCGAGGCTGTCGACGCGGTCGTTGTTGGGATCGTCGGGGGTCAGGCCGCTGGGGTCGGTCAGGAGTGTGGGGATGTTGTCGGCGTACGCGTACGGCGAGACGTAGGGCGTCGACTGGTCGCGGGTCGCCGGGTCGGGCCGGGTGAAGCGGCCGGTGGCGGTGTTGTACTGGCGGGCGTGCAAATCGAGGTTGCCGGTGGTGGCCTCGTAGCGGGCGCCGGTGTAGGACGGGGTGTTCGCGGGTGCGCCGGCGGCGACGGTGTCCAGTGCCCGGGTGCCGAACGGGTCGTAGGACCAGCGCTGATGAATGGTGCCGGTGCTGTCGGTGACGTCGACCGGGGAACCCTGCGTGTCATGGTGGTAGTAGAAGACGGTGCTGGGGCCGGCCTTTGTGGATTCCGGCTGGCCCAGTGGGTTGTAACGGTAGGTCTGCGCGATGCCCAGGCCCCTGGACTCCGAACTGAGCATCGGCAGCGGCGCGTTGATGTCCCACTGGTAGCGGTTCGTGGTGGTGCCGTCCTTGACGACGGAAATCTGGTTACCGCTCACGTCGTGGTTGTAGGTGTAGGCGGTGCCGGCGACGGTGGCGGCGGAGATCTGTCCGGCCAGGTCGTAGGTGTAGGTGTCGGCGCCGGCCTTTGTCTGGTTGCCCTCCGCGTCGTACCCGTAGGCGGTGGCCGTGGCGCCGGTCGTGGTGGAGGTGAGCTGGTCGGCGGCGTCGTAGACGTAGCTGGTCGCCGTGCTGCCAAGGGTGGAGGTCAGACGGTTGCCGACCTTGTCGTAGGTGTAGGAGACCGTGCGGCTGGAGGCACAGCCGGTGACCGCGGGCTGCGGGAAGCAGCCGGAGGTGAGGCGGCCCGCAGCGTCGTACGTCAGGTCGTAGCCGCCCGTTCCGACACCGGCCCGGGTGACGTCCACGCGGGTGGGCAGGCCAGCCGCGGAGAGCGTGAGCGCGGTCTTGGTGACCGCGGCCCCTGCTTTGGTGGAGGTGACGGCGGTGAGGCGGCCTGCGCGGTCGTAGGTGCGGTCCTCGTTCTCGGTGTTGGGCAGTGCGGACCGGGTGAGGTTCCCGGCCGGGTTCCAGCTGTAGGTGGTGGTCTTGCCGTCGGCCGTCATCGTGGAGGTGCGGCCGTCATCGTCGTACGTGTACGCGACAGAGCCGCCGCTGTAGGTGCGGGTGAGCATCTGGCCGGCGGCGTCGTAGGTGTAGGTGAAGTGCCGGGTCTTGGTGAGGTTGCCGACCGTGTCGTAGCCGAAGTCCTCGGAGAGCTTGGCGTTGGCACGGGCGGTCAGCTGCCCGGCTGCGTTGTAGCCGAACGTCGCGTCGGGAGTGGTGTCCGAGTAGTCGGTCTTGGTGAGCAGGCCGCGCGGGTCGTAGGCGTAGGCGGTGGAGCCGCGGGGCGTGGTCTTCTTCGTCAGGTTGCCGTCGGCGTCGTATGCGTAGGTAGTGACCCGGTCCAGCGGGTCGGTGACCGAGTTCAGGCGGCGGGCCGCGTCATAGCCGTACGTGGTGACGTGGCCGTTGGCATCGGTGCGTGTGGTGACGTTGCCGTTCTTGTCGTGGCCGTACAGGGTGACCGCTCCGCCGGGAGCGGTGACCTGGGTGAGCCGGTCGAGCTTGTCGTAGCCGTAGGCCGTGGCGCGCTTGTCGGCGTCCGTCTGCCTCACGACGTTGTTCACGGCGTCATAGGCGGTGGCGGTCACACCGCCGAGCGGGTCGGTGACCGTGGTGAGATTGCCCGCCGGGTCATAGCCGTAGGTGGTCGTGTACGCGGCCGGGTCGGCGCCGGTGACGTTGCCGCGAGGATCGACCGCGGTGGCCTGGCGGCCGTCGCCGTCGTAGGTCCAGCTCTCCTTATGGCCGAGCGGGGAGGTGCGGCTGAGGAGGTTGCCGTCGGCGTCGTAGGCGTAAGTCGTGATCTTGTTCAGCTGATTGGTGCTGCTGGTGAGCCGGTTGTTCTTGTCGTAGACAGAGGAGACGGTCTCGTTCGCCGCGTCGGTGACCTTGGTGACGTTGTCATTGGCGTCATAGGTGTACGCGGTAGTGCGGCCCATCGGGTCGGTGACCACCAGCGGCCGGTTGATCGCATCGTAGGTCGTGGTGGTGGACGCGCCGGTGGGACCGGTGACCTTGGTCCGGTTGCCCGCCGCGTCATAGACGTAGCTCGTGGTGTACGCGGCCGGGTCGGCCCCGGAGACGTTCCCCCGCGGCGAGACGCTCCTGAGCAGGCGGCCGACCTTGTCGTAGGTGTAGGTGGTCGTGCCCCCGGCCGCGTCGGTCTCGGAGGCGAGGCGCCCGCTCGCGTCATAGGTGCGGACGAAGGACGCGCCGGCAGGATCGGTGGTCCGTGTCAGGTGGCCGGCGTCGTCGTACGCGTAAGTGGTGGTGTTGCCGGCCGGGTCCGTGGCCGCGGTCAGCTGCTCCGCACCGTTGTACTCGTAGGCCGTGGTGCGGCCCAGCGGATCGGTGGCCGAACTGAGCAGGCCGCGGCCGTCATATGCGTAGGTCGTGGTGTACGCGGCCGGGTCGGCGCCGGTGACGTTGCCGCGCGGGTCCGTCTTGGACAGGATCCGCCCCGCCTTGTCGTACGTGAACGTCGTCTTCTCACCCATTGGCGTGGTGACCGAGGTCCGGTTGCCCGCCGCGTCGTAGCCGTACGTCGTCGTCTTGCCGCGTGGGGTCGTCACCGTCGCGATGGAGCCGAGCGCGGTGTAGGTGTAGGCGGTCTTGCCGCCCATCGGGTCGGTGGTCGACGTCAGCTGGTTCGACGTGTTGTACGTGTACGTGGTTTTGTTGCCGCGGCCGTCGGTGTGGCTGGTGATGTTGCCGGCGGCGTCGTAGGTCCAGCTCTCCGCATAGCCGAGAGCCGACGGCGCGCTGCGTTTGAGCATCCGCCCGGCGCTGTCGTACGTCATCTCCGTGGTGTGGCCGCGCTGGTCGGTGATGGCAACCGGGCGCAGACGACGGTCGTAGTCGTAGGTGATGCTCTTGCCGTACGGGTCGATCGTCTCCATCAGGACGTTCCCGGCGTACACGTCGGTCCACACCCCGCCGTCCGGCGCCGTGGTGTGCGACTCGCTGCTGCCGTCCCAGGTAAACGTCGTGGTCTTGTTGTTCTGGTCGATCTGAGACTTGATACGGCCAGCAGAGTCGTAGGCGTTGGTGACCTTGCCGCCCGCCGGGTCGGTGTACGAGGACAGCCGCTTGTCGGTGCCGTACGTGTACGACGACGTCCTACTCGCCGGGTCGGTCACCGAGTTCAGCAGACCGTCCGCGGTGTAGCCGTATGACACCGACGTGCCGTCGGGCAGATCCACCTTGGACAACAGCCCGTTGGACCCGGAGGTGAAGGTGGTGGTCCGGCCCGCGGCGTCCTTGACAGAGGCGAGCTTGCCGGAGGAGTAGGTCAGGCTCAGCCCCTTGCCGGCGGTGTCGAGCACCGCGAGGAGCTGACCACTGCCGCTGAAGGTGCGCTTGGTGTGGTCCGGCGTGGTCAGGGTGTAGTCGCTGGCGCCCTTGACCAGCTTGGCCGCGGAGCCCGCCGGGGCCGTGAACGTACCGTCGCTGGCCTGCGTGAAGACGAACGACGCCCCATCGTCCGCCCGGTACGTCACCTTCCCGGTCGCGACGGTCAGCTTGACGTCGAGCGGAGTGGCCCAGCCGCGTCCCAGCAGGCCGACGGCGGCCGAGTCGGAGCGGTAGGAGCGCTCAAGGACCAGCGGCACGCCAGGGCCCACCAGAGAGGCGTCGGTGAGCTGCTCGAAGAACACGCCGGTCGCGGTGTTCACAGGGTCAGCACGGTGCGCCTGCGCGTAACAGGTGCAGATGCCCGCCTGCGCGCCGGGAATCACCGGCGTGTAGAACGCCTCCACCAGCGGAGACGTAGTGCCGCCCGGACTCGAGGTACCGTCGGCGCTGTTCAGGAAGACCCAGGCGTAGTACTTCTTGCCGTCCTGGAGGATTCCGCCCAGCCCACTGCCAGCCCACCAAAAGCACTGGTCGACAGGGTAAGACGAGCTGCCCCACCAGTCGTAGCACCAGGCCCCGGTGTCAGGCGTGTCACCGCTGGGATCGTCGGTGGCCTTCTTGATCTCCTGCTGAACGACCGGATAGCCCGCCTCATCCATGACGTAGAGCCACATCCCGGTGTATGCCGATCCCCGCTGAGGCAGTTTCACCTGCCCGCCGATCGACAGCCGCCCGGGATACGCCGTGGCCCAGGACGACACCCAGGTCGGGTTCTCGGCCGCCGCCGTCAGCGGCTGCGCCGCCAGGCCCTGCTCCGCCGCAGGACCACGCCTGAAGCGGTCGCGCTCATCCGGCCGGCTGTGAGGCGCGGTCTTCGACCTGCGGCCGGGAGCGTTCATGTACTCGCGCATCGGAGACCGCTCATGCCGCTCCTCCGCGACCTGTTTACGGCGCTCGGCCAGCGTCATGGCCTTGGGCAGCTTGGGAAGTTCGTCAGCCGTGCGGGCCTTCTGCTGAGGGATGGTCACCGGGGCCGAAGCGGGCGACCGATCCCGGGGCAAGGCCCAGGACGGCACGACACCGGCGAGCGCCAGCAGAGCCAGAGTCAGGACAGCTGTGATCAGTCTTCGCGTTCGTCTGCGCATGGAGCATCACCTGTGAGGCAGTTGTGACAAGGGCCGTGATGATGCTTGATCCACAGAGCCTTCGAACTAACGTCCCCTGAGAGATATGGCCGGCACCCGCTGAGAAATCGAGCGGCTCGAACGACACCCTCCTGGTCACCGGACCGCCGGGACCGGTACGGCGCGGCAATTGGCGCGAACGCTCCCGCCACGCCCAGATGACGTATCTGTTCTCGGCGTTAACAGCGGGCGAACAATGCAGCGGAGTTCGGTGTCCGACGTGCCGAATACCAGACCCCTTGATGCCTCTTCCCGCGCCTACACGCGCGGGTGTGTTTGGTATCGCCGGGGTGCTTGAGAAATTGCGGCCAATGCGGCGGGTGGGCCGGGCAGTCGATGTCAGCGTCAGGTGAGAGGATCACAGGATGCCTCTGCCTCATCCCGATGATCTGACCTCGCTGGTCCTGCGAACCGACTTCGGTGACGAGGGAGCCTGGGATGCCGTTCGAGCCACCCTCGACGCGGCCGGCGAGTACCCCCATGCCACATTTGTCAGCGAGCTTCGCTTCGCCGACGTGGGCGTCCAGACCTTGCTGGCTGAAGAGGCTGCCGCGGACGAAGACGACCAGATCATCTATTGAAGCGGTCCTGCCGCGGTGCGGCGCAATAGGTTGCGCTCGTGCGGGGCGCCACACGACCTCCTCGGGAGGGGCGTCCCAGTTGGCAGGTTGAGCGTCAGCCGGTCGTCACCCGTGTGCTCGGCTGGTGTGGTGCCGACGCGTCCGCGTCGCCGTCAGACGGGCGACCGCCTGTCGGGCAGCCTCGCGGTGGTCCGGGCGGGGCGCCGGCACGCGAGGGCTGGCCAGGTCTCGGCCGGTGAGCGACTTGGCTTCGACTGCAGTCCAGTCGGCGCGGCGCACCACGGCGATGTGTCCTTCCTCGTGGGCCTGTCCGTCCTTCCAGTCGTCGGGTGGCGCCATCAGAGGACACGGAGGTCTTGGTCATTCAGCCACTCCAGTCCGAGGACCTGGCGGCCGAGGCGGTGCTCGATGAGCGACAGGGCGGTGCCGGTCTCCAGGTGGAGGAGCAAGAGCTCTCCCTCGAAGTAGTAGCCGCCGTCGTACTCGCCGGATCCCATGACGAGCAGGGGGAGGGTCGGGTGGAAGGCCATCGCGTTCACGCGGTGCTGCGAGTGCAGCAGTAGCCGGCGGCGGGCGCGGTCGGTGACGTAGAAGACACCGACCGTCTTCGCCTCGTCGTACTCGTGCGCGCCGGCCACGGCGACCAGGCCTCTCCGCTTGTCCGCCACGAACAGGACGGGATCGCCGATCTCAGCGAAGGGGTCGTCCGAGCGGTCGCGGTCGGCGGGAGACGCGATCATGCCGAGGATCCTCGCAAAGTTCGCGCTGGAGTGGGTAGCCAGGCCCTCCTTACAGCCTTGGCCGCCCACGTAGCTCAGCTCGCCAACTCAAGGGCTCACTCGCCAACTGAGGCACTCCGTCACACGTCTGTGACTGAGCAGTTCAGTTGGCCAGGTGAGCGCCCCGGTTGGCCGTGGGCTACCCCAATGGGCGTACTCTCTGGCCTTTCGAGGTTGGCACGCCTCCTCCATCCCTAGTCTGCCGGGCAGGTCCGCGGGTACGGGGAGAGCTGGGTGACTCGATTTTGAGCAGGGGAGCCATCGACCAGGCAGCGTTGTGGTCAGCCGCCCTCGCCGCAGTAATCACTCTGTCATTGGGTGATGGACGCTACGACTGGCTGAGCTTCGCCCTGGGGGCAACGCTGGCGCTACAGATCGCTGCGTTCTACCGTCCAGCACCTCACGAACCGGACAGCCGGTGGGACCGCTGCACGGCAGCGGGAAGTTTTGGAGCGGTCAGCGGGCTGGTTGTCGCTATGGCCCTGGCCTGGCCCGTGCAGGCGGCGATCGGTACGCCGCGACGGTGCCGCGTGGACGGAGTAGATCCGGACGACTGCGCTGGGGCTGCGGCGTATCCGTGGTTGGGCGTGGTCTGGTTCGTGACCGCAGTCGCCCTGTCCTGTTGGCACTGGTCCAAAATGGTCTCCCGGTCGGCAACGCAACCAGCCTGAGCTGCTTGAGCATCCGTCGGAGCGGTGTCCGCCGGGAGCCAAGTGGCCATCTGCAGTGCTCACTGGCCAACCGAAGCGCCCAGTCACAACGTCCAGGACGAACAGGAGGCGGGGCGCATCTCCTACAGCTCGAACTCGAGGTGCTCGATGTCCGTGAATCGGACCTCCTCCAGGCTGCCGGCGCGGCGGCCGCCGTCCTGGAAGTAGACCTCTTTGAGCGCTTCGGCTGCGATCCCCTGGAGGCGGGCGTCGCCGGCACCCTGCTCCTGGGCGTCGAAGAGGCGGGCGGCGTACTGCGGGGGCAGGGCGACGGTCAGGTGCCGGATGCGGTCCTGGTCCGTCGACCCGATCGGCGCGGTGTAGCCGAGGCGTGCACGGGTGTCGATGACGATGCCGCCCGTGCTCGCCGCCTTTGCCTTGGCCTTGGCCCGGATCTGCGGCTGCCAGCGCTTCTTCACCTCGCGTTCCAGGCGCGCGGCCAGGTCCGGGCGGGGCTTTTTCAACTGGCCCTTGACGTACCGCTCGACGGTGCGCTGCGAGACCCGCAGCATCTGGGCAACCGCCCTGGTGCTCTTGAGCTGCTTGACCAGGTACCGCATCTGCGCGGGCGCGCTCTTGGGCGCCGGGCGGGTGAAGGCCTTCTGCACTGCGGCATCCAGGCCGTCCCCGAACAGGCTCATCGTGGCCTTCTCCTACTCTCCGTTGTCGATGTCGAGGTCGGTGACGGTGCCGTCCTTGATGTAGCGGGCGAGGTTGAGTTCCGGTGCGTTGAACCGCTCGCGGACTTCCTCGCCCCACAGGACGCTCTGGGTGCCTTCGTGCTTGACCAGGCCTGGGTTGATGCCGAGTTTGAAGCCTCCGGGCAGCGGCTTTCCGTCGCGGTAGGGCAGGAAGTCCAGCGGGCTTGGTCCGTTCGCGGCGTAGACGACGCAGTCGGACAGGATCGCGACGGGGTACTGGCCGGTGAACGCCGCGTGCTTGACGATCTTGCGGTGCAGGTTGATCCGGGTGCGGGAGATGACGGCCGCGCGGATGTCCGGCCGCCACGTCGGCCGGGACAGGGCCCGCCACGGCTCGCCCGGCCGCCAGCCCTCACCGCGCGGGCGCTCGCGCAGCTTGCCCAGGCCGCCCTTGACCGTCGCCTTGATCGCCGAGACGACGATCGCCAGTTCCGGGTCACGGTTCTTGTAGCCGTCCATCGCGGCGAGGAAATCGGCCGGCTCCATGTCCGCGTGCACGCCGAGGTCGGCCATGGTGGCGAGGTAGGCGTCGCGCAGCCGCTGGTACCAGCCGTCCAGGTAGCGGCCGTTCTCGTAGCGGACCCACGCCTCGATCGGGCGCACCTCGTAGCCCAGCTCCACCGCGTAAGCCACGGTCGGCGTCGCGTACCAGGCCGGGCCTTCGGGCCGCTCGCCCTTCGGCGTGAACGGGGAGGGCAGCAGGCTGCCGTCCAGCTCCACCCACTCCTTGCCGGCCTTCACCCGCGACAGGTCGACGTGGCTGAGGTCCACCAGCCACGAGCCGGGCAGCTTCGGATCGAACACCGGGTTCGTGACGTGCGTTGCCTCGCCGAGGCCGACGTTCAGGCCGTTGGCGCCGGCGGCGAAGGCCATATTGACGTCGATGCCGACCAGGTGCCGCAGGGTGCACTCGTCGTCAGTCATCGGCCGGGCCCAGTCGTACGCCTCCTCGAACAGCTTCTCCGCCGGGCCGCGGACGTGGAAGCGGGGCAAATCCTTGAGGACCGGGTGGCCGTCGGGGACCTCGCACGGCGGCCAGTTCATCGGGTCGGTGGCGTCCTTGCCCAGCGAGCCGGGGTTGTGCTCGGAGTGCCGCTTGCCGTCGGCGTCGGGCTCGGAGGCGCGGGTCGGCGGGTGCAGGGCGGTCATCAGCTCCAGGCCGGTCACCGCGGTCGAGCCGCGCGGCGTCATCACGCGCGAGGCGTACACGCCCAGCACGCGGGCGAGTTCGGCCGGCGGGAGCTGGGCGGCATGGCCCCAGTGCCGGGAGTCGAGCGCGTGCCAGGACGGGATGCACAGCTGCACGCAGGCCCGCTCCGAACCGGTCGCGGGGCGGTAGATCCGCGCCCACGGGCCGAAACCGCGCTTCGTCAGCTTCCACTCCGCACGCGCGAGCTGCTTGACGACTTTGTGGCCCTCCGGGATCCTCCCGGCGAGCCGCTCTTCCTCGTTGAGGGTGATGGGGAGGCCGTAGCGCTTGGCGGCGGCCTCGGTGAGCACGAGCAGCGGGTCGGCGTCCTTGCCGGGCCCGGCGAGCTTCGGCTGCCCGAGCTTCGCCTCCTTGAGCGTCCAGTCCACCAGGGACGGCAGGGACTTGGCGGGCACGTCCAGGACCAGGCCGCCGGTGCAGTACGCCAGCACCTGCCCATCGTCGTCGACGTCGACGACAGCCAGCGGACCGTTCTCGAACCGCGGGTCCGTGCCGCCCGCCGGGGCGCCGGCCGGGGCCGTCTTCGTCGCGCCGGTGCGGCGCGACGTCGACGACGGCCTGGTGGTACGCACCGGACGGGCCGCGGCGGCCGGAGCAACAGCGGCACGCTCAGGGGCAGGGGCCTGGGTGTTCTCGGCCGCAGTCACGGCCGCCGCCTCGGAGGCCTCACCGGCACTCGGCAATTCCGTCGGATCGGGCGCGCCGGCGAACGTCTCGGCCACCGCCGTTCCCTCACTCTGAGCGGCGGTGTTGGCCGGGGCGGGATAGAGCTCCGCGAGCTGCCTCAGCAGCCGGGCGTACGCCTCACGCTCCGGGCCACGCGGCTCGGTCGGCTTCTTCACCGACTCCCAGCCGGACACCGTGGCCCGCCGCACCTTCAGCGCGGCGGCGACTTCGTCCAGCGTCAGGCCGTGCGCGACCCGCAGCCGCTTGCGCTCCGGCGTCGGCGGCAGCGCAGAACGGGATGCGACCAGCGCGTCGACGGCGTCGAACAGCTCGGACATGCAATACCTCCTGACGCACACCCTACCGGGCAGGCGCAACAATCCCGTACTTTGACCGTACGGATCGCGTACAAACTGTGATCTGTGATCTGGGGGTGGCGGGCCGGTGTTGTGGCGGATCATGCGCTGCGGGGCCGGCGACTGCTGGTCTTCTTGGCCGGCCGCTAGTCTTCTGAGTCAGAAATTCCGTCGACGTCGCGCCGCACCGGCGCGACGAAGGCGGCCCCGGCCAGCGCCCCGGCGGGCGGCACGGACACGGCGAAAACCTCCTCGTCCTCGCCGGAACCCGGCCGCCGCTGGACGAAGCCGATCCCGCTGGTCGACGTACTGCGCGCCGCGGTGTCCGAAGTGGAGCAGTACGAGCGCATCCAGCTGGCCTCCGTCCCGACTGCCGAGGTGACCGGCCGGGTGGTCAACGACCTCGTGCACCTCCTCGCCGAGCCGCTGGAGAACGCTACCTCGTTCTCCCCTCCGCATAGCGCGGTCAAGATGACCGGCTACATGCCTCTCCCCCAGGACCTCGCCGCGATCAACGAGCGGCTCGCCTCGCCGCCCACCGTGGACGTCTCCGTCTCCCGCCGCATGGGACTGTTCGTGGTCGGCCGCCTCTCGCAGCGCCACGGCATCCGCATCCAGCTGCGCCCGTCCGACTCCGGCGGCACGACCGCGCTGGTCATGATCCCCATCGACGTCATCCAACGCCGACGCCCCGTGGCAGGCACGGACGGCGCGCCTGCAACCTGAGCAACGGGCAGCACCTTCGCCACCAGGGTCGGCATGCCGGCGGCCGGCTGAAGCGGGTTGTCGGACGGGTTGCCGGCCCCGTCCACGGAGCGGTCGCGGCCCCATGAGCGACGGGACGACCGGTGGTCCGGTCGGCGTCATTGCTCTTCCTCCGGTGATCTCGGACCGCGATACGGTCATCACATGACGACTGCCTCCCTCGACACGGGTGTGGGACCGCTGTTGCGCGGCTGGCGCGAGCGGCGTCGGCTCAGCCAGCTGGAGCTGGCGCTGCGCGCCGACTCGTCGGCCCGTCACATCAGCTTCATCGAGACGGGGCGCTCCCGCCCGAGCGAGGCGATGATTCTCAGGCTCGCCGAGCACCTGGAGGTACCCGTACGGGAACGCAACGCGCTGCTCCTGGCGGCCGGTTACGCGCCGCACTACAGGGAGACCTCCCTGGAGGATCCGGCGATGGGCGCGCTGCGGGAGGGGATCGAGCGGCTGCTGCGCGGCTATGAGCCCTATCCGGCGATCGTCGTCGATGGCTGCTACAACGTGGTGGCCGCCAATCAGGGGATCCTGATGTTGCTGGAGGGGGTGCCGGAGCATCTGCTCACGCCCCCGCTGAACGCCATGCGGCTCACCCTGCACCCGCAGGGCATGGCTGCCAGGATCCGGAACCTGGCGGAGTGGCGCGGACACCTGCTGGCCCAGATGGAACGTCAGATCGCTCATCTGCGCTCGGACTCCCTGCGCGCCCTGTATGAGGAGGTGGCCGCCTATCCGGTGGCTGCGGCGGTCCCGGAGGAACAGGCGACCGGGGCGACCGGGGCGGCCGGGAACGACGCCGGGCGGCCGCCCGAGGACGGACCGACGCACCCGTACTTCGCGCTGCCCCTGCAGGTCGAGCACGACGGGCGGGTGCTGTCCTTCCTCTCCTCCATCAGCACCTTCAACACACCGATGGACGTCACCGTCTCCGAGCTGGCCATCGAGACGTTCCTCCCGGCCGACGCGGAGACGGTCGCCTACCTGGGCCGCCGCAGCCGTTGATGGCGTGGCCTTTCAGACTTCGGCAGCGCGCAGCGCCATGTGCTGGAGCGCGGCGAACCCGGCGACGGTGAGGGCCTGCGCCGGAATCCACACAGTCCCGGCAAGGCTGGCGTCGAACCAGGCGAACAGCGCGACGAGGCTCGCCACCGCCCAGGCGAGGTTGGCCTCGACCACCCACTTCACGGCGAGGGCCGGGGGCAGTCTCCGGGCCGCCACGGAGCCGACCCCGGCGCCGAACAGGACCAGGAACGCCCCGATCCCGAGCAGCAGCCCGGAGTCGACCCCGAGCAGCCGCCCGAGAGGGCCGGACGCGACGAGGTAGGCCAGGCCGTTGGCCGTGGTGACGACGGCGTCCAGGGCGAGGAAGCGGCGCAGCAGGGTGACGGGCTCGTTGCTGCGGCCGAGGGCGGTGATGAGGGTCGCGGACATGCTGATCGTCCTCCGGTGTGGTGGTGTGCGCGCTGCAGTGCGCTGGTCGGGGCGTGGGTCCCGGCCGGTTGCGCCGGTCGGGTCCTGGTGTCGCAACCGTGCCGTGCGGCGCGGAACGGGTCGATTACCCCTCGGGTAATCGATGCTCCGCGCTTCGGCGGGCAGGGTGGCTTCGCCAGCGCAGGGATCTCGGTGAGGAGCCGGCATGACGACAGGTCAGCAAGGGCGCGAGAACAGGAAGACGGCGGTGCTCGGACGGAGCGGACTGCTGCCGGCGGCGCTCGCCACGGTGATGGCTTTCGCCACGGTGACGACCGAACCGGCGGCGTCGGCCACCGGTTCGGTCAGACCGGCGACCGGCCCGGTGGCGCAGGGAAGCGAGTGCGCCGAGGCGCGGAAGAAGGTCGAGAGGCTGGAAGGCCTGATCACCCCGAACGCATGTGCGTTCATTGAGCGGCAGATCGCTTTCGGTGAGGCGCCGACCGGGACGCCGCCGGTCCCGGGCGGGTTCGACCACCCGAGAGTGCAGGCCTATCTGGACATCTTCGACGAGGAGGCGACCCTCTGGGAGGCGGGTGGTGCGCCGCAGCGGGGGCACACCACGATCGGCAACTCGATCATCGGTTCGCTGCGGCTCGTCCCCGACCTGCGGTACACGGGGACCGAGGTGGTGGCCGACGGTGCGGTGATGATGTTCGGGCAGTGGAACGAGGTCACGATCAAGGGCCAGAAGGTGGCCTATCCGCAGATCGCGAGGAACGTGCTGTCCGACGACGGCAAGACCATCCAGGCTCGGCGCTACTACGACCGGTACACCGTGTTCGGGTCGGCCGCTCCGGAGCTGCGGAACCTGTTCGAGGGGGTCGCCGACTCGGGTCGTGCGACCGGCGGGGCGCCTAAGCGGTTTCGGGCAGATGAGATCACGGCCCGGCTTGCGGCGTGGAACGGCGAGGACGTCTCCGCGTTGGCCGACCGGATGGGCGGCGCCCGGCTGACCGCTCCGGGCCTGTCCCGGCCGCTGGTCACCCCCGCGGGCAGGGCCGCCTACCTCCAAAAGCTCTTCGACCGCGCCGATGTCGAGTTGAAAGCAGGTCAGGTCGCCTTCGGCGAGTCCACCACCTATGTGGAGTGGCACGGCAGGGTGACCAGCGAGAAGGGAGCGCGTGTTCCGTTCGGGATCGTCGAGCGGTTCGGGCCCGGGGCCGAGTGGGAACTCTTCTTCGACACGCTCCCCCTGGTGGCCGACGACACCGAGATCGCCGCGCTTTTCCAGAGGCTGACTCAGCCCTGAGCGGCACGAGACGAACGCCCTGCGCCGGCCCTCGGCCCCGCCGGGCGTTCCGCGTGCCGCACGGGGACGTCCCACGCCCCCGGTCCTCCGCCGCTTGCCGGCCCTGACAAAGCCTGTGGACGTGCCGGTGGGTGATCAGGCAGACGGCGGGTCCGAGGAAGGCCTCGTGGATGCCGTCACGTGGTTCCCACCGGATGCGCAGGCGTCGGAAGCCGTGCGGCCAGGACCGTCCGGCCCCAGTACGCACAGGTAGGTGCGAACGGGTTGCGTTGTGCAGCATGGGGTGAAGGCCTGGTTCCTTCGCATCCGCCGTAAGACATCAGGGCGTCTGGCCGGTGAGCGCCCTGCGGGGATGCTGGCCCACCACCGATGAGGGCCACCCGGCAGTGCGCCGCCAGTACAGCGCGCCAGCGCAGCCGACTCGCCGCTGCGGCAGCTCATTCATTCGTCCGGGTGACGGTGCATACGGCTCTCCTCCGTACGCCCGGCAGGTGGGGTCAGCGGCCGGGACCGTGGGGCCCTTGGCGTGTGTCCCGCCGCTGGGCGTGGTGCGTGCGTTGGTCGTCCTGGCGCACCGGGCGTACTGCGTCGGCGTCGTCCTGCCCGGCGGTAACGGTTAATGGTGGCGCGGGCTCGGTCAGCCGCCGCGCTGAAGGAGGCACCGAGGTGGCGCAGCCGCTCGGCAGTGAGACCGAGGGCTTCCCCGTCCGCACGGGACTCCCGCAGGGCCCGCAGCGCCGTCAGGTCGATCGCCTCCTGCCGTCCGGCCTCCGGCTCCTGATCGTCGGTCTCGGGATCGGCGGTCGCGGGCGCGAGCAGCTGTTCAGGCATCGCCGCCTGCTGGTGCCGGGCGACGTCGTACGCCCGGCCCTGCAGAGCGATGGCGATGGCGGTGGCGGTGGTGCGCACTTCTCCCGCACCACCGCGCCGGCGGGGACAGCCCGCTCGTACTGCAGCGGGACGCGGGGTGCTTCCCACTCCCCCGCGTCCTGGCCTGAAGGCCAGGACGCAGTCGGCTCGCCGGAATCAGCCGGGGTTGCTGGTGCGGGGATGGGCGAGCGGCACCGGGCGGGGAGGTCGGGCAAGGCCCATCGGGCGGCGTAGAGGCGGTAGTCGGCCTCCATCCCGCGCGCGGTCTGCGGCTCGCTGATGTCCAGGCAGTGGGTGGAGAGGGCGGCGGCCGCGCAGGACGAGGGCGAGGTGGCGGCAGGCTTCGGCGAGCAGGTCCCGGCGGTGGAAGCGGCCGCCGTCGTTCATCACGAACACCGTCGCGGCGACATCGACGGCCGCCAGGGCGACGTCGCCCACGTCGGCGACCCGGGCCCGGATCGCGGCAGCCGCGGCGCGGGCCTACTCGAGGAGGGAGCTGATGACGCCGGCGGCCACCCCGGAGGTGAGGATCGCGCTCGTTCTACCGCTCGCGCAGCTGCGCGAGCGGCCGGGCGTTCTGCTTGGGCGGACGGGTCTTGCGAGCGGCGATCCGGTGCAGCTTGACGCGGGCCCGTTCGGAGACCACGGGCAGGAACTTCGGCTCGCCGTCGTCGTCGACAGCGGTGACGTTCCACCATCAAAAAGGGCGACAGGGAGGACCGCCGATTCCACCCTCACTTCACTCTCGATGAAGCAACGTGGGCCCGTCGCCGCCGAGTTGGAGGAGCGCTCGCCCAGCCCCGGAGGCCGAGCGGGGCAGTCGCCGACCGGAGCGACGGTCCGGGCAACCGGCCGCCCGTTGCTCGGTGCCGTACTCTCGTCTGTCGCGCGCGGGGCGGCGCAGCGAGGGCGGAACCCGGCCGCGCGCGAGGGTAAGCGGTGGTCGCGGGGCGGCCATGGCGGTGGGCAGGCGGCGGGCGGACCGAAGCGAGCGGGCCAGGCGCCGTACCGGGCGGCCGGCCGGTACGGCGCCTGGCATACGCGCCCGCCGGACGCGCCGGCGGCCCGCGCGGGATCAGCGGAGCGTGGTGGGTTCCAGGATCTGGTCGGGCGGGGGCGGGGTGGTGTCTACGGGCTTGTCGTGGACTTACGTGGAGAGTTTCGTACTCGGCGGCTGCACCCTTCAACTGTTTCGAGCATGCGTGGTACCTCACCTCCGATGGACGGGTCGCCGATCCCGCGCTGCCCGACGGCGCCGCCGACGGCTATGCGGGCATCCCGCTCAGTGCTGAGTTCCGGCGCGAGCAGCAGGCCGCCCGCAGCACGGATGCCGTCTTCGTCCCGGACCCGAGAAATCCGTCGGCCGGTATCAACGAGAAGTTCCTGAGGCGGGGACTGCCCCCGCAACCCCGGACGTTGCGCCAGAAACGCCTCCTGACCTCAATCGTCAGAAGCGCGGTCCGACAGTGGGATGTGACACAAGGCACGGGCCGCGACTTGCAGTTGTGCTTCCCATGCCGCCTCGTCGAGCCCCAGCGTGTACTCGATGCAGCACGCGCATGGCGGGAGTAGCGCCACGAATGCTTGCTCCGCAGCGGTCTCGACCTCCGTCTCCGACCACTCGTCCGATGCCAACTCGACAAGATCCACCTCCCCGGCGGTGAATCGCGCGGCCAGCCTGCGCAGCGCGTATCGCCGGGCCAGGTGGCGATCGGGCAGCTTGATTCCCAATTCTTGAAGAGCCTGCTCGAATGTGTTGCGGATGTCCCGGGGGTCCGCATGACGCGGCAGACCAGCGAGCTCGCACAGGGCCGGCGTGTCCATTCCGATTGCGAGTGCGTGGGCAGCGGTCATCGGCAGGTCTTCCGGACACACCCGATCCGCCTGATACAGCCACGCTGCCTCCAGCAGGGGCGGATAAGCGCTGCGGACAGGGCTGTCAGGCTCGGATGTGTCGTCTATCGCTGCCATGATTCCCACGATGCCAGCACGGCTCACGAGAGTGCCCGGAAATTTCGACTGTCCCGGCAAACGGCCCTGCGGGCTGACCCAACTCGTGCTGCCCGGTGACACTCCGCAACCGCTCCCCAAGATCTGTGCCGGAACCGAGTTTCGGGCTCTGGTCCACTTCTTGTGGAGGCTCACGGACCGTGATGCCAGTGCTGCGTGCTGGGACGGCCTGACTCTGCCGTTGATCCGCTGGGAGGCCCCTGACGTCCTCGTACCCGTCCCTGACTCGTGCCTTGGCCGAGGTATTGGTGGATGTCCCTGTGGTTCATCGACGGTAGCGAGGACGAGCAGATGGATCAGGACGACGCGGTCAAGGTCATGGAGGGTGTTGCCCACGTGGTCGGCACGCTGCCAAGTGACCAGCGGCAGGAGCTGGTCAAGCTGGTCGGGGAGATGGCGGCCGCCGAGAGCAACCCGGCTCGCCGCGAGTTCCTGAAGGCGTTCCCGGAGGGCTTCGGGCTGATCGACGATACGTCCTGAGCAGCCTTCTCAGGAGTAGAGCAGGACGCGCTTGCGGAGGAGTCGAAGCCGGCACGGCCAACATCTGGCGCTTCAGCATCTTCATCCGGTTGACATGTCCCTCGACGGCGCCGGAGTTCCACGGCTGTGAGAGTCCGGCGGTGACGGCGTCGAGGTCGCGCTCCAGGTGCCGGGCGAGTCTCTTGAGGCTGGGGAAGTCTGCGGTGGCCGCGGCTTCGATCCGTGCCGGCAGTTGGTGGCCTTGCAGCAGGGCGAGCATGTGGGCGAAGGAGCGGACGTGTCCGGCCAGTGCGTCCAGTTCGGGGCGGTTGGCCAGTACGTCCTTGAGCCGGATCCGGCGCACCGGTCCGGCAGCCCGTGCAGAACCCCGGCGTGTGCCGTGGACCCCCGGCACTACCGTCGGCACCCTGACCCGGCCGGGGCGAGGACCGCCACGACCGGCCGGCGCACCGCGCCCAGCCGGCGCGGCGCGAGCCGCCTGCGGGCGGGCATGAGCAGCGGCGGGCCGGGTAGCAGGACCTGCGGCTGACGACGCAGCGGACCTCCGGGTGCCGGCGGGGAAAGCTGTCGCGGGCGGTGGCGCGCACTAAGACCTGGGGAGGTCGCGCGCCACCGCCCCACACAACCCTGACCACGCCGCGATCAACCCCGACCCTCCAGGTCGGCGCAATGCGCACACACCAGCCGATGCGCGCCCGCCGCCCGGAGCAGCAGCACGGACGCGCCGGCGCCTGGGCGCGTCCGAGCCACGGAGGCATTCATCGGGCGCCGTCAACGCCAGCAGCCGCGGTCTACCACCAGTTGGTACACGTAATGCCGCCGTCGGCACTGCCCAACATCAGATGCGCGCAGACGCGGAACTGCCGACTCGAAGAGGAACTCGTCGGGTAGGCTGCGGTCGTGAGTCTGGTGTTGGAGCTGGACGTCCAGAACGGGCCACACTGGATCCAGGAGCTCCCACTGTTGTTGGTGACGTCCATCCAGACACTGCCCGTCGTGCCGGCGGCCCACGTGCTGGAGGTCTGCAGATACCCCCAACCCATCTCCCTCCCAGCGACATAGCCGGCCTGCATCCCAAATGACGCGACGGAATACTGGCCGGCGGAATTCCGCACGGTCAGCCCTCCGCCACCTGCCACACCGCGCCCACTGAGGCTGTTGGGAATGTCGGTGAAGCCGTTCGCGCCTCCCTCGCAGTCCGACGCAGCTGCCTGGGCGGTGCCCGTGGATCCAGCCGCTAGCCCTGCGCCGAGCAGAGTTGCCGCCATTGCAAGGCCGAAATACCGGCGAATACTGCGCACAGTCGCTCCTTCGATCGAATGATGATGCCCAGCCGAACCGCCTGTGCAAGAACACTCCCGGCCGCTGCAGAGAGGCCTGCGAGTCACCCATCGGACAGCCGCGTGCACGCCCCCCAGACCAGCGGCGTCGTCCCCTGCTCAAGACTGCCTGATCTTCCCCTGGTTCCCCGGTGCCCACACCCATCCGGCCTGTGTCGGCCCTCACAGAGATGATCAGTTCCAGCGCCTGCCACAGTTCGGCAGAGTCAAGTCACCGGCCTTCAGCGCGTGGTGCCGGTACGGCTGACGGGCCATCATCTCCCGGGTGTCCCCGAGCACATGAGGTATGCCCGGGGCGGTGCCGGCTGGCCCGGCGCAGTATCTGCAAGCCCGACGAGGTCGTGAAGGACTGCCGGGTGGACCATGTGCCGCTGAACGACTCGGCATTGCTGAGGGTGCCACGGGGACCCGTCCGATCAGGCTGCGAACGCCGTCTGATGGAGTCCGTCGGTCAGTGCTGGAAGGGCAGAGGGCGTGGCCGTCGTCGCCCCGGACGCGCTGCTGTATTACCGGTGCGACCGGGAGCGCAGCATCGGCGGGTCGATGCTGCGGGCGTTCAGAAGGTTCCCGTCCTCGCCGCGACGCTCACCGACGTTCAGGCGACCAGGACCCCGCCCAGTGGCTGCCCCCTCCCGCCACCGACGCCCCTGCCGCTACGCCGCCGGGTGGACCGCGACGTCTGGATCAAGGTGATCACGGACACTGGCCTCGGGAGGAACTCCAACTGCCTACTCGGGCAAAGGGATTGAGTACGCACACTCATGCCCAGGGCTGGCGGCGGATCCGAGGATGTGGGCACGCCCAGACACGAGGAGCCAGCGATGTCCGCCATCCACCCGACCGTCAGCCCGTCGCCGGACGCACGGCCGGTCCCACCGCAAGCCGCAGTCGGCCGCCGGTTGCCCGCCGTTCTCGCGGTCACCGTCGCCGCGGCGCTCGGGATGTCGGCGTGGGGTGCCAAGGACCCGACCACCTGGCTGCTGGAGACGGTGTGGGTGATGGTGGGCCTGCCTCTGGCGGTCCTGCTGCGTCGGCGGTTTCCGCTGAGCGGCCTGCTGATCGTTCTGCTGGCCGCGCACGCGCTGGTCCTGATCGTGGGTGGGCACTACACCTACGCGGAGGTCCCGGCCGGTGACTGGGTGCGCGACCGGTTCGCCCTGGAGCGCAACCCCTACGACCGCTTCGGCCATCTCATGCAGGGCTTCGTCCCTGCCATCCTGGTCCGCGAACTCCTCCTGCGCACCTCGCCGTTGCGCGGCAGCCGCTGGCTCGCCCCGCTCGCCGTCTGCGCCTGCCTCGCCTTCAGCGCGGTCTTCGAGATGCTGGAGTGGGCGGCGGCCGTGATCGGCGGGCAGGCCGCCGACGCGTTCCTGGCCACCCAGGGCGATGTGTGGGACACCCAGTGGGACATGTTCTGCGCTCTGATCGGCGCCACCTGCTCGCTGCTGCTCCTCAGCCGCCTGCACGACCGCAGTCTCACCCGCCTGGCGCTTGCCGGGAGGGACTGAACCGGTCTCCGGCCCGGCGTCGTGTGCGGAGCCAGGGGCCTCGTGGTGAGAGCTGCGAGGCTTGCCCGCATCTGTTCATGTGACGCGTGCTGCCGTTTGACGAGGTGTTCGATCAGGTCGTCGGCCGGTACGTGCGCCGACAGTGCTTTCGTCGCCCGGTCGAGCACTTCGTAGGTGATGGCGATGACGTGCGGGACGCATGAAGATCGCCACTGGCAATGCCGACGCGCTGTCGCTCAGTCCACCGTGATGAACCGCTGGAAGTAGTCGGCGGGCGCGCCTTCGCCGACCAGGACGCCGTCCGCCTCCACCCAGGCGTGCGCGGCGAACGGTGGCTGGGTGCGGACGCCGACACACCAGGTCGGCCACTGACCGCGCAACCGGCACAGCAGCACGGTGGCCAGGGAACGCGGCAGGCAACCCTGCTGGCCGCCGGCGGCCAGGCTGACGGCGAGGACGGTCTCCCGCGCCCGGGCGGCCTCGGCGAGGGTCGCGGGCCGGGCTCCAGGGCGCAGCCGCAGCAGGACCTTGCGGATGCGGGCGGGGGGCTGCCGGGCGAGCAGGTGGGCGCAGCCGACGGCCAGCCGGGTCACCAGCCGCGGACCGAAGGGCACCGACCGGGGGTCGTGCGGGACGACTTGCGAGGTGGACACTGCGGCGATGCCTCCGTGACGAGGACGGGACGGGCGGGTCGGGGCCCGGAGCGGGGGGACGGACTGCGGTACTCCGGGTCAGGCGGCCAGGAGCCTTGCGGCGCGCAGTTCCTGGAGGATGCGGGTGATGTCCTCCTCGACCTGCTCGGCGGTCACGTCGTACCGGTCGGTGAGCGTCGTCACCGCCTGCTGCCTGCTCGTGCCGTCCAGCAGGGTCCGCACGATCAGCGCGGCGGTGGGATTGAGGGTGAAGTACTCGCCGCTGTTCTGGTCGAGCAGCGCCATGCCGTACTCGGTGTCGGCCGTCACCACTCCGGGGCGCAGGGTCATCGTCATGCTGTGATACCTCCTGTGTCGGTTTGCGCCGGCCGCAGCGGGCCGCGGCTTCGTTCGCGTGCGCGCAGCCACACCTCGCAGCCGACGGTCGGATGCAGCAGCGCGCTCTCCAAGTCGGCGGCGAGCGGCCGGACGCACCAGTCGCGCAGGGCCGCCTCGTCGACGATGCCCAGCTCGCCCAGCCGGGAGTCCTCGCAGAGGGCGAGCAGTGCGGAGCGGTGGCGGCGCAGTCCGGTCTCCTCCTCCAGGGCGGCGTGCGCCTTGGTGGTCCGGTGCCGGACGGTCTCGGGGACGACGCCCCGCATGGCCTCCTCGATCAGCGGCTTGTACCGCCATGGCGTCACCCGCTCCTGCGGGCGGACGGCGAGGGCGGGCTCGACGAGCAGGTCGTCGTAGTAGGGCGCGGCGAAGGTCACGCCGAGCGGCTCGGACATCTGCTGGACGTGCCGGGCGAAGCGGGCCAGGGTGCGCAGGGTGGCCAGCTCCCGGTGTCCGCCGTGGCCCGGGTCGAGCGGCTCGGTGTCCTTGGCCTGCTCGTGGATGAGCGCGCGCACGGCCTCGACGGCCGGCCTGGTGGCCCACGGGGGCAGTCGCGGCGGGGTGCCCCAGGTGAACAGCGGGACGGACATGGGGGGTTGGGGGAGGGTGAGGTCGTGCGCGACCCGGGCCAGCCAGGAGCCGTACCGGCGGCGGTCCAGGAGCTGGGCGATGGCTGTGCGGCGGGACCAGCGGTGCCGGGAGGTGAAGCCGCGGGCGAGCCGCCAGGCCGTAAGGGGATGGCGCGGCAGCAGTCCGTGGACGTGTGCCGAGGCACCGCTGAACAGTTCGTCGCCGCCCATTCCGCTCAGGTGCACAGGGGAGCCGCGCTCCGCGGCCCGCTCGATGATGTGCATCCGCCGATGGCGGTTGACCGCGTACAGCGATGGGGTGTCGAGGTCGTCGTCGAGCGCGTCGACGCGGTCGAAGGTCAGGGGTACGGCGGTCGCGGGCACCACATGGTGTTCCACCGCATCCAGCGCCTCCACCGTGCGGCGCGCATAGGCGACGTCGTCGCCGAGGACGTCGTGGACGGCGGCGGTGTAGGCGACGGTCTTCGCGCCCGCGCGGGCTGCGGTGGCGACCACCGCGGTGGAGTCGACGCCGCCCAGATCGGCGCTGATGAGTTCGCGGCCCGTGATCCGTGCGGCGACCGCGTCGGCGAGGCGCTCCCGGACCAGCCGGGCGCCTTCGGTGAGCGGCAGTTCGGCCGGGGGCGGGCTCCAGCAGCGGCTCGTGCGGAGCCGGCCGTCGCGGTCGAGCAGGACGCGCCGGTCACCGGGGACGACGTCGACGCCGCGCCAGACCGTCTGAGTGGTCAGCGGGTGCAGGATTCCGGGGCTGAGCAGGTGCACGGCCAGGCGCGCCTCGTCCAGGTCCGCGCCCGCCAGGTCGGCCAGGACGTCGGCACGGTCGGAGACGAGGTGGGCGCCGTGGGTGCCGGGCGCCTGGGCGACGAAGACGCTGCGGACGCCGGTGACGGTGCCGCGGACCAGCGTCCTGCCGTCGAGACCGGCGATCAGGTGGTGGCTGCCGGCCCATTTCCTCGCGTACGCGTCGGCGGCCTCGAGCGATCCGGCGCGGGCCGCGTGTGCCGCTTCCTTCTCGGTCACCGCGTGCTGTCCGAGCACGGCCAGCCGGGCAGGCCCGCACGCCACTGTCGTCAGCGCGTGGTCCGGCCAGCGGCCGATCAGCCACGGCCGTCCCGACGCATGCGGGATCTCCCGGATTGCGCACGACCGCGCTCGCGCGGCGAGGGCCGCGACGGCATCGGTGTCCGGGAAGACCAGGAACCAGCAGGTCCCGGCGGTGGTCGACGGGCCGGTCACCATGGGCGGGTCCTTCCGGTCGGGGACGGTCGGCGGTGTGCGGTCAAGCAGGTGGGCGGCACCGGCGGCGCCGCCCACGCGCTCGACCAACCCTGTGAATTACATGTGCATGTCAATCAACGGGGTCGGTCGGGGAAGGTCAGAGCAGGTTGTGACCGCCCAGCAGGTCGGGGCTGCCCGTCCCGGCCAGGCCCGTGACCTTCTGGAAGTCGCCGACCTTGGTGAGAGTGGGACGCTCGTAAGCCATCGCATATCCCTTCGTCGATGAACGTGCCGTCGATGAGCGCGGGATGTCCCGCCTGGATGAGCGCGGGATGTCCCGCCTGATACCTGAGCCGGCGCGCCGCACCATCGAGCGGGGCGCCGACGCAGTGGACAAAGCTAGACGTGCGGTTTCCCCCGGCACAACGGTGTCCACAAGCCATCAGGGGCCTACCTCGGCCCCGGCGCCTTCGGCACATCTGCCTCACAGTTCACATGATGCGAGCGATCGGTCATGTTCCGCTCGGGACGGGGTAGTCGCGTTGCTCTTCCTTGAGGGTGGGAAGGCTTTTTGGCCAGGTCGCGCCGGTCGTACGGGCGGCACCATGCGCGGTGACACCGTTCTGACGTCGGAAGATACGGCAACCAGAATTCCGATTGACGACGACGGCCGGCCAATGGCCGCCCTGCTGGCCGGGACGCCGTCCTTGCGGCTTCCGGCCGCAGCGACGCCAGGCGCTGCCATCGAGGCGCGCACCCAGACGGGTCGGGGCTGCGACGGCGTCGCGGTGGGCAGCGGGCGAGACCAGCCGCCCCTGGGCGGCGGCGCATCACCGTGCGCCGTGTCTGGTGTGATCACGGCGTCGGAGCCCTCCTGGAGCCCCGTTCACCGGGCTGAGCCCGCGGCAGTTCGGCAAGCTCGTCACCGCGCTGCGGCGCGAGGGTGCCGCCCCGGTCCGCAAGGGCCGGCCCTGGAGC
Source organism: Streptomyces sp. NPDC006610 (assembly GCF_040611575.1). Classification (NCBI taxonomy): domain Bacteria; kingdom Bacillati; phylum Actinomycetota; class Actinomycetes; order Kitasatosporales; family Streptomycetaceae; genus Streptomyces; species Streptomyces sp. NPDC006610. The sequence continues at coordinate 26,390 of NZ_JBEXOP010000021.1, forward strand.
CTGGCGCTGGAGGACCGGGTTGGTGGTTGGTTGAGTACCGGTAGTTCAGGTCGTCATCGATGATCGAAAGTCACTGTTGTCGTTCGTGAACGGCGTCGTGTGTGCTCTGCGGGGGTTGACCCTGCCGTTCAGCTCGAGGGCGGTGGAGAGAGGTGAACCGGATCAAGATGCTGAAGCGGCAGATGTTCGGCCGGGCGAGCCTGGCCCTGCTACGCAGCGGTCCTCCTGGCCATGTGACTGTCCAGCGGCCGACACGGCCCGTGACCGTCCGTCAGCGTTGCACGGAAAGTGATCCGAAACCAGGATCCGAGCAACGCCGAGAGACGGGGGCGAGGTCGTTCTCACCTGACCGCAGCGTAAGTCAAGGGATTCGAGGTCGCCGACGGCCCGACAGCCAGGACACGGTTCGTTCCACGACCCAGCGGTGCCGCCCCAGTCGTTGGGGAGGGTTCGATGCCCTTGCGGGCGATGCGGTGCCGGATGCCTCGGGAGGACAGCCGGCGTCGTCGGTGCTGGTAGTCGTAGCCCTTGTCTCCGCGCAGTTTCCCGGGCCGTCGGCGTCGGCGGCCACGACGGGAGCAAATGGGCGGGATGCCGCGGACGAGCGGGATGAGGGCCTGACTGTCGTGGAGGTTCGCGGCGGAGCTGCCGATCGGCAAGGGCAGGCCCCGGCGGTCCATCGCCTATGTCGACCACGGGCGGGTCACCGCCACAGCGGCATGGTCGGCACCGACGAGATCACCGGGACGGAGACTGCTTGCGGTGGCCGGGATCCAGCCGGAAGTCGGGACAGTCGTGGTTCTGGCATGCGCCCGGGCCCCAGGCGGGAACGAAGACGCCGAGGGTCTTGTGGCGGTGGGCCGCGGCCGGCACGGGCTTCTTGCAGGTCGGGCAGACATACGCTTCAGGCTTGCGCTTCATTTTGACCATATTTTTACGATAAGCCTGTACTGGCGCATCGGGAAGTGCTCCGCCTCCCTGCCGGCGCGCGTGGGGGTGGCCTTCACTGCTCCGGGGTGGACCGGCGGAGGAACCAGGGGCCGTCACGGGCGGCGCGCCGGGCGTCTGGGACGGCTCGGTGGCCGCGGCGGCGTCCGGGTCGGCAACCTGTGCCAGAACACCCAGCGGGGCCGGCCTTCTGATGCTCAGCAGCACGGACCCTGTCAGGACGACGACGATGACCGCGAGGCTGACCGGTGAGGGGATTTCCGGGATGCCGGTGCTGATCATCTTGTGGGACGCCTGGAGGATGAGCTTGACCCCGATGAAGGCGAGAATGATCGCCAGGCCCTTGCTCAGGTAGTGGAACCGGTCCAGCAGGCCGGCGAGCATGAAGTAGAGAGCCCGCAGCCCGAGGATGGCGAACGCGTTGCTGGTGTAAACGATGAAGGCGTCGTCGCTGACCGCGAGGACGGCCGGGACGCTGTCCACGGCGAAGATCAGGTCGGCGGCCTCGATGGCGGCGACCACCGCGAGCAGCGGTGTCGCGATCCGCTTGCCCGCCTCCTTGACGAAGAACTTCGCCCCGGCGTACTCGTCCCGCACCGGGATGAGCTTGCGCAGCATCCGCACGGCGAAGCTCTTGCCCGGGTCGAAAGTCTCCTCCTCGTCCTTGAGGAGCTTGTAGGCGCTGTAAAAGAGGACCGCCGCGAAGGCGAACAACACCGCGGTGAAGCGGCTGACCACGGCCACGCCGAGGGAGAGGAAGATCCCGCGGAAGACCAGCGCGCCGATGACACCGAAGAACAACACACGGTGCTGGTAGGCGCGGGGCACCTTGAAGTACGCGAAGATCACGGCGAAGACGAACAGGTTGTCGACCGACAGGCTCTTCTCCAGTAGCCAAGCAGTCGTGTACTCGGTGCCGGCCGTGGTGCCCAGGACGAGGAAGACGACCGCGGCGAAGACCAGCGCGAGGCCCACCCACAGGGCGCTCCAGGCGGCGGCCTCCTTGAAGCCGATGACGTGCGCGGTGCGGTGGGACAGCAGGTCCACCGCCAGCGATACCACCACTGTCGCGGCGAACGCCCCCCACAGCCAGAGCGGGACCTCAAGCACGCCTAACACCCCACTACGACCCGCGCGAAATACGTCGACCCCTATGCAAGGAGTGTCCGGCATTGTGCTCCCGGAAGCACGCGGAGCGGGTTCAAGGCGGGTTCCACAGTGCGGGACCGGCCCTGACGACCAGGCATGGCCTCGCGGCCTTCCGGGATCACTCCCCAGTGGCATCGTCGTGGGCAAAGGACGTCGTCGGCTCCGCCAGGGGAACCGGGACCCGCATGACCCTGTCGGTGGAAGTGCTCCCCGAATCGCCCCCGCGTGATGCTGTACCTCCGTCACGGCACCTGCCGGTGACGGAGGCCTGCTGCGGGCCTCACCCGCTCCTCTCCGTTAGAACCGTCAGGACCGCTCGCGGGCCCTCCGCGGGCACGACAGGACGCGGCAATCCCGGCACACGGCACACGGCACATCCCAAAAGACAGACCAACCGGACGGTACGCAAAGAGGGCGCCTCGCCTAGGCCTCTGCCCGGCGCGCCTCGCCCTCACCGGAACCGGCGCGGCCCCCGGCGAGAAGGAGGAGTCCATGGCCGTCGCCCCTCAGGGAGCCGATCTCGCGCGGTCGATGGCGGAGGATCCCGATGGTCCCGTCGTCATGCTCAACCTGCTGCGCTTCGCTCCCGACGGTCGCCTCCACATGAGGAGTACTCGCGACGGGCGGCAGCCTTCCTGAAGCGGTACGGAGGCGAACTGCTCTACGCCGGCGACGGCAGTACTCCCCTGGTCGCCGAGGAGGGGCAGGGGTGGGACGCAGTGGCGAGAGTGGAGAAGACGAGTCGGCCGCCGGGTTGCAGCGCGGAGAACACCGCCGGCAGCAGCTCCTGCGGGTCGGTGAAGTCCACCGCGCCGAAGACGCTGTAGAGCACGTGCCGCGGCTGTCCGTGCCGACAACGGCGTCCGCCTTGACGGAATGCGAGTCGATCACACCCGCACTCGGCTCCGCGTCCGTCATATCCGAGGGATACCGCCGAACACGTTCCGGGAGATCACGAATTCAAGTTCAGCAGCGCTCGGTCGGTCGATATTTTCATATTCCCATTAATCAGGATGGGGGTTTCTGCTCCCGTTGCGGTTCACATGTTCCTTGCCGGGCATGTCCAAATTATCAGGGACACATCAATGCAGGAAGGGAAAGGACATGGACGGAGAGCAGGTAAGGAACCTCGGGCACGTGCGGATCATCAATGCGGCCAACGGTGGACGCCTGTCGGTTTCCAGCGGCAATACGAGCGGTGAGTCCGAGCACGCCACGGTGCAGCGTCAGGAGGAGCGGTGGTCGACGGACCACTGGCGGCTGAGGCTGGAGAAGGACGGCCTGTACTCGATCTGGAATCTCGGGTCATCGCCGAACGAGCGGTCTCTTCATGTGGACCAGATCAAAGAGAAGGAGAGGGACACGGTGAGGGTGAGGGCCAAAGTCACCGCCCAACTGTGGGAGTTGCGAGCGCTCTCAGATGGCCGCGTGATGTTCCTCCCCCAGAACGACTCCTTCCGCAAGGCGCTCGGCTTGGAGAACCCGGGGGACGCTAACTGGACGTGGGCCGTATTGCTGGGAGGCCGCGCTCCATCAGCGGATCGTACGTGGTACATCGAGGACGTCAGCGGCGGTGTGTGACAGCCCAACTGGTCACCGGCTTCGAATTAGGAAGCTGTTGTCGTTCCGATCTTGGGGAGTGGGCATCGAACGGGGGTCTCGATCGGGTGACCGCAGTTGGCCGCGGGCATGGGAACAGGGCCTTTTGGTAAGTGGAGAAGGCGGCTGCGCGAAGCCGCCCCATGCCAGCACGGCCTCGCCGCCCGCCCCGCACCCGCACCCCGCACACGCACACGCACACGCACACGCACACGACGGTGTCCCACGCTGTCGGCAGCGCGCCGTCACCGAGGCCCTCGCTTCCCACGGCCAGGAGCACGGCCCGGGCGGCGAGGGCTGGGCGCGGTCCGGCGGCTGACGTCTGCAGCGGCCGCCACCGCAGCGGCCACTCCCCCGGTGCGGTGTCGCCGGGACCGGCACACAGCGCGGCGGCCCGCCGACGCGCGAGACCACACCAGCCGGGCCCGATCCCCCGACGGCACGCCTCGACCCGCCCTGCCCGTCCCTTCCCACTTCCTTTTCCTGCTCCGGGGGTCGCGAGGGGTGTGCAGAGGGGGATGTCAGGCTGTCGGCCATGAATGAGATCGTGTGATGACCTGCGGATAAGCAGGTCATGCCCGGAAGGGTGCGGGCCGGTGAGAGCGCGGTTGTCGGACGGGTTGTCAGCCCTGTCCACGGCGCGGTCGTGGATCAGGCTCGACGGGGTGACGCCGAAGTCCTCCGGGCAGCACGGTGAGTGGCGATACTACGAGCAGGGGACGAGCTGAGCTGAGGGCGGGGCATGTCGGGGGCGAGGAACCGGGGCGGCCGGTCGCGGGGTGAGCTGATCCGGCGCCGGGCGCAGGCGCATTTCGTGGGGCGTCGGGCGCAGTTGACGCTGTTCGTGGAGAACCTGGGCAAGGATCCGCAGGACGAGGCGGATCCGGCGGAGTTCTTGTTCCATGTGCGGGGTGTGGGCGGCATCGGCAAGTCCACGCTGGTGCGGCAGTGGCAGGAGCGGGCCCGCAGTGCGGGTGCGGTGACGGCGGTGGTGGACGAGAGCGATGTCCACGGTGTGCCGCAGGCATTGGCGGAGCTGGTCCGCCAAGTGGCTGAGCAGACTGGGGCGTTGAAGGAGTTCGACCGGGCGGCCGAGCAGTACCGCAGGGAGCAGGAGGCGGCCGCCGAGCCGGTTCCGGTGGACGGCATGGTGGCGGGGGGTGAGCCGTCGATGTCGAGTCGGGTGGTGTCGCAGGCCGCGCTGGGGGCGGCGTCCCTGATACCGGGTGTCGGCGTGGTGACGGCGATGGCGAACCCGGACGCCGCGGCACAGGGGCTCGACCGGCTGCGCAGCGGCGTCCAGGCCCGCGGGCGCCGGGGCCGCGGCGGTGACACGGACGGACTGAGCCGGGCGTTCGTCGCCGAGCTGGGCAAGGTGTGCGGGCGGCACCCGTGGGTGGTGCTGTTCTTCGACACCTGGGAGCAGACCAGCCGCTATCTGGACGGATGGGTGCGCGAGCTGCTGGAGGACGGGTTCGGGCCGGTGCCGGCCAATGTGATCGTGGTGCTCGCCGGGCGCGACGAACTTCCCGAGCGGGAGTGGGCGCCGTTGCGGGCGCTGGTGGCGGACGTGCCGCTGGAGGTGTTCACCGAGGCGGAGACCAGGGCGCTGCTGGCCGCACGGGGCGTGACGGCGCCGGAAGCGGTGGAGGCGGTGCTGCAGCTGTCGATGGGACTGCCGCTGCTCGTCGACCTCCTGGCCCACACCCGCCCCGGCACAGCCTCAGACGTCGACGCCGGCGCAGACGCGGTCGACGCGGCCGTCGAGCGGTTCGTGCAGTGGATCACCGACCCGCACCAGCGCGAGACCGTGCTGGCCTGCGCCCTGCCCCCGCGCCTGAACGAAGACGTCTTCACCGCCGCCGCACCCCAGGAAGCCGGGCGGCTGTGGGAGTGGCTGTGCGGGCAGCCCTTCGTCAGCGGCCACGGCGGCTTCAAGCAGTACCACGCAGTCGTACGCGCGAGCATGCTGCGCCGCCAGCGCCTCCACGCGCCCCAGCGCTGGGCCACCGCACACCTGCGTCTGGCCGATGCGCACGCCGCCTGGCGCACCACCGCCGAACACGACCTGCCCGACGACAAGCGATGGAGCGACGCCCGCTGGCTGCGGCACCGCCTGGACGAGACCTACCACCGTCTGTGCGCCCAACCCGCCGCAGAACTGCACCAAGCGCTGGAGCAGGCGGTGCACGCCGCCGGGCAGGACACCGCGGCTTTACGCCAGTGGGGCGACGTCCTCGAGCAAGCAGCTCGTGACACCGACGAGCCCGCGCTGCGGGCCTGGGCCGACCGCCTGCAAAACGCCGTCACCGGTGACGAGCCCGCCCTGGCCTGCCTCTCCGCACTGCTCACCCACGGCCGGCTCGACACCACTACCCGGGCTTGGTGCCACACCTACCGCGGCGAACACCTCTACCTTCTCGACCACGACGAAGAGGCCCTCGCCGAACTGGACCAGGCCATCACGGTCGATCCGGGCAACGCCTGCGCCTGGGCCCATCGCGGTGAAGTACACCGCTGGCTTAAGCATCTCGACCAGGCCATCGCCGATCTGAACACCGCACTCGACATCGACCCCGCCTACGCCTGGGCCCTCGCCCAGCGCGGAGAAACTCACCGGCTGGCCGGCCGCTACGACCAGGCCATCACCGACCTGAACGCCGCGCTGGACATCGACCCCGCTTACGCCTGGGCCCTCGGCTCCCGCGGAGAAGCCCACCGCCAAACCGGCCGCTACGACCAGGCCATCGCTGACCTGAACGCCGCACTCGACATCGACCCCGCCTACGCCTGGGCCCTCACCCAGCGCGGAGAAACTCACCGGCTGGCCGGCCGCTACGACCAGGCCATCACCGACTTCACCGCCGCACTCGACATCGACCCCGCCTACGCCTGGGCCCTCGGCTCCCGCGGACAAGCTCTCATCCGTACCGACCGCTATGACGAAGCCGTCGCCGACCTGAACGCCGCACTCCGCATCGACCCCGCCGACCCATGGGCCCTCGCCCAGCGCGGAGAAGCCCACCGGCTGGCCGGCCGCTACGACCAGGCCATCACCGACCTGAACGCCGCACTGGACATCGACCCCGCTTACGCCTGGGCCCTCGGCTCCCGCGGACAAGCCCACCGCCAAGCCGGCCGCTACGACCAGGCCATCACCGACTTCACCGCCGCACTCGACATCGACCCCGCCTACGCCTGGGCCCTCGCCCAGCGTGGACAAGCCCACCGCCAAGCCGGCCGCTACGACCAGGCCATCACCGACTTCACCGCCGCACTCCGCATCGACCCCGCCGACCCATGGGCCCTCGCCCAGCGCGGAGAAGCCCACCGGCTGGCCGGCCGCTACGACCAGGCCATCACCGACTTCACCGCCGCACTGCAACACGCCCCCACCGACGCCTGGATCATCGGCTCCCGCGGTCAAGCCCTCATCGGTGCCGGCCGCCACGACCAAGCCATCGAAGACCTCACCACCGCACTGCAACACGACCCCACACTCACCTGGGCCCTCACCGCACGTGGAGAAGCCCACCGCATGGCCGGCCACTACAACGAAGCCGTCACCGACCTGACCGCCGCACTCCGCGTCGACCCCGCCGACCCATGGGCCCTCGCCCAGCGCGGAGAAGCCCACCGGCTGGCCGACCGCTACGACCAGGCCATCACCGACCTGAACGCCGCGCTGGACATCGACCCCGCCGACGCCTGGATCATCGGCTCCCGCGGTCAAGCCCTCATCGGTGCCGGCCGCCACGACCAAGCCATCGAAGACCTCACCACCGCACTGCAACACGACCCCACACTCACCTGGGCCCTCACCGCACGTGGAGAAGCCCACCGCATGGCCGGCCACTACAACGAAGCCGTCACCGACTTCACCAACGCACTCCAGCACGCCCCCACTGACGCCTGGCTCATCGCCCATCGCGGAGAAACCCACCGCCAGGCCGGCCGTCATGACCAGGCCATCGGTGACTTCACCTCCGCACTTGAACACGATCCCACCGACACCTGGGCTCTCACGCAGCGCGGCATAGCCCGTCGGCAAGCCGGAGACCGTGTCGGAGCCCGCAAGGACTTGGAGCGAGCCATCGCCTTCAGGCCCGAGGAGCCCGATGTTCTTTTCGAGAAGACTGTGCTGGACACGATGGAAAGCGGATTCGCTGCGTGCAGGGAACAGTGGGCCGAACTGCTCACCTTCCAGCCTCAGACGTCGGACGGCGACGCCACCCGATATTTCGCACTGTTCCGCGTGCTGCTTCTCGAGCGCGACAGCGACGTCGTGGAGGCCACCGCGGTGTTCCTCTCCGGCGTCCCGGACCACGACGCCGTCACCGACCTGCTCCACTACCTCGCCGAACTGTCCGCTCTCGGCGGGGAGCCTGCGGACCGCGCACGGCAGTGCCGCCAGTTGGTAGAGGAGTGGGAGCGGCCCGGGACGGACGGGGTCGGCGGAGTGTGCCTGCCCTCGTAGGCGGCGCGGGCAGGCCCGAGAGACGGCGCCCGGCATCGCTCTGTCGTCGCGTTGCGCGTGGCCTGCGGATACGCAAGCTCGGTCAGGAGCGGCTCGGGCGGTATGGGCTGGGTGGTCGGCCGTGGTCGGGGATGGTGTGGTCGGTGGTCGGGGCCGGCCGATGCCGCGGTCCGTGAGCGCGGCACCGGGTAGGGGGCGGTGCCGCATCGTACGGATGCGGGAGTAGCCGGGATGAGGGATGTGCCGGTGTGGCGGCCCCTGCGCGATCCCGACCAGCGCCTCCCTGGACCTACTGACCGTCCACACCCCGCAAGCCGACCGCCGCGAGCTGCGCGCGGCGTACTGCGAAACCGTCCCAGACAGAACACCAGCCTCACGACAACCGCCCTCGCGGACATGAGCGAAGTCCGGCGGGGTAGCAGGACGTACGGCTGGACGACGCAGTGGGAGTCCGATGCCGGTGCTGGCGGGCACACGGTCGGGGCGGCGGCACGCACAAGACCTGGGGAGGTCGGCGTGCCCCCGCCCCGACACACTCCCACCCCCACCCCGGTCCCCGACCACGACTCGACGGCAACCCTGACCATGCACGTCAGCACACTCCGGCCACGGCTGCCCCAACCCTGACCACGGGCCGGCAACTACCCACACCACGGCTCGACTGCCCCCCACCATGCAGGTCAGGCGCCGTCCGGACACCGGCCGATGCGCACTCGTCCAGCCCTTGGGCACCGCGCAGCCCGGCTGTGCAGCCCTTACGCATCGGGGTGCGCAGCCGCCCCCGACCATGCACTCGCCACGGCCCCGGCCATGGGTCTGCGGCCACCCTGGCCATGCAGGTCACCCCACCATGCGCAGTCCCGGGCCCAGTCGCTGGAGTGTTTTCGGACCGAGGCCGACGGCCGCGGATCCGGCGCGACCGGCCGCGCGACGGCGACAAGGGAACGGGAAGCGGCGGCGCAGACACAGGCGCCGGGTCGCTCGGGGATGCGACGACGCGGAGTTGGCCCTGCACCGGGCGGAGTCCTGTCCGGTCCTGGACCGCTCGCCGACGCCCGGGTCTGCGCCGGGTCCTCGGTCACGGACTGCGTTCCCGGCACACCCGGCTGGGCAGCGGCTTCCCTGGTCCTCGCTCGGGCCGAAGTCCGCGACGCTCCGCAGGACGCCGCACAGCGCGGCCACGATGTCCTCGGCCGGGTGCCGGCTGCTCGGCTGCGGTCCACGGCCCGCGCCCGGCTGCGGCAGCTCGATGCCCGGCCGACCGCGATGGGGGCGACCGCGCACGGCCTGGCCGAGCGGTTGCGTACGCCGCCCGCGCCGATCGACGCCCACGGCCGCGCGATCAGCTGACCGGCTCCTTGCCTGTCCCCGCTGAGCTGGTGCCTGGCGGGCAGCGTCGGCCCGGGGGCTCGTGGCGAAACCCCGCCGCCGGACACGGTCGACCGCGTCGACCATCGCCGGCTGCGGGGCGCCGGCCGTTACTGCCACGACCACGCCATACCGGTCCGGTCGCCGTGCGGCCGGAGCCGTGCCGCAACCGGCGCTGGCCGACGGGGTTGTGCGGGCCGCTTGGAGGAACGCAGGCGCGCTTGATGCCTGCCCCGCCCCAACCCGAGCCCGTCCGGTGCCCTTTCGCACACCGGCCGTACGGTTTCCGTACGGCCGGCGTACTGGGCGGGGCCGGTCAGTCCTCCGGGTGGAAGACCACCTCCGGGTGCCCGGCGGTCGGCCCGTCCAGCAACCCCCGGTCCACGCCCTTGAGGTGCAGGTCGAAGAACGCCGTCATGTACGCCCGGGTGATCTCCTGCGACCGCCTGCCCGACAAGGGCTCCTGCGGCGGCAGCAGACCGAGCTGGTCGCCCAGGACGGGCACGTCCGTGAAGGTGAAGTGGTTCGCGCCGGTGACGTCGATCCAGCGCTTCCAGCCGTCGAGCAGGGGCCAGTCGCGCGTCCAGGAGCGGTCGCCGTCGCCGGTGCCCAGCAGCAGGAAGGGACGCCCGTCCAGTCCCCGGGCCGGGACCGGCTCCATGAAGGAACCGTCCATGTTGGCCCCGGCGCGCACCCGCGGGTCGGCCGCCATGGTCGTGGCGGCGGAGGCGCCGCCTATGGAGTGGCCGGCCATGCCGATGCTTGCGGCGTCGATCATGCGGGCGTGCCGCCAGGCGGGGCGGTGGCCGGCGAGCAGCCGGTCGAGGAGGAAGGACACGTCCTGTGCCCGGCCCCGGGGCACCGCGCCGTACCCGCCGGGCGCGGTCTTCCCGCAGGCGGCGCAGCCCAGCAGGCGCCCACCGGGGAAGGCCGTGCCGACCGATTCGTAGGCATGGTCGACCGAGGCCACGACGTAGCCGTGGCTGGCCAGTTCCTCGGCGAGCAGGGTGAGGGTGGAGCGGTTGACGCTGAACCCGGGCGACAGCACCAGGAGCGGGAACGTCCCGCGGGCGGGTGCGGCGGCGGGGCGTGCGTGGGTGCGGGTGCCGCTGAGCGTGCCGGCGGTCACCAGGCCGGTCAGGTCACGGTCGTCGATGAAGGCCTGCGCTTCGGCAACGGTCATGTACGGCGCCGTCCGTCCGCCGCCGGCCCGTGCCGGGTAGTGCACCGACACCATCAGCTCGCGCGCCCGGGCCTCCGGCGCCCAGGGGTCGGGGCGGCTCTCGTCGACCAGGTGCAGGGTGTCCCGGCCCACCGCGTACGCGCCGGTGGGCGCCGGGAGTTCGGGGCGCACCTGGACGGTCCCGGCATCCGGCGGCACCGGGACGGGCGCGGATGGTGCGGCCTGGGCGACGCCCGTGCCGAGGAGGGCGAGGGACAGACCGAGCAGAGCGGCGGCTGCGCCGCGAGACAGGTGATCCATACGGGCGAGGCTAGGCAGCGGGCCCCGCCCGGGACGTCCGTCCACGGCCCGAACTCGGTCGGCCCCGGGGCGTATGCCCCTGTCCGCCCGCAGGCGGACCCGCGCACCTGCGTCCCCCTACGGGGCACGGACGGAGGCGCGGGTCCGCCGTCGAACGCCCCCGGCGTGCACCGGGGCGCTCCCGCGTGGGGGGATGACCGTCGGCGCTCCTGCGCCAACCATGGGAGCGGGCCGGGCGGGACCGGAGCCACGAGGGCGAGGGCCGTCGAGAGCGCGCGGGAGGCAGCGATGGGGCGACGTTGGCTGGTGACGGGGTGCTCCTCGGGACTGGGGCGGGCGCTGGCCGAGGCGGCGGCGCGGGAGGGGCACGAGGTGGCGGTCACCGCGCGCGACACCGCCGCCCTGGACGACCTGGCCGCCGCCTGGCCCGGACGGATCGTCCCCCTCCCGCTGGAACTGCGCGACGCCGCCCAGTGCGAGGAGGCCGTCCGCACCGCCGCCGACCGTCTGGGCGGTGTCGACGTCCTGGTGAACAACGCGGGCGCCGGCCTGTTCGGCGCGGTCGAGGAAGTCTCCGACGCCGAGCTGCGCGACCAGTTGGAGACCCTGATCGTGGGCCCCTGGCGGCTGGTCCGCCTGGTCCTGCCGCTCATGCGTGCCCAGGGACGGGGGCACATCGTCAACGTCTCCTCCCTGGCGGGCCGGATGGCGTTCCCCGGACTGGGCGCGTACGTCGCCGGGAAGTACGCCCTGGAGGGTATGAGCCAGGCGCTGGCCGCGGAGGTGGCCGGCCAGGGCGTGCGTGTCACCGTGGTGGAGCCCGGCGGCTTCGCGACCCGTTACGGGACGTCGCTCGCCGAGTCGGGCCGCCGGCTGCCCGCGTACGCCGCGGTCACCGCCGAGACCCTGGACGCCGTACGCGGCATGGCGGACAACCCCGCCATCGGACGGCCCCAGGACTACGCCGCCCGGATCCTCGGCATCGTCGCCGCCGACGCGCCCACCCCGTTGCGCATCCCGGTCGGCGACGACGCCTACACCTACCTCGAGACCGCCGAGCAGGCCGCCCGCGAGGAACTGGCCGCCGCCCGCGCCCTGACCGGGGGACCGTCATCGCTGCCGTCCGCCACGCCGTAGGGCCGCGCCGCGCATCGACTGCTGACGGCCCCGGCCTCTCCACCTCGAACGCCGACGGCCTGGAAAGGGGCGGGCGCCACCGCCCCAACGCAGCACCGCTGCCGCGGGCGCCGACCGCGAGTGCGGTCGGCGGCCGGCCCGGCCCGCGCCTGCATGCTTCCGTCAGGAGCCTTCGAGCGCGCCCGGGGCCTGTGCGCGGTGGGCGGGTCAGGACACTGCGGCGTCGATCGTGGGGTGGATCTGCAGGAGGGTGTCGACCGCGGTGATCTCGCAGAGGTTGCGCACCTGCGGCGACGGCGCGGCCACGCGCAGGTCGCCCGTCTGATGGGTGTAGACCAGCAGGTTCAGCAGCGTGGAATCCGCGAAGGTGATGCCGGAGGCGTCCAGGACCACCCTCGGGTGCCGGCCGACCGCGAGTTGCAGGGCGTCCGCGAGGGGCTGGACGGAGTGCAGGTCGAAGTCTCCGTGGGCGGCGATGACCCAGGAGCCGCGCCAGGGGTACTGCGTGACCGTCGGGCTTTTCGCGACATGGTCGCGGTCTGCCTCTTCCGGCACCGGGGCCAGCTGCGTGTGGGCGCTGGTTGTCGGCCTCGGCATGACGACACTGGCCTCGCCCCTGGACATGTTCAGGCCCCTTCTGCCGCTCTCGACTGGAAGCAGGTCAACGATTGCCTGAAAACTATGTCATGTAACTGGTTTCACGCAACACCCGGCTCTAGAATCCGGCACATGGTCGAAGTGCCCGAAGCCCACACCGGATGGACGTTCATCACCAGCCACGCGCGCGTCCTGGCGGCAATCGCCGACAACCCGAACATCCGCATCCGCGACATCGCCGCGCACTGCCGGCTCACCGAACGAGCCGTGGCACGCATCATCACCGACCTCGAACGCGACGGATACCTCTCCCACACCCGCCACGGACGCACCAACACCTACCGCATCGAGCCGGACAAGGTTCTGCGCCACCCCGCCGAGGCCGGACTGCCCGTGGCCTCCCTGCTCTCCCTGCTCGTCCAGGACGAGACCGACCGCACCCACAAGCCCGTCGCCCCGTGACAGCGCCCCGTCCCGCAGGCTCTGCGGCGCCCGGTGTGCAGTGGGCCCACGAGTCGCTCGCCGTCATGCCGCCGGCAACCGGTGTCCGGTGGCGGTGATGGGTACTGCCGGACTCTGCTCACGGCAGGCTTCCCGGTCGTCCGGGACGCGGCCCGAAGGCAACCGGTGCCCGAGAAGGTGCTGTCGCCCGAGTCGCTGACGCGCCGCGGTGCGCTCGTCCCGCCTTCGGCGTCCGGACGAAGGCGGGCGCGGTCCGTCTGCCGGTCAGGGCTGATCGGCTGTCGCGAACTGTGCCAGTCGGTCCCGCCACGGCGGATTGGGGCCGGCGACCGAGCAGGTCAGGGCCGACACCCGGGCGGCGAACCGGCAGGCCTCCTCGACGTCGTCGAGGCGGAGGTCGGTGAGCCGGCCGCCGAGGAGTCCGCGGGCGTTGAGGTGGTGCAGCAGGCCGGCGGTGAAGGAGTCTCCCGCCCCGACCGTGTCGACGACCCGTGTCGCCACCGCGGGCACCTCCACCCGTTCGCCGTCGAGGGATGCCAGGGCGCCGTCGGCGCCGCGCGTGATCACGACCAGTCGTGCCCCGGCCGTGTGCCACGTGTCGCAGGCCTGCTCCGGCAGGGCGCCCGGCAGGAGGAGGCGCAGGTCGTCCTCGCTCAGCCGCAGCACGTCCGCGAGGCGGCACCAGTGCGCCAGCCGGGCCCGGTAGACCTCCGTGCGCACCAGCAGCGGGCGGACGTTGGGGTCGATGCTGACGGTCACCCGGGCCGAGGCCCGTGCCAGGAGGTCTTCCACCGCCGCTGCTCCGGGCTGCCGGACCAGGGCGAGCGACCCGGTGTGCAGACATGAGGTCCCGGACAGGTCGGCTCCCGCCAGCTCTGCGGGAGTCCACTGCCAGTCGGCCGTGTTCTGGGCGTGGAAGGAGTAGGCGGCCTGTCCGTGGGGGTCCAGTTCGGCAACGGCCAGTGTGCTGGGCTCGGTGGCCGTGACGGCGTACGAGAGGTCGACGCCGGACTCCTGCAGACGGGTGCGGAACAGGCGGCCGAAGACGTCGTCGGACAGGCGTGCGAGAAGGCGGGCCGTGGTGCCGAGGCGGGCCAGGGCGACCGCCGTGTTCGCGGGTCCGCCGCCGGGCAGTACCCGAAGGGCCAGCTCGTTCGAGGCGCTTGCCGGCTCGGTGAAGGCATCGGCGATGCACTCTCCGAGAACGGTGATCGGACGCGGGCTCATGGGCTGCTCTTCTTTCGGGGGCGGTGTGGGCGGATGGGCGGGGTGCGCCCGGTCGGCCGGCCTGCTTCGGCCGATGGGCGCGGGCGTTGCCGATCGGTGACGGGCAGGAGGGGTTGCGTGCGTCAGCGTGGCTCGGGTGAGCGTCCTGCCGGCGCGGGCCGACGGCTGTCCTGGGAGCGCCGTCGGGCAGTCGGGTCCTTGGACGGCGCGGAGTCGAGGTGCATGCGGACGCGGACCCGCCAGCCCTGTGGCGCCTGGTCGATCCGCAGGTCCTGGGTGAGCGCGGCGACGATCGACAGGCCGCGGCCGTGCTCGTCGGGATCGCGGGTCGCGGTGGCCGCATGGGGCTGTCCGTGATCGGTGACCGAGATGTCCAGCACCGGACCGGCGCGGGTGACCGCGAGGGTCATCACCTCGCGTCCGTGCAGCACGGCGTTGGTCAGCAGCTCGCTGATCACCAGCTCCGCAGCGGCCCGGTCGTCCGCGCTCATCGCCCAGGCGGTGAACAGAACGCACGCGCGTTTCCTGAGGAGGCCGACGGATTCGGCCTTCGTCGGTGCTGTCACGCGGGCACCGCGGGGGCGGGCGGCCGAGGGCTGGAGTCGGCGGGACGCTGTGCGGGAGGTGCTCATGAGGTGCATGGTGCTTCCCGGAGGTCGGGGGGCATGTCCACTCGTGGAGCCGGGCCGCGCGGCTCGGCGAGTGGTCTCCCGCCGTCGGCCGCTGCAGTCGCGGCCCCCGGCTCCGCGGCGGGCGCGGCGCCGGGTGGCCGGCGACGGGTCTCGATCACGGGTCAGGGCGCTTCGACGAGCGCGGGCCGGGTGCTCCCTTCTGCCTCGTGCCGCAGGGTGTCCGGACGCAGGTTCCAGGCGGCGACGGTGTAGCCGAGGACGCTCTCTTCCTCAGCGCGGGCTTCGATCCGCCAGGGGTTCGCGCCCGTGGGGTAGAACCGCAGGGTCAGCGTCCGGCCCGAGGGGAGGTACAGCTCGGCCACGGAGCGGTCCACCACGAGGCGCAGTTCGATCGCGGCCCCGCAGTCCGCGCCCGCCTCGAAGCAGGGGATGCGGTACGTCCCGCCGTGTGCACGGGGGTCGAGTGAGGCGTGGTCACGGTCCACGACGAGTTCGGCGGTGGCCGGGTCGAACCGGATGTCGAGGTACTCGCCGCCGTCGGGAGAGGTCACCAGGCGCAGGCCGCCGGCCGTCGCGGGGCTGCTTCGTTCCAGACGGGCGGTCAGGTCGAAACTCGCGCCCACCGTGCCCAGTACGGCGGTTTGGGAGGTCTCCCCGCAGGCGGTGAGCGCGCGTTCGGCGCGCAGCGACAGAAGTTCCGCGGCCGGCTGCTGCCGTACGGAGCCGTCTTCGGCGAGGGTGACCTCGCGCGGCAGGGTCAGCAGTCCGGCCCAGCCCGCGTCCTTGGCCCACTGCTGGTCGCGGGCCTCCCACGACCAGCCCCACAGCAGCCACCGGCCGTCGGGAGCGGGCAGCAGCGCCGGGGCGTAGAAGTCGGGGCCGTGGTCGAACAGGGCGGGGGCCGCGGCGTGGAAGCGGCCCTCGTGCTCGCGCCCCGGGTAGACGACCGTGCGGCGGGGCCCGAGCTGCGGGTCCCAGGCGCTGAGGATGAGGGCGCCGCGTCCGTCGGGGGTGTGCAGGTACTGGGGGCATTCCCAGCCGAGTCCGGTGTCCTTGCCCGGCGCCAGAGGCTGGGGGGCCCGGTCGAGGAACGGGCCCTGGTACTGCCAGTGTTCGAGGTCGGGGGACTCGTACAGCAGGGCCGCCGCCCGGCCGTCGGCCAGGGCGGAGCCGACCAGCATCCGCCATCTGCCGCCCTGGCGCCAGACGTAGGGGTCGCGGTACATGGTGGCGTCGCGGGGGAGGTCGGGTATCAGCAGGCTGCCGCGCGGTGTCCAGGTGCGGCCGCTGTCGCGTGACTCGGCGGTGGTGACCGGCTGGGCCCAGTTGTCGGTGCGGTGGGCGGAGTAGAAGGCGATCATGCGGTCGCCGTCGGAGACGGCGTTGCCGGAGAAGCAGCCGTCGGCGTCGTCCCCGCCCGGGGTGGGGGTCAGGGCGACGGGGAGTTCCTCCCAGGTCAGCAGGTCGGCGCTGCGGAAGTGGCCCCAGTGCATGTTCGCGTGCTCCGGCCCGTACGGGTTGTACTGGAAGAACACGTGGTAGTGGCCGTCGTGGTGGGCCAGCCCGTTGGGATCGTTGACCCAGTTGCGGGGCGGGCGCAGGTGCGCGACGGGCAGATGGGGGTCTGCGGGCATGACGGACACGCGAGGTCCTTTCACGGGGTGTCGAGGGAGCGTTGTCAGCCCTTGACGCCGGTGGAGGCGATGCTGTTGACGAAGGAGCGCTGGAAGGCCACGAACAGGGCCAGGATCGGCACCGTGATCATGGAGGAGTAGGCCATGATCTGGCCCCAGCCCACGTTGAGCTGGAAGAAGTAGGAGATGCCCACCATCACCGGCCGCAGTTCCTCGCTCTGCACGACCATGAGCGGCCACAGGTAGGAGTTCCAGGCGGGCAGGAAGGTGAGGATGGCGACGGTGGCGACGGCGGGTCCGGACAGCGGCATGATGATGCGCCGGTAGATCTTGAACCAGCCGGCGCCGTCCATGACGGCGGCCTCGTCGATCTCCTTGGGGATGCTCTGGAAGTACTGGTGGAAGAAGAAGATGGAGAAGGCGTTGGCCACGAACGGCAGGATCTGGACCTGGTAGGTGTCCATCCAGCCGGTGGTCCACTCCAGGTGGAAGCCGTTGACGCGGAGCAGCGGAAGCTGGTTGACCCACCACACCAGCGGCAGGGCGAAGGTTTCGAAGGGCACGATCAGGGTGGCGATGACCACCGTCATGACGACCTTGCGGCCCGGCCAGACCATGCGTGACAGCGCGAAGGCGGCCATGCTGTTGATGACGACGCCCAGGATCACGGTGACCGACGAGATGATCACCGAGTTCAGCAGGAACTGCGCCGCGGGGACGCGTTCGAAGACGCCCGTGTAGTTGTCCGGGGACAGGGCGCCGACCGGGAGGAAGGCGCGCGGGGAGCCGAGGTCGGCGAAGATCTGGTCGTCCGTCTTGAACGACGAGACCAGCATGAACACGAGCGGGAGCGCGAAGACCAGGGCCAGGACGATCCGGCCGGCGTGTCCGCCGAGGTGCTTGAGGAAGGAGGTCATGTCAGCCCTTCTCCCGGGTCAGGAAACGCTGGACGAGGGACACGCTCAGGACGAGCACGAAGAAGACCAGGGAGATGGCGGCGGCGTACGCGGTCTGCTGCTGGTCGTAGCCGGCGTGGACCGCCTGGTAGACGACCGTGGTGGTCGAGTCGAGCGGGCCGCCCTGGGTCATCACCCTGATCTGGGTGAAGAGGCTGAACGCGGCGATGGTGATGGTGACCAGCACGAAGGTGCGGGTGGCGCGCAGTCCGGGCCAGGTGACGTGGCGGAAGCGGTGCCAGCGGGTGGCGCCGTCCAGGTCGGCGGCCTCGTACAGCTCGGCGGGGATGGTCTGCAGGCCGGCCAGCCAGATGACCATGTGGAAGCCGACGCCCTGCCACACCGACATCAGGATGACGGCGGGCATGGCGGTGGCCGGGTCGCCCAGCCAGTCCGGGCCGTCGACGTGTCCGAGGGTGAGCGCGGAGACGACCCGGTTGACGAGGCCGTCCTGGCGGTAGAGGAACGTCCACAGCAGGGACACGACGACCATCGAGGTGACGACGGGCAGGAAGTAGACGGTGCGGAAGAAGTTGACGCCGCGGACCTTCGCGTTGACCAGCAGTGCGAGCGCCAGGGCGAGGCCGGCCTGCAGCGGGACGACGACGGCAGCGAAGTAGGCCGTGTTGCGCAGGGACTTGTAGAAGACCGGGTCGTCGAACAGGAGGGTGAAGTTGCGCAGGCCCACGAAGCGGGCCGGGGTGGGCGAGACGAGCCTGGCGTCGGTGAAGGCCAGGGCGAAGGCGAGAACGACCGGTACGACGAGGAAGACGATCAGCAGCACGACGGCCGGTGCGGCCATGCCGAGGGCGGTGAGGCTCTCGCGGCGGCGGGTGCGTGTCGGTCGTGTTCTGTCTACCGGACGCAGCCGGCCGGGGGCTGCGGTCTTGGTGGTCACGGGAGCTCCAGGAGGTCCGGCCCGGTTCGGGCAGTGCGGGGTGAGGCGTGGTCATGGCCCGAACCGGACCGGGGCGGGTCAGCCGGCGTAGTAGTTGTTCGTCTTGAGGTTGGTGTCGATGTCCTTCGCGGCCCGGCCGAGCGCGTCCTTGGGGTCGGCGCCGGACAGGATGTCCTTGGCCGCCTTCTCGAACTCGGTGGAGATGTACGGGTAGGCCGGGGTGACCGGGCGCACCACGGCGAACTCGCGGGCGAACGTGACGAGGTCGTTGAACTTCCCGCCGGGCTCGTAGCCGTCGATCTGCTGGGCCGCGGCCTCGGTGGCGGGCAGGGTGCCGGTGGCCTTGGCGTAATCGACGAAGTACTTGGTCTGGCGGGAGAACTTCAGCCACGCCTGGGCGCCCTCCTTGTTGGAGCACGAGGAGCTCATCGCCCACTGCCAGGAGGCGCCGCCGATCCTGGGGCCGTTGCCGAAGTCGACCGGCGGGATGATCGCCAGGTCGTCGCCGAGCTTCTCGGCGTTCTTGGCCGCGTTCCAGCTGCCGTCCCACTGGATGGCGCTCTTGCCGGCGAGGAAGTCCTTGTTGGGGTCGGCGCCGGACTTCTTGGCGATGTAGCCCTTGGTCACCAGGGAGCGGAACCAGGTGGCCCACTCCACCGACTTCGCGCTGTCGAGGGTGCCCGAGGCGGCTTCGTAGCCGTCGCGGTCCATCAGGTCGCCGCCGAAGCTCTGCAGCTGCGGCGAGTAGGCGTACGACCACCACTCGCCGCTGCCGCCGGTGCCCATCTCCAGCGGGTAGTCGAACTTCCCGCTCTCCTTCAGCCTGGCCAGGGCCGCGTCGAACTCGGCCTTGGTCCAGGGCTTGTCGATGGTGGGGACGCGGATGCCGTGTTCCTTCAGCACCGACTTGCGGGCGAAGTGGGTCAGGGCGACGTCGTAGAAGCCGAACGCGTAGACCTTGTCCTGGTAGCGGCCGACCGTGCTGGGCAGCTGGTCGGCGAGGGGGACCTCGCTGCCGGCGACGTCGATGGGGGCGAGGTAGCCGCCCCAGGCCCAGTTCGCCACGTTGGGGCCGTCCACGTCCAGCAGGCAGGGCAGCTTGCGGGCCGAGGCCGCGGCCACGACGGAGCTGTTGTAGTCGTTCTGCGGGAACGCCTGGAGCTTGACCTCGTAGGTGTCCTGGGAGCCGTTGAAATCGCTGATGATCTTCTTGACGACGTCCAGCTCGGCCGAGTTGCCGGCGTTGTGCGTCCACAGGGTCAGCGTGTCGCCGCTGGCTCCGGACGTGCTGCCGCCGTCGCCGGAGGCGCATCCGGCGACCAGTGCGGTCGCCGCCGCGACGGCTACACTCGCACTGGCGAGGCGCCTTGTTTTCCACTCCACGGGGTTCCTCCATCTCACTGAGGCGGGTCTTGCCGGACCCGCCGGTGCGACCGGTTGCCTCGGTCGCCGTCTTTCGGTGACCGTCCCGCCGCCCGGGGATTTCCCTTCCGGGCGGCGGGACGGCCGCTGTGTGGGGCCTGCGTCACTCCGCGGCGGGGGCGGCGATGGAATCTCGCTCCTGCAACGGCATGGCCACCCGGTGGACGGCCGCTTCGAGCGGCCCCTGACGCAGGATCAGTTCGACGGCCAGGCGGCCGAGCCGGGCGTGCGGCAGCTTCACGGTGGTGAGCGCCGGGCGCAGGACGGCCGCGATGTCCTGGTCGTCGAAGGACACCACCGACACGTCACCGGGCACGGACAGCCCTGCTTCGCCGAGCGCCTGGTAGGCCCCCATGGACAAGCGGTCGGTCAGGCACACCAGCGCCCGCGGACGGTGGCCCGCCGCGAGGAGCGCGGAGACCTCCCGGTAGCCGTCCTGGGTGTTCCAGTCGCACTCGACGACGCCGTCCAGACGGGCCCCGCCCGCCCGCAGGACCTCTTCGAGGCCGCGCATGCGTTCGTTGCCGGCGATGTTCCCCTCGGGGGTGGCGGGCACGGCCAGGTGGCCGCCGATCGCCCAGATGCCCTTGGTGTGGCCGGCGGCCAGCAGGGCCTGGGCCGCGTCACGGCCGGCCTGCAGCTCGTCGGGGACCACGGAGGGCGCGTCGAAGCCGGGGGCCAGGCAGTTCAGCAGCACCACCCGCTGCCCGTAGAGCTCCTTGGGCGGGGTGATGTAGCGGGTGAACATGGCCGCGTAGATCACGGCGTCGACCTGGCGGTCGAGGAGCGCGTGGACCAGTGACGCCTCGGCGGCGCGGTCACCGCCGGCCTCCGTGATGAACAGCAGGTGGTCGCGTTCGCGGGCGGCCTCGAGGGCGCCGCGGATCACGTCGCCCGCGAACGGGGTGGTGGTGATCATGTCGGAGACGAACCCGATGGTCTGCGTCGACTTGGTGCGCAGGCTGCGTGCCGTGACGTTGGGGCGGTAGCCCAGTTCCTTCGCCGCCGCCAGGACGCGTGCGCGGGAGGCGTCGGAGATGCGCATGTCGGTGCGGCCGGACAGGGCGAACGACGCGGTGGTCGGCGAGACGCCTGCCATGCGGGCGACGTCGGCCATCGTGACGCGGCGTTCCGACATCAGCAGCTCCCACTCCATCGTTAAATCGGATTAGCAAGGGTGTGACGAGATTGAATCGCCGGTGGCCCGATGTCAACACCCCGGGACATCTCGAACCGACAACGGCCGCGCTTCGTCCCATTTTGTTCGACTTGTTCGATTCCTGGATGACGCCGAGGTAAATCGCCGTGCGTTAGCCCTTGCGTTAGCCCATGGGTCGCGCCAACGATTCCGAGCCACGCAGTTAAACCGATTTGGCATGGCGAAGCCCTGCCGCACCGCCTCAGGAGTCAGCCATGAGGAGAAGAACGGCCCTCAGTGTCGTGTCCGCCGCCGTCGGGGGCGGACTCGTCCCGTTCTCGTTCGCTTCCGCACCCGCCGCCGCACGCGGCCGGGCCCTGCCCTCGCCTCCCAGCGCCCGCTGGGACTTCGACGAGCGGACGGGCGCAGTCACCCTCGAGGCGGTCTCCGGCACGGCCGACCCCGTCGGATACGTCTTCAACGACGCCCGCTACAAGCCCGACAGCGACCCCCTGCGCCGCCGCGGGGTGCGCGGCCGGGCCCTGTACTTCGACGGCTACTCGACCGTCGTCACCGCCGACGGCCCGGGCAGCCTCGACCCCGCCGGCGGGATCACCCTGGACGTGTGGATCGCGCCCTACGCCTACGAGCACGGCATCGACGGCAAGCCGCAGGCGCTGGTCGACCAGCACAACCCCGACGCCGGCACCGGGTTCCTGCTGGGCCTGCGCCGCTTCGGACAGATCGTCTTCCAGCTCGGCTTCGGCGACGGCCTGGTCGAGGTCAAGGGCGCCCCGGACGAGCCGGCGCCCAAGAACAGGTGGACGCACGTGACGGCGACCTACGACCCCGCCGCCCGGCAGCTGCGCCTGTACCGCGACGGCCGCCCGATCGGCGCCGCCGCCACCCCCGACAAGGCCCCGGTGCTCGCGCCGGACGAGGCCCTGCTCATCGGCAGGCACAACCGCCCCACGCTGCTCAACGGCGAGTTCCACGCCAACATGTACATGGGCCTGATGGACAGCCTCGTCATCCGTCCGGGCGCCCTGGACGACACGGCGGCGCACCGGGAGCACGCCGAGCAGGTCGCCGCCCTTCCCGGCCGGCGGGTGCCGCGGCCGGACCTCACCCCGCAGCGGTCGCGTTTCGACGGAGACCGGCACCGGCCCCAGTTCCACATGATGCCGCCGTGGCACTGGATGAACGAGCCGCACGCGCCCGTGTACTTCAAGGGCAAATACCACATCTTCTACCAGCACAACCCGCTCGGCCCCTACTGGGGGCAGATCCACTGGGGGCACGCGGTCAGCACCGACATGGTGCACTGGCGGGACCTCCCCGTCGCCCTCGCGCCCGCCGCCGGGTCGGTCGGGCCGGACGGCTGCTGGTCGGGGTCGGCCTTCGTCGACGGCGACCGGGGGCCGGTCCTCTTCTTCACCGGCGGCGACGACCGGCTGCCCCACCGCCAGCGGACCGGGCTCGCCGTGTCGACGTACCCGGCCGACCGGGACACGGACCTGCCCACCTGGACCATGAAGTCCGAGCCGGTCACCGAGGCCCCGGCGGGTCTGCCGGCCGGCCCCGGCGCCGCATGGGCGGAGAACTTCCGCGACCCGTTCGTCTGGGAGGAGGACGGGGTCTGGTACCAGCTGGTCGGCAGCGGCATCGTCGACTACGACGGCACGCGGGTGGCCCGCAAGCACGGGGGCACCGCCCTCGTGTACACCGCCCGCCGGCCCGAGGGCCCGTGGACGTACCGCGGCCCCCTGCACTTCAACGACCTCGCCACCCGGCCGGAGCCCGGCGAGGTGTGGGAGCTGCCCGTCCTGCTGCCGCTGCCCGGCCCCGGCGGCAGGCGCACCGGCAAGCACATCCTGCTGATCTGTCCCTGGTGGGAGGGGTTCAACCCGAACGCCGTCAAGCACACCTACTACTGGATCGGCACGTTCGACAAGCGTGCGTGCCGTTTCCTGCCCGACCACGACGAGCCCCGTGAGTTCGACTTCGGCGAGCACTTCACCGGCCCGTCCGGCTTCATCACCCCCGACGGCCGGTCCGTGGTCTTCAGCATCACCCAGGACCGGCGCAGCGAACAGCAGCACGCCCAGTCCGGCTGGGCGCACAACGCCGGGATGCCCGTCAGCGTCTCGCTGCGCGGCGACGGCCGCCTCGGCGTCGAGCCGATCGCCGAGGCCGCCGGGCTGCGGGGCGAGCGGCTCGCCAGGATCCGCCGGACCTCCCTGAAGGAGGCGGACCGCCGCCTCGCCGGCGTCGGCGGCGACCTGCTGGACGTCAGCGCCGTCATCGAGCCGCGCGGCGCCCGCACGATCACCCTCGCCGTCAGGGCGTGCGCCGACGGCGCCGAGGAGACGCTGCTGTCGTACGACACGGCCGAGCGCCGCTTCTTCATCGACCGCGGCCGCTCCAGCCTCGACCCCGATGTGCGCAAGGGCGTGCACGGGGGCGCCGTGGAACTGGACGAAGGGCGGCTGCGGCTGCGGGTCCTGCTCGACCGCTCGATGCTGGAGGCCTACGTCAACGGGACCAACAGCATCACCAGCCGCGTCTACCCCACCCGCAAGGACGCCACCGGACTGCGCCTGACCGCCGAGGGCGGCGCCGCCCACGTCGTGGAGCTGGACGTCTGGCGGATGAACGGCGCCTACGACGCCCCCGTCGCCCCGGCCGTCTACGATCCGCCCCGCCCGGCGGACGTCGACGCCCTGCCCAACCACGACTTCGCCACCGGGGACCTCACCGGGTGGACCGTCGTCTCGGGCACGACCTTCAGCGACGCCAACGTCACCACCCGCACCGACTGGGGCTGGGGCGGCCCCTTCCACCAGGCCGACACCGGGGACGACCGGGGCGGCCACCACCTGTGGGGCTTCAACCCGGACGCGGGCGGCGACGACGCCACCGGGGTGCTGCGCTCGGCCACCGTCGTCCTCGGCGGCGACGGCGTCGTCGACCTGCTCGTCTCCGGCGGCAACGACCCCGACCGGCTCTACGCGGCCGTCGTCCGCGCCGACGACGGGAAGATCCTGGCCAAGGCGACCGGCCGCGGCGGCGAGCAGTACCGCCGCGTCGTGTTCGACCTCGCCGGCCACATCGGCGAGCGGATCTACGTCGAGGTCGTCGACCGGGCCACCGGCGGCTGGGGCCACATCAACGTGGACGACGTCAACGTTCCCGTCCGCCGGTCCTGACACCCGCTCTGCCAGGGCGCCCGTCCCGGCAGCGGCAGTGCCGTGCTCGCGCCCTGCGTCCGGCGTCCGTTCGCGGGGCCCGCGGGCACTCGCCCCGCGCGCACCGCACAGCGGCCGTCCCGCGCCCCGCCGCTGCCCGACACCCCTGGGTGCGTACGGCGTCCGGCCGGCGGCCGGACGCCGGCCTGCGCCTTCGCCGCTCACGTCGCCGCCCCGCACCGCACCGTCCCGGCGCGAACCCGCCGGGCCCGCGCAGGGGCAGTCACGCGGGGGGCGGGGCCGGACGCACCTCTCCCCCGACCTCGGCCGCCGGGCACGGCGGCCGTCCTCCCCTGTCCCGCACCACCCCGCACCAGGAGGTACCCGTATGCGCACACGCTCACCTGTGAGAGCCACGACCAGGCCCTCACCCACCCTCGTCGGGCTGCTCCTCGCGTTCGCGATGTGTCTCGGCCTGGCCTCGCCCCTGATGGCGTCGCCCGCCGGTGCGAGCGGGACCGCTCTGTCGAACCCCGGTTTCGAGAGCGGCAACCTCAGCGGCTGGACGACGACCGGGACGGCGTTCACCGGCGCGGTCACCGACAAGCCCGGCTGGGGCTGGGGCTGCTGCTTCAACCACCAGGGCACCTACCACCTGTGGGGCTTCGCCGCCGGCGGCGACGCGGCCACCGGCACCGCGACCTCCGAGCCGTTCACCCTGACCGGCACCGGCATGGTCAGCGCCCTCGTCTCCGGCGGACGCAACG